>JBEBVW010000008.1:0-30707 GCA_040392565.1 Aeromicrobium sp. | reverse complement strand
TTGTTGCCGTCCTTGAACACGCCCTTCACGATGAATCCATCAGAATTCGGCGCGACGGAGAAGTCGCCGGTGTCGGGGGCTGCCCGGATGATGTCGTCACTGCTGGAGAACTTCTTGTCGCTTCCAATGTCGACACGCAGTTCACCCGTGCTCGCCGACATGGAATCAAGATCGACCCACACCGGAGTGCCGTCCGCGTCCTTTCCGGGTCCGCTAATCAGGGTCTCTTCGCCGTAGCTTGAGCACATTTGCGGCGTGAAAGCGATAGTGCGGTCACCGATCTGAATGCTGCCCGACGAGGCGCCGGCAGAGTCATCAGACTTAGCTGCCTTATCTCCTGCGTCTGCCTTCGGTTCATTCTTAGCGTCATCACCACATCCGCTAAGCGCGAAAGTGGACGACAAGGCGAGGGCAGCAACTAGGTGACGGGCAGAAAAAATGGGGGATAGCCGCATGAAACTGCAACTCCTGATATTTGGGAAATGCTGTCAGAAATAGTCACCATAGCCGGTTTGCTCTGCGCCCACCCTGCGTACTCAACACATCAGCCATACTGTTGCGGTGCCCCCGTTCGAGCGAATGCTCAATGCAACTGCCGACCTGAGTGCCCCGCTAGCCGTCATCGATGCCGAGGCTTTGTGGGCCAATGCCGCAGACCTACTGCGCCGTGCCAATGGTGTGCCGGTGCGTGTGGCCAGCAAGTCGGTGCGGGTGCGCGACATCATCGGTCGAACTCTTGCGCTCGACGGCTTCGCCGGGATCATGTCGTATTCGCTTGCTGAGTCCAACTGGCTGGCCGATCTCGGCCACAACGACATCCTGCTGGCCTACCCCACAGCCGACGTCGCTGCGCTGCGGGATCTGGTCGCGAACGACCAGCGCCGCGCGTCAATCACGCTGATGGTCGACGGCACCGGAGCACTGGAGCTCATCGACGCGGCACTCGGCGCCAACCATCCCGAGGTGCGCGTGTGCCTCGATATCGACTCTTCGTTGAAGATCGGCCCGGCACACCTCGGCGTGCGGCGCAGCCCGGTCCATTCCGTCGAACAGGCGACGCAAGTGGCTCAAGCCATCGTCAAACGACCAGGCTTCAAGCTGGTCGGACTGATGTTCTACGACGCACAGATCGCAGGCCTGCCCGACACTTCGCCGGCCGTGCGCCTGGTGAAATCAAAGTCCAACAAGGAACTGCATCAGCGACGCGGGCAGATTGTCGAGGCTGTGCAGAAGATTGCCGAGTTGGAGATCGTCAACGCCGGTGGCACCGGAAGCCTGGAAGCGACCGGAACAGATCCCGCGATCACCGAACTGACCGCGGGTTCGGGCCTCTTCACGCCGACGCTGTTCGATAAGTACGACACATTCGAAGCACGTCCAGCTGCGTTCTACCTGTTGTCCGTCGTGCGCAAGCCTGCCGACGACATCGCCACCTTGTTCTCCGGCGGCTACATCGCTTCCGGTCCGGCGAACAAGAACCGGCTACCCACGCCCACTTGGCCCGAAGGTCTGGAGCTCATCGGTACCGAGGGCGCTGGCGAAGTCCAGACCCCGGTGAAGGGCAAGGCCGCAGCGGAACTCAAGGTCGGCGACCGGGTGGTCATGCGGCACGCTAAGGCCGGCGAAATGTGTGAGCGGTTCAATCAGGTGGTTCTGGTCGACGCGAACGGCGGCACCGAGGTGCTGCCGACCTACCGAGGCGAAGGAAAGAATTTCGGATGACGAGTTGGGAAAACTGGGGCCGCAGCGTCAAGACCACGCCCGCCCGACAGGCACAACCGGCCAGCACGGCCGAAGTGCAGACCATTGTGCGCGAAGCGGCGCGCGATGGCCTGACCGTCAAGGCCTACGGCGCAGGGCATTCATTCACTCCCATCGCCGCGACCGAGGGCGTGCTGCTGCACCTGGGCCGGATGAACAAGGTGCTTGCGACCGACGTCGAATCCGGTCAGGTTCGCGTTCAGGCTGGCCTGTCGCTGCACGATCTGAATCCGCAACTCAAAGCTCTCGGCCTCGCGCTGCCCAATCTCGGTGATGTCGATCCACAGTCGGTCGCTGGCGCAGTCTCCACCGGAACCCACGGCACCGGCCACAAACTGCACGGCATCTCCAACGCAGTGCGCGGGGTGCAACTCGTCACCGCCGCCGGTGACGTGCTGGAGATCGACGAAAACCACCCCTGGTTCGGCGCCTCTCGCGTCACCTTGGGCGCGCTGGGCATCATCACCGAGGTCACGCTGCAATGTGTTCCGGCTTTCTTGCTGCATGCCCGCGAAGAGCCGATGCCCCTGCCCGAGGTACTCGACCGGCTACCTGAACTGGTCGAAGAAAACGACCATTTTGAGTTCTATTGGTTCCCGCACACTGAGAAGGCGCTGATTAAGCGCAATAACCGAGTTCCGGAAGGCACCCAGCCCAAGCCGCTCGGCAAGTTCAAGCATTGGCTCGACGATGAGTTCTTGAGCAACACCGTCTACGAGCGGGTCAACCGCATCGCCGCCAAACGCCGCAATCTGGTGCCGCGCATCAACAACATTTCTGGCTCGCTGCTCGGCGCCCGCGAATACACCTCGGACTCCTTCGACGTGTTCGTGTCGCCCCGCACGGTGAAGTTCCGTGAGTCCGAGTTCGCGATGCCGCGGGCGGCACTGACCGACGTCATTTCCGAACTGCAGGGCTGGTTCGGCGCAGGTCACGAGAACATCTCGTTCCCGATCGAGGTGCGATTCACCGCCGCCGACGACGTGTGGATGTCCACCGGTCACGAGCGCGACAACTGCTATGTCGCAGTGCACCATTACTGGCGCAACGACCCCACCGCATACTTCGCTGCTGCGCAAGACATCTTCACCTCGCACGAGGGACGCCCGCACTGGGGCAAGATGCACACGCTCGGCGCCGACTATTTCGCTCAGCGCTACAGCCGATTCAATGACTTTGTGGCGATCCGCGATGAACTCGATCCGCAGCGGTTATTCAGCAACCCCTACCTGGACCGCGTACTCGGCTAGGCCGCAGGTGGATCGTCGAACACTTTGCGACTGATCACCGCAACATCGCGTTCGAGATGTTCAAAACGGGTCGACATGACCTCTTCGACGCGTTTGATGTCGGTGCGCACGGCCTTGAACTCGCTGTGCATCTCACTGCGCAGCCCGCCAATCTCGGAACTGAGTTGGCCACGAACCGACTCGACCTCATTTCGAACCGAACCAATCTCATTCCTCACAGACCTGATCTCATTTCGAACCGACCCGATCTCCGAACTGACCTGGCCGCGAACCGACCCGATCTCCGAACTCAGTTGGCCACGGACCAACTCGATCTCGGAACTCAGCTGGCCACGGACCAACTCGATCTCGGAACTCAGCTGGCCACGGACCGACCCGATCTCACTTCGAACCGACCCGATCTCGGAACTGAGTTGGCCACGAATCGACCCGACTTCGGTCCGAACGATCCGGACGAACATGGTCGACATCAGTGTGAGCATGCCAAATAGCCCGGACGCGAAAACTCCGATCAGGGTCCACACTTGTGGTTCGTTCACCTCGAACACCTCGCCATCGTGACATTGATGGCACCAAGATTCCAGCCTGTCTCGTCGAACTACAGCCCGAAAGTGTCGCTCTGTGGATTACCTCGATCGCCCCATGTCGCTGTGGAAATCAGGCTCGGGCGCGACCGACGGCGTAGAGGGCGACGCCAGCGGCGACACCGGCGTTAAGTGACTCCAAGCCGCCACCCATCGGGATACTGACGATCTGATCGCAGGTCTCGCCCACTAGACGTGACAGGCCTTTGCCTTCGCTGCCAATCACCACGACCAGCGGCCCGTCCAGCAGTTCAGAATCGGGCAGGGCGACGTCGCCATCGGCGGCCAAACCAATGACCATCAGGTTCGCGTCCTTCAACTCATTGAGCGCACGCGTCAGGTTCGTGACCCGAGCGACAGCAACACGCGCAGCAGCACCGGCCGAGGTCTTCCAGGCGGCAGCGGTGATCTGAGCCGCGCGACGTTCGGGGATCACGACACCGTGAGCGCCGAAGCCCGATGCGGACCGGATGATGGCACCCAGATTGCGCGGATCGGTGATGCCATCCAACATCACCACGAGCGGGTGCTCACCGCGTTCGGCGGCTGCCGCAAGAATGTCCTCCAGCGAGGAGTACACGAACGGGTCCAACTTGGCAGCAACGCCCTGGTGGACAGCACCCAACGTCAGCTTGTCGAGCTCGGATCGGGTGATCTCCAAGATGTTGACATGTTGCTCAGCTGCCAACCGGAAAATTTCCTTGAGCCGGTCATCACGCTCAATGCCATCGGCCACATACAACTTGTCGATCGGCACGCTCTCGCGCATCAGTTCCACCACGGGATTGCGGCCAGCGACCCACTCCGAACCCGAGCCCGGCTTGCGCTTGGGACGCGCCTGTTCACGCTTGGCCGCAGCGTTGGCCATCTTGTAGACCTTGTGATTGGGCCGTTCTTCGGCCTTCGGCGTCGGCCCCTTGCCTTCGAGCCCCTTGCGACGACGGCCGCCGGACCCGGCAGTGGGATTGCCCTTACCGGTCTTCTTGATCGCGCCTCGGCGCTGACTATTGCCGGCCATCAGTTACTTCCCTTCACGGTCCAGCGTGGACCTTGCGGAGTGTCTTCCACCTCAACGCCAGCGGCCGCGAGCTGATCGCGGACTCGGTCGGCGGTGGCGAAATCTTTGTTGGCGCGTGCTTCGGCGCGTTGTTCGAGCAGCGCCGCGACGAGCGAATCAACGGCTTCGCGCGCTCCGTCACCGCCTGACGTTGCAGCCCACACATCAGAGAACGGGTCAAGGCCCAGCACGTCAAGCATTGACCGCACAGCCGCTAGGCAGGATCGCAATTCGTCAGACGCTCCGTCGCCAAGCATCCGGTTACCTTCTGCGATAACTCGTTGAATTTCGGCGATGGCCGTGGGAGTGGCCAGATCATCGTCCATAGCTGCGGCGAACACGAGCGTCGGTTCGCCCAGGTCGCCCGCGCCCACTAGTTCGGCGGCGCGCTGCACGAAGCCCTGGATGCGACCAAATGCGGTGGCTGCTTCCTGAAGTGCTTCTTCGCTGAACTCCAGGATCGACCGGTAGTGGGCCGAGACGAGGTAGTAGCGCAGGGCAATCGCGGGAACCCGCTTGACGACTTCGCTCACCGTCAACGTGTTGCCGACGGACTTGCTCATCTTGGAGCCCGAGAGGTTGAGCATTGCGTTGTGCATCCAGTACTTCGCGAACTTCTGGCCTGCCGCAGTGGACTGAGCGAGTTCGTTCTCGTGATGCGGAAAACGCAAGTCGAGTCCACCGCCGTGGATGTCGAACTCGTGCCCTAGGTACTTGGCAGCCATGGCCGAGCACTCCAGGTGCCAGCCGGGTCGTCCGCGGCCCCACGGCGTCGGCCAGGACGCTGAGTCGGGCTCGCCGGCCTTGCGGCCCTTCCACAGCGCGAAGTCGCGCGGATCGCGTTTGCCTTCAGGCGGCGCATCCTCGGCGGCCTGCATGTCGTCGACCTTCTGGTTCGACAGCTGTCCATATGCGGGCCAGGAGCGCACGTCGAAGTAGACGTCGCCTGAACCATCGTCGGCTGCGTAGGCGTGACCGCGTTCGATCAGGACCTGCATCATCTCGATCATTTCCGGCACGTGGCCGGTGGCGCGAGGTTCGTAGGTGGGCGGAATGCAACCCAGCACCTCATAGGCAGCGTGCAGTGCGCGCTCGTTCTCATAGGAGATGGCGAACCAGGGACGCCCTTGCTCGGCGCCCTTGGCCAAGATCTTGTCGTCGATGTCGGTGACGTTCGCAACGATCGTGACGTCGTAGCCTCCGCGAGTCAGCCAACGCCGCAAGACATCGAAGACCACTTCCTTGCGGATATGGCCGATATGCGGCGGGCCCTGCACCGTGAGACCGCAGTGATAGATCGACACCTTGCCCGGTTGTACCGGTTCAAAAGGCGTGACCGACCGTGTAGCGGTGTCATAGAGCGCAAAGACCACGTCCGAACCCTATCGGCCCAAGCGATTCCCCCGAAATCCCCGCAGTACCAATTGCCCCACAAGTCACATACGCTTGCGTGATGCGTCTCCTTCCCCATCGCATGCTGTTCGTCGTTGGCACTGCCGCGATCGTCACCGTGACCAGCCTGACCGCACCGGCACAGGCTGCGAGCGACCGCGCCACCTACCAACGGTGGGAGTCCAGCTCAGACTTCGCCCGCGGCGCGCTGTCGAACGCGACCATTAGTGGCGGGGCGGTACGCATGGCAGGCGGCACCTCGTCCAGTTGGACGTCACCGTGGACGAAGCTCGACTACTCGGCCACGAACCTCATCCCTACCTGGCGAGCCACCACCAAGACTGGCAACTGGGTCGTCGTTGAGGCTCGTGTGCGCAAGGGCTCCACCACCGGATCCTGGGACACACTTGCCGAGTGGTCGAATGCCACCAAACCGGTCAAGCGTCGATCGGGAACAACTCAAAGCGATGACCTGACGAAGGTCTCCGTCGACACGTTAAAGGCAAACTCGGGCAAATCGTTCACGTCGTATCAATTGCGCATCACGCTACGCAGATCGTCGACGAAAGATTCTGCACCCGTTGTTGGAGCCGTCACCGCCGTGGCCGCGAACTTCTCGACGCGTGCTCCAGCCACGAGCAAGACCACGATGACCAAGACGATCGATCTCGCTGTGCCAATGCTGTCGCAGATGACTCACCGCAAGCACCACACCACCTACGACGGCGGCGGCGCCGCGTGGTGTTCGCCGACGTCGGCCACGATGCTGATGCGCTACTTCCAGCTAGCGCCTCCGGCGGCCGACTACGCCTGGACCAAGGAGAAGCAGGGCTACGTCGACCACGCGGCGCGCTACAGCTATGACTACCGATACGAGGGCACCGGAAACTGGTCCTTCACCACCGCTTACGCCGGGCGTTTTGGCGCCAATGCTTCGGTCACGCGACTGACCTCCCTGCGAGATGCCGAGCGCTTCATTCAGGCGGGCATCCCATTGGCCGCGAGCATCGCATTCAAAAAGGGAGGACTCACCGGCGCTCCCCTGACGTCCACGCCGGGCCACATCGTGGTGATTCGCGGCTTCACCTCCAGCGGCAAGGTGATTGTGAACGATCCGGCCGCACCGAAAGACTCAACGGTGAAGCGCACGTACAGCCGCGCACAGTTCGAGAAAGCGTGGCAATCCGGCAGTGGCGGCATCGTCTACGTCATCCGCCCGCACTCAACGCCACTACCGCCAGACACCGAGCGTTGGTGACATCCGGCCCGGGTTGTGCGGCATGATCAAACCGTGAGTCAACCGCGGATCGGCATCGGCACCGACGTTCACCGACTGGTCGAAGGCAGGCCTCTCTGGCTAGCCGGCCTGGAATGGCCCGACGAGACCCACGGGCTTGAAGGACATTCCGATGGCGACTGCGTCGCGCACGCGATCGTCGACGCTGTGCTGTCGGCGGCCGGAATGGGCGACATCGGCAGCCACTTCGGCACCGCTGACGCCGATTGGGCTGGCGCCCACGGCAGCGACTTCCTGGTTGAGACTGCGCGCCGACTAAATCAAGCGGGTTGGCGGGTTGGCAACGTCTCAGTTCAAGTCATCGGCAATCGCCCGCGCCTGACGCCTCGACGCGAACAGGTCCAGCAGGTCCTGAGCCAGGCACTGGGTGCTCCGGTCAGCGTCTCGGCGACAACCACCGACGGATTGGGACTCACCGGTCGCGGCGAAGGCATCGCAGCAATAGCAACGGCGCTGGTATTCAACCTTCAGGGTTGAGCACCAGCGCCGCAGCGTGAGCTATTTAGGAAGCTAGGACTTCTTCAAGCCGCAGTTCGGCCTTGTCCTCATTGGTCTTCTCAGCCAGCGCGAGCTCGGAAACGAGCACCTGGCGAGCCTTGGCCAGCATGCGCTTCTCGCCGGCCGACAGTCCGCGCTCGTGATCGCGGCGCCACAGATCGCGAACGACCTCGGCAACCTTGAGGACGTCGCCGCTGTGCAACTTCTCCATATTCGCCTTGTATCGGCGCGACCAGTTGGTCGGCTCCTCGACATGCTCAGCGCGCAAAACACCGAAGACACGTTCCAGCCCCGCCTCGTCAACGACGTCGCGGACACCCACGAGATCGACGTTGCACGACGGAACCTGCACCACCAGATCGGGCTGAGCCACAATGCGGAGCACCAGGTACTCGCGGTCTTCACCCTTGATCGTCCGGTTCACGATGTCTTCAATGACTGCAGCGCCGTGATTTGGGTAAACAACGGTTTCGCCAACCGTGAAAGCCATGAAGATGTCACCTTTCGTAGGTGACCAGGATAACACGTCACACTCACTGCGATTTCGGCCCATTCGGGGTATGGAGCCCATAGCAGAGGGGTCCGACGAAGGTCAATGACAGACGTTGACGGCTCCTCCGATAGCATCGTGGTGGACAGATTCTGTCCGTGTCCGCCGACCGAAAGACTGATCCGTGAGCACCCCCACACTCCGCCGCCGTGTCACCGCTACTGCACTCGCCTCTGCCGCTGTGCTCGCACTCGGCGCTTGCGGCACCAGCTTCAGCGCGCAGACCAACCAGCAGTACCAGGCCGCCGAGGGCGCCAATGTCCGTGGCGACGTCGATGCGATGAACACAGTTCTGGTCGCCGACGAGTCCGGCACCGCTGTCGTCTCGGCTGGCCTCGTTAACAAGACCGACGCCGAGCAGACGCTGACCGGCGTCACGATCAACGCAGGCGGCCAGCAGCTGAAGATGGAGCCGCCGGCCAGCGAGATCGTCATCGCCCCGGGCCGCATCGTGACGCTCGGCTCGACCGCCGACAACGCGTTCAAGGTTCTCTCCAACGCCAAGGCCGGCGCCTACGTCACGTTCACCTTCACGTTCAGCGACGCGAAGGACACCGTCGTCGAGGCGCCCACCGTGGCCCGCAGCGCGACCTACGAGAGCGTCGTACCCGCCAATTGAACCGAACCCACTCGTGGGGTTCAGGCCAACTGGCCGGTCACCAAGTAGACAACGCGACGCGCCATCGACACGGCGTGATCGCCGATCCGCTCGTAGTAGCGGCCAAGCAGCGCTACGTCGACGGCTGATTCGACGCCGTGGGTCCAGGTGCCGTCGAGCAGAACATGGAATAGGTCCTTGCGCAGCCGGTCCATCTCGTCGTCGTCATCTTCGAGGCGCAGCGCCGATTTGACGTCGCGATCGGCCACAATCCGGGCGGCCGAGTCGATCATCTGATCGGCGACCTCTGCCATCGACCAGAAGGTCTGATGCAGTTCTTCGGGTACCGCGACGGCGGGGAGCCGACGACGGGCGACCTTGGCGACGTGTACCGACATCGCGCCCATGCGCTGCAAGTCCGAAACCAGCCGCAGCGTCGCAACGAGTTGGCGCAGGTCGGTGGCGACGGGCTGCTGGGTGGCGAGCAACAGCAGCGCCCGCTCCTCGATCGCGTCGGTCGATTCGTCAATCACGCGATCGCCGTCGATGACCAACTCGGCCAGCTGGCCGTTCGCCTCCAGCAGCGCCTTGGTGGCGTCTGAGACGGATCGTCGGACGGCGCCGGTGAGTTGGACCAACTCGTCGATGATTTGGTCAAGCTGTTCGTAGTACTGATCTCGCATGTCTTGAACGTTAGGCAACCTAAGTGAACGAGCGGCGACCTGCGGTGAACGGCGCGTGAACAACGCACGAAAGGCCTGCTGCAGCAGGTCTGCGGACGCGACCGCAGGTGAACAGACGGCCTACGATCAAGACATGGAAGGCATCGCGAGTGACATCATCCTCGCCGGGGCAGTCGGCGCCGTACTAGGCGCAGCGATTACCTACATCTGGGCCTTCAGCGAACGTCGCCAGGCTGCCGTGCCTGCCGCAGCCACTCCGCCACTTGTTCCCCCTGGTGCCGAATCAGTGCTGTCCGTGCTCTCGTGGTCTGCAGTTCTAGTCGCCAGCGATGACACGGTCGTCAAAGCGTCCGCTCCCGCCTATGCCTTGGGACTGGTGCATAACGACACCTTGCGACCCACCGCGCTCATGGACCTGGTCCGACAAGTGCGGCGGGACGGACAGATTCGTGAAGCCGAAGACCTCGTGATCGAACCCGAGCGGGGCCCCGTGCTGCATGTGAGGGCCCGGGTTGCTCCGCTCACCTCACGGCTGATCTTGGTGCTTGTCGAAGACCGCACATCGGCAGCGCGGGTGGAAGCGATTCGGCGCGACTTCGTCGCCAATGTGAGCCATGAACTCAAGACGCCGATTGGGGCGTTGAATCTACTCGCCGAAGCCGTTGGGGAGGCCAAGGACGATCCGGCGGCCGTGACGCGGTTCGCCGAGCGCATGCATATCGAGAGTGATCGGTTGACTCGACTCGTGCAGCAGATCATCGACCTGTCTCGCCTGCAGTACGACGTCGGCAGCAACAACGCCACGGCCATCAAGGTCGAAGAGTTGGTGTCCGAAGCGCGTGAACATTCGGCTACGGATGCCGAGGCCAAACAGATTCAGATCGCTGTCGATCTTGAACCAGACCTCCTCGTACACGGCGACCGCGCACAACTTCATGCTGCGATCAGCAACCTGGTTGAGAACGCCGTCACCTACAGCCCGGATGGATCGCGAGTCGCAGTCGTTGGCGAGCGCCGTGGCGACGACATCCGGCTCACGGTCACTGACAACGGCATCGGAATTTCGGCCGAAGAAGTCGAGCGGATCTTTGAGCGGTTTTATCGAGTCGACCCGGCACGCGCTCGGGCCACAGGCGGTACAGGTTTGGGCCTGTCGATCGTCAAGCATGTGGCCGCCAGCAATGGCGGAACGGTCGAAGTTTGGAGTGAGCCCGGATTGGGTTCGTCATTCACCCTGGTGCTGCCAGCGTTCAGCATCGATGCAGATGAGGAGAGGGGTCTTCTGTCGTGACCCGCGTACTGGTCGTCGAGGACGAACCGAGCTATAGCGAAGCCCTGGGGTATGTGCTGCGCAAAGAAGGCTTCGATGTCGCCATAGCCGAAACCGGCCCCGATGCACTGACTGAGTTCGACCGCAGCGGCGCCGATATCGTGCTGCTCGACCTGATGCTGCCCGGCCTGTCGGGCACCGAGGTATGCCGCCAACTGCGTCAACGCTCCTCCGTGCCGATCATCATGGTCAGCGCCAAGGACACCGAAGTAGACAAGGTGGTGGGCCTCGAACTCGGCGCCGACGACTACGTCACCAAGCCGTATTCGCCGCGCGAACTGGTGGCCCGCATCCGCGCCGTGCTGCGCCGTGGCGTAGTCGATGAGTCTGACGAAGATGCCGCTCTCGAGGTCGGTCGCATTCGCATGGACACCGACCGACACCAAGTCACGATCGATGGTGCCGACGTCAAATTCCCGCTCAAGGAGTTCGAGCTACTCGAGTTCTTCCTGCGCAACCCCGGTCGAGTCCTGACCCGCGGCCAGTTGATCGATCGCGTGTGGGGCTCGGACTACGTGGGCGACACCAAGACTCTCGACGTCCACGTCAAGCGCCTGCGCGCCAAGATCGAGCTCGACCCCACCAACCCCGTCACCCTGACCACCGTCCGCGGCCTCGGCTACAAACTCGACACCTAACTCCCCCGCTGAGGAGTCACTTAGTTCCCGCTCGCGAGTCACTTAGTACCCGGTCGGGAGTCACTTAGTTCCAGTGACGGCTACGCGGGCTGCGGTTGGCGCTGGCAATGCCACCTCGTAATGTACATTGATGTACATGGGTAAGACGTACACCATGAGCGAGGCGCGGGCGCAGCTCGCGAAACTCCTAGACCATGCCGAACTGGGTGGCGACGTGGTTATCACCCGAAATGGCAAGCCCTCCGTTCGTCTTGTCTCTGCTCAACCGTCAAATCCTCGGGCCGCAGATCTCATGCGCGCCGTCGACGCCCTCATGGTCGAGTTCGACGACCGACGTAGTCAGCCGCTCCCTCCGCCAGCCGCAGGCGGACCCACTGCTGACGAATTGGTATCGGCCTTGCGCGCCGACCGCGACGCCACCTGATGGACGCCTTTGATGCAGACATCGTGATTTACGCCAGCAAAGGCGATCCGCGCGGTGACTATCTTCTAGCGGCCATCGACCTGTCAGCGTCAGATGCCTCACGTACGCCGATCGGATCCACGCTACTGGCGACAGAGACATTGGTCCCCGGCGTCGACGACGCCAATCGTCCGCGAGTCGAAGCAATCCTCGGCAGGATGACACTCATTCCACTCGACCTCCGCACCGCCCGGATCGCCGGGGTGCTCCGTTCTCTGTACCGACTCCGCTCATCGGACGCAGCGCATCTCGCAACAGCCATCGCCGTCGGCGCTGACCGCTTCATCACCGGCAACCGGCGCGACTTCCAGCACGTCCGCGAGATCGAAATCGTCACTCCCGATGTTCGTCCATTTACCCCCTGAGGAGTGGGTACTAAGTGACTCCTCAGGGGGTACTAAGTGACTCGTCAGCGGCCTTGGTTGGCTACTGCGGCGATGGCGTCGGCAGCGGCGGCGGGGTCGAGGTAGCGGCCGCCGGGGGTGGTGGGGCGCAGGTCGTCGTCGAGGTCGTAGACCAGCGGAATTCCGGTGGGGATATTGAGTCCCACAACGGTGTCCTCGGCGAGACCATCGAGGTGCTTGACCAGCCCACGCAGCGAGTTGCCGTGCGCGGTGACGAGCACTGTCTTGCCGGCGCGCAGGTCGGGGACGATCTGGTCGTACCAGTACGGCAGCATCCGGTCGATCACTTGCGCCAGAGCCTCGGTGCGCGGCAGCAGCTCGTCAGGCAGATCGGCGTAGCGAATATCGTCGGCCTGGCTGAACTCTGAATCGTCGGCCAACGACGGCGGCGGGGTCGAGAATGACCGGCGCCACTCCATGAACTGCTCTTCGCCGAACTCCTCAAGCGTGGCCTTTTTGTCCTTGCCCTGCAGTGCTCCGTAGTGGCGTTCGTTCAGCCGCCACGATCGCTTGACGTCGATCCAGTGGCGATCGCAGCCGTCGAGCACGATGTTGGCGGTGCGGATCGCACGGCGCAGCCGCGAAGTGTGGACGACATCAGGCAGCAGGCCCGATTCGGCCAGCAACTCGCCACCGCGGGCGGCTTCGGCCAGCCCCTGTTCGTTGAGGTCGACGTCGACCCAACCGGTGAAGAGGTTCTTGGCATTCCACTCGCTGTGGCCATGACGCAGCAGGATCAAAGTGCTCATGGCGGTCAGTCTATGAGCGGAAGAGTTGGTGCAGTGTCTGCAGGTAGTCATCCTGCGACCGCAGGCCCGCAAGCGTCCGATCGCCATCAAGCACGATGAACGGCAGGTCCGTGGCACCAATGTCTATGGCCGTCTCGCGCTGACGCTCGACATCGGCGACATAGTCGGTGCTAGCGAGCAGCGCCTCAGCGGTTTGTAGAGGCAACCCGGCCAAGGCAGCGCGGCTCGACAGCACCAAGCCGTCGGCAATGTCGGCGCCTTCAAGGAAATGCGCCCGCCACAATTGATGCAGCAAATCGCGCTGGGTGACCTCATCGGTTTCTCCAGCCCAGGTCAGCATCCGCCAAGCGTCAGTGGAGTCGGCTGCAACATGCTCGTCGAAGTTCAGATCGATGCCTGAAATGCGCGCTGCCGCGACGGCTCTGTCTTGGTCAACTGAGTGCGTCGAGGTGGCTGCCCGGTAGGCGATATCGACGATCTGGCCCGTCAGGATCGTGAACATCGCTGCGGCCCGCTCGAACCGTGTTGCACCGATGTACGACCACGGATCAGTCACATCGCAGAAGACGGTAGCTCTCACTCCTGGGCCTCTGTAGGGCGCAAATGGGTGAACGCTTCCAGGTTCTTTGTCGACTCGCCGCGCTCGGTGCGCCACTGCCATTCCTTGCGGATCGACGACGCGAAGCCGAGTTCAAGGATCACGTTGAACGACTCGTCGGCGTAGGTCAGTACCGCACCGAGAATGCGATCAATCTCATCCGGCGTGACGGCGTGCAACGGCAGCCGACCGTCGAGGTAAATGTCGCCGGCCGAATCGACGGCGAAGGCCACGCCGAACATCTTCAAGTTGCGTTCGAGCAACCAGCGGTAAACGCCCTCGAAGTTCTCATCGGGGCAGCGCGCGACGAACGCGTGGATGCCCATCGCGTGCTTGCCGATGTCGAGCCGACACGCAGTCTTGAGCTTGCGCTCCCCCGGCAAGTCAACATCAAACACGCCTGGCCGGTGTTCGGTGAACTCCAACCCCGACTGCTCCAGAGTTTCGGCGACGACATCACGCGGACTCATCGGCGGCCACCTTCGTGTGCAATTCGGGCTGCTTCATAGACCGCGAGCGTGCGATCAACTGTCACGTCCCAACTGAAGCCGATAGCGTGGTCGACGGCCTTGCGTCCCAGCTCAGCGAGCAGCGACTCGTCATCAATCAGTTTCTCGATGGCCGCTGCGTAGTCGGCCGGGTCGTGCCCGTCGACCAGGACGCCACTGACGCCATCAGCGACTGCAGTAGACAGACCGCCGACGTTGGCGGCCACCACCGGGGTGCCGCAGGCCTGCGCCTCCACGGCCACCAAACCGAACGACTCGTTGTACGACGGCACGCACACCAAAGTTGCTGCGGCGTACCACTGTGCCAGCGCTGACTGCACGACTGGCGGCTCGAAGCGGACGACGTCGTCGAGCCCGCGCTGACGAACCAAGTCCGCCAACGCGGTCGGATGGTCGAGGCCGGATCCAGACATTCCGCCCACGATCGGCACGATTAACCGCTTACGCAGTTCAGGTCGGCGATCCAACAAGATGTCGACCGCGTTGACCAGCACGTCGGGCGCTTTGAGCGGCTGGATACGTCCAGCAAATAGCAGCACGATGGCATCGGCAGGCAGACCGAGCGATGCACGCGCTTCGCCCTGCGAGCGCGGGGCAAATACGCTCGTGTCGACCCCCGGATGAACGATGCTGACCTGTGACAGATCAGCGCCATACAACTGCACAAGATCCTGACGCTCAGCGTCGGTGTTGGCGATCAGCCGATCGGCGAGTCGCACGATTTCCTCTTCGCCGACGATGCGACCGATGGGTTCTTCGGTATCGCCGTCAGCGCGCAACGAGTTCTTGACCTTGGCCATGGTGTGCATCGTGTGGACCAACGGCACGTCCCAGCGATCGTGCGCGACCGTGCCAACTTGGCCAGATAGCCAGTAGTGGGAGTGGATGAGGTCAAAGTGGCCCGGTTCGGACTCGACTTCTACCCGCAAGACATCACGAACGAATGAGCACAACTGTGCGGGCAAATCGTTCTTGCTCAGTCCTTCATACGGCCCAGCAGTCACGTGATGCACGGTCACGCCGGGTCCGGCCTCCACACGTTCGGGCAGATGCCGACTGGTGGCGCGAGTGAAGATCTCCACCTCAACCCCACGCGCAGCCAGCCGCTTGGACAACTCGAGCACGTAGACGTTCATGCCGCCCGCGTCGCCCTCACCAGGCTGTTCCAGTGGGGAGGTGTGAGCGGACAGCATCGCCACTCGACGGATGGGCTGCGTCGGACTCACCCCTCCATCATCCTCCACCGCCGGTGAACGGCGTTCGACGGTCAGGCCAGCAGCGCGAGAACCAGCGCGCCGGAAACGCCAAGCGCGATCGCGGTGCTTGTCGCGGCCAGTGCGACGACTCGCCAAGGCAGCGGCCACAGCGTCGCCAGGCGAACACCGAATCCCAGGCCCACCATGCCCATGGCCAGCAAAAACAGCGACGCAGCGCTTGCCACATCGAGTGCGTCGGCACCAAGAACTCCAGTCGACCGGACACCGATGGCCACCACGAACGCAGTCACGAACCAGGGAATTCCCGGTGTTCCCTGATGGTCATGTTGCGCCGAACCGCGAGCGACGACGACATGCATCGGAGCAAGCAGCGCAACGCGCATGAGTTTGATCGTCGTAGCGACGGCAACGGCCCCTGCGCCGACGACCGATGCAGCAGCGACCACCTGTGCGACTTCGTGGACCGAGGCACCAACCCACACACCGGCGGCACGATCGGACAATCCGAGCCAGGCCGACAGCGCCGGAACAGCCGCGATCATCAGGCTGCCCCAGAGGGTCACCATCGCGACGGCGAGCGCAACTGATTCTCGCGTGGCCCGCACGGCATCTTCGACCGCAGCAATGGCCGCGGCGCCACAGATCGAGAAGCCGACGGCAATGAGTCGGGTGATGTCGTCATCAGTACCGAGGCGGCGCCCCATCCACAAGGTGCCGCTGTAGGTCGCGGTGATCGTGATCAACACAATCACGGCACCTTCCCAGCCGATGTCGAACACCTTGTTGAGCGGCAACTTCAGACCCAGCAGCACGACTCCCAGGCGCAATGCGGTCTTCGTGATGACCGACCAGCCGCTGGGAATCTGCATGACATTCGCGACGACCGCGCCCGCCAACAGGGCGATCAGCAAGGGGCCAGCTGCGGGCACCAGCAGACCAATGCCCGTCGCGCCTGCGCCGAGGAGAAGTGGCACTGCGAACTCGCGCGGACGGACATCGGTCATGCTCATATCTCGATCGTGGCGGCAATGGGTGAGGCGCAGTAGACCCCAAGTTCGCACCAGGTCATAATCTGAGGTGATGAGTGACGAGGTAGATCTTCAGGCAGCGCGGTTGCTCCTGCTGATCGAAGAACACGGCAGCCTTGGCGCTGCGGCCCGCGCTCTGGGCATTACCCAGCCCGCTGCCAGCAATCGACTGCGCACCTTCGAAGCACGTTGGCGACTGACTCTCGTGGAGCGATCACCGCGTGGATCCCGACTGACGAACGACGGCCTTGCGGTCGCGTCTTGGGCGCGGTCGGTCTGGCATGAAGTCGACACGATGCAAGCCGGACTCATCGCACTCAGCGGCCAACGCAAAGCCGATCTCACCATCGCGGCCAGCTTGACCATTGCCGAATACGTGATGCCCCGCTGGCTTGCCGAACTGCGCGGCCGAATGCCCCAGGTCCAGCCACACCTCGATGTCGTCAACAGCCAACAGGTGGTTGAACGCGTTCGGCAGGGCGCGGCAGAGATCGGTTTCATCGAGACCCCCGAACGTCCCGCAGGCGTCCAGACCCGCGAAGTCGGACATGACCGCCTCGTCGTGGTGACCAGTCCCGATCACGCCTGGGCGCGCCGCCGCACGCCGCTGACACGCCAACATTTGTTGGATGCATCGTGGGTCTTGCGCGAAGTCGGCAGCGGAACGCGTTGGACATTTGAAGCCGCCTTGCGAGCGCAGCCACGCATTGCGATGGAAGCCGGGTCCACGACGGCCTTGCTGGGCGCCGCCATCGCGGGAGTCGGTCCAGCAGTGGTGTCGGGGCGCGCCGCAACCGCAGCCATCGAAACCGGTCGCCTGGTCGCGATCGCCAGCGAACTCGATCTCGGTCGCCCATTCGTTGCGGTGTGGTCCCCCACCCGCCGAACACCTGAAGCCGCCCGCGAACTCCTCCTCATCGCCGCCGAATCAGGTCGCACCACAACCGATACGAGAGGATGATCCCATGACCACACAACGACCGATTGCCGTCGTTACTGGAGCTAGCAGCGGCATTGGCGCAGCAACCGCACGATCGCTGGCCGCTGCCGGCTTCCACGTCATCTGCGCCGCACGCCGAACCGACCGTATTGCAGCTTTGGCGACCGAAATCGGCGGCACAGCGGCAGCCTGCGACGTCACGTCGAAGGATGACGTCGAGGCATTGGCACATGCCGCTGGCGGCAGCGTTGAAGTTCTGGTGAACAACGCTGGCGGAGCAATCGGCCTTGATCCCATCGAGAACGCCGACGCAGATCAGTGGCGCGCGATGTACGAAGTCAACGTGATCGGCACGCTCAATGTGACGCGCGCGCTGCTTCCTGCACTTGAGGCTTCGGGGCGCGGCACCGTCATCAACGTGGGCTCGACGGCCGGACACATCGTCTATGAAGGTGGCGCCGGATACACCGCCGCAAAACACGGCGTGGCCGTCATGACCGAAACTCTTCGCCTCGAACTCGTGGGCCGGCCGATCCGCGTCACCGAGATCGCCCCTGGGATGGTGCACACCGAAGAGTTCTCACTGACCCGATTCGGTGGCGATCAAAAACGAGCCGACGCGGTCTATGCCGGTGTAGATCAACCACTCATCGCCGATGACATCGCCGACGCCATCACCTGGGTTGCCACGCGGCCGCACCACGTCAATATCGACCTGATGGTGGTCAAGCCGATCGCCCAGGCCGCCCAGCACAAAGTCGCCCGCAACTAAAAGCACGAACGGGCCGCAGCCGAGAAACAACCTCGACTACGACCCGCTCGAAACTGCACTCAGTGCATCAGTACTGGCGCACGTTCAGCGTCGTCATCATCATCGAGACCCTGCTCATGCTTGCGCGGTAGCAGAGCCACCGGAATCAAGGTGAAGGCCAAGATGAAGAACGCCAACCAATAGCTGGACGAGAAGGCAGAGGCCATATCGGACAGCACAGTCGAATCAAAGGCACTGCCCAACTTGTCGACCAGATCGGTAGCGAACGACGGCGCCTTCTGGCCCGATTCTTCCGCTGCCTTGATCGCGTTAGCTGCGCTAATAGCGTCGGAGTCCTTCATCGAGTTGGTCAGGACGACCGAGATGATCGCCACGCCAATCGAGCTGGCAACCTGCTGGATGACGTTGATCAGGGTTGAGCCCCGAGCCACGTCCTGATCCTTCAGCGTGCGCAATGCAGCCGTGAAGACCGGCATCATCGTGGCGCCCATACCCAGTCCCATGACGAACAGCCAGGCCACGATGTGCCAGTACGGCGTGCTCGGATCGGTGCTGTTGGCCAGACCGAACATGCCGGTCATGATGCCCAAGAAGCCGAACGGCACGATGCGGCCGACCGGCAACTTATCGGCAAGCGTGCCAGCAATCGGCATGGTCAGCATGGCGCCCAGACCCTGCGGCGCAACCAACAGACCGGCCTTCAGCACACTCTCGCCGCGCACCTGTTGGAAGTAGGTGGGAACGAGGAGCAGCGCGCCGAAGAACGCACCCGCGAACAGGAACATGACGATGGTCGTGATGGTCAGCTGACGGTTCTTGAACAGACGCAGGTCCAGCAACGGGTGCTTGGGCTTGAACGAATAGAACACGAACGCAACGATCAACAGCGCACCGATGATGGCTGGCACCAGCACCTTGGTGGCCGCAACCGTTCCGGTCTCCGGGATGCTCGAGACGCCGTAAAGGAACAGCGCGAGACCCGGCGACATCAGCAGCATGCCGATGAAGTCGAATGATTCGCTGGGTTCCGGGGAGTCACTGGGCAGCACGATCTTGGCGTAAACCAGAGCAATGATGCCGAGCGGCAGGTTGATCAAGAAGACCCAGTGCCACGAGGCAGCGTCGATAATCCAACCACCCAGGATGGGGCCGAGAATGGGACCCAGCAGCATGGGAACGCCCAGAATCGCCATCAGGCGACCCATACGGTGCGGGCCAGCGGCCTTGGTCATGATGGTCATGCCGAGCGGCATCAGCATGCCGCCGCCGAGACCCTGGATCACGCGGAACGCGATCAGCGATTCGATGCTCCAGGCAGTTGCACACAGCACCGAACCGAGCGTGAACAGCCCGACCGCAATCATGTACAGACGCTTGGTGCCGAAGCGGTCAGCAGCCCAGCCGGTCAACGGAATGACCGCGGCCAGAGCCAATGTGTAACCCGTAACGGTCCACGCGACGGTGGAGTAGTCGGCAACGTCGAAGTCGGCCTGGAACGTCGGCAGCGCGACATTCACGACGGTGATGTCGAGGATCGACATGATGGAACCGAGCACAACGACGCCGGCCACCAAGAGAATGTCCTTGGTGATCTTGTCGTCATCCTCGGCGGCGCCCGGCGCGGGCGCAGCGTTGGTTTCACTCATGGTGCAGGGGTCTCCTGTTCGATGGTCTGGTCTACAGCCGCAATGAGTGGCTGTAGGGCGTCGTTAAGGCGATCGGCCTCAACGGCGCTGAGCTTGGCGAACAGGGCATTGAAGGTCGCTTGATGCGCCTCGAAATGCTGTTCAGCAATCTCTCGACCCGCCGTAGTGATGCTGGCGAGCTTGACCCGGCGATCGGCCGGATCATCCAATCTGTCGACCAATCCGGCCTTAACCAGTTGGTCAACAGTGCGGCCCGCCGTCGCGACGGACATGCCTAGCCGGGTGGCCAGCGCCGTAATCGGCAATGGCTCCTTGGCCAACGACAGCACGAAGACTGCCTTGGTCTGACTCATTGAGAGTTCCAGTTCGACGAGTCGGTCGACTTCCTCGCTTTGAGAAATGCCGACACAGCGCGTCATGAAATCCTCGAACGTTGCTGCGAGTCTGCGGTGGCTTGGCACCAGAAGATACTAACGCCTTCGCAACTATTGCAAAAGCGCGATGATTACCGCATCGCAATGATCTGCGTCACACCCCCTAGCGCTCGATTCGGCGAGCAGGCCTCAAATCACTAGACTGTCAAGGCTCACCACTTGATGAGCATTCCCTCCAGGTAGGACATTTTCTCGTATGGCGCTTCGTTCAGATCTGCGCAACGTCGCGATCGTCGCCCACGTTGACCACGGCAAGACCACCTTGGTCGACGCCATGCTCAAACAGCAGGGCGAGTTCGACGAACACCATCAGCTGACCGAACGCGCCATGGATTCGGGCGATCTGGAGCGCGAAAAGGGCATCACGATCCTGGCGAAGAACACCGCCGTTCGTTACAACGGTCCCGGTGCGCCTGAGGGTGGCGTCACGATCAACATCATTGACACCCCCGGCCACGCCGACTTCGGCGGTGAGGTTGAGCGCGGTCTGTCGATGGTCGATGCAGTTGTCCTCTTGGTCGATGCTTCCGAAGGCCCGCTGCCCCAGACGCGTTTCGTGTTGCGCAAGGCACTCGCCGCCAAGATGCCGGTCATCTTGGTCGTCAATAAGGTCGATCGTCCCGACTCGCGCATCAGCGAAGTGGTCGACGAGACGATGGAACTGTTCCTCGATCTGCTGCCCGAAGACGCCGGCGACGACGCACTGGATTTCCCGGTCGTGTTCGCCTCGGCCAAGGCCGGACGCGCGTCGTTGGAGCAGCCTGCGGACGGCGGCCTGCCCGACAACGACAACCTGATCCCGCTGTTCCAGACCATCATGGATGCGGTTCCTGCTCCTGAGTTCACCGAAGGCGCGCCGTTGCAGGCGCACGTCACGAACCTCGACTCCTCCCCTTTCCTCGGCCGCCTCGCGCTGGTGCGCGTCAAGGAAGGCCAGCTCAAGAAGGGTCAGCAGGTTGCGTGGATGAAGCGCGACGGCTCGACCCAACGCGTCAAGATCACCGAACTTCTTGTCACCGAAGCGCTTGAGCGCAAGCCCGGCGAATCGGCTGGCCCCGGCGACATCGTGGCCATCGCCGGTATTGCCGACATCAATATTGGCGAGACGCTGGCCGATCCGGAGAATCCCGTCGCGCTGCCACTGATTCACGTTGATGAGCCGGCCATCTCGATGACCATCGGCACCAACACCTCTCCCCTGGCTGGCCGCGAGAAGAACACCAAGGTCACCGCGCGACTGGTCAAGGACCGCCTCGACTCCGAACTCATCGGCAATGTGTCGATCCGAGTTCTGCCGACTGACCGTCCCGATGCGTGGGAAGTCCAAGGCCGTGGCGAGCTCGCACTCGCGATCCTGGTCGAACAGATGCGCCGCGAAGGATTCGAGTTGACCGTCGGCAAGCCGCAGGTGGTCACCAAGACCATCGACGGCAAGGTGCACGAGCCGGTTGAACGCCTGACGATCGATGCGCCCGAGGAGTACTTGGGCACCATCACGCAGCTGCTTGCGGTGCGCAAGGGCCGCATGGAGCACATGACGAACCACGGCACCGGCTGGGTGCGCATGGAGTTCTTGGTTCCGGCGCGCGGCCTGATCGGTTTCCGTACCGAGTTCCTGACCGACACCCGTGGCACCGGCATCGCCCACCACGTCTTCGAAGGCTACGAGCCGTGGGCCGGCGAAATCTCAACCCGCCCGTCCGGCTCGCTGGTTGCCGATCGCGCCGGCGCCGTCACGTCATTCGCGATGACCAATCTGCAGGAGCGCGGCACGCTGTTCGTCGAGCCCGCCACCGAGGTCTACGAAGGCATGATCGTTGGCGAGAACTCTCGTGAAGACGACATGGACGTCAACATCACGAAGGAAAAGAAGCAGACCAACATCCGGTCGGCCACATCGGACAACTTCGAGAAGGTCATCCCGCCGAAGAAGCTCTCCCTCGAGCAGTGCCTAGAATTCTGCCGCGAAGACGAGTGCGTCGAGATCACCCCGGCCAACGTCCGCATCCGCAAGGTCATCCTCGACCAGTCCCAGCGCTCCAAGGCCGCCCGCTCCCGCAAGTAGCCCTCGGGGGCGGTGACTTAGTCGGCTATCGCCCCTGAAGCGGTGACTTAGTCGGCTTACCAGCGCCTATTCGCCGACAGGCTCACCGATCGCCGATCCACAGGGCGATCAGCGCGGAGACTTTATCCACAGTCAGCCAACTTTGTGATGTCGCGATCATTCAATGCGTGACGTGATGGAGGGATGGGACGAACTCCACGGGTACCTGAGGCGCTCCGGAATGGACCGTTTACCCAGTCCACCGCTCTTGAACTGGGTGTAACAGCCGACATGCTCTCGGGCAAAACTTGGCGCCGTCTGCACCCTCGCGTCTGGGTGCACCGCGATCACATCATGACCCACCACGACGACATCGCGGCGGCCATCATGACAATGCCGAAGCGGTCGGTTCTTAGCCACGTCAGCCGCATCCAGATGCTCGGACTCGACATCGGTGCGCACCGCCCAATCCATTTCACGGTCTCCGGCGACCTTCACATTGACACCGAAGGAGTGTTCCTGCATCGAACCGAGGTTCTGCCGCCGTCGACAGATCGGGGAGTCTGCCCTGCGGCGGCGTTCGTCCAAATGTGCGCAACCTCTTCCTTGATGGACGCCGTCATCGCTGGCGACTGGCTCGTTGCAAACAAACACATGTCGGTGGCCGAAGCCCTGCAGGTGGCGTATATGCATCGCTGGCGTCCCGGTGCTCTCCAAGCGCCCGTTCCACTGCGACTGGTCAACGGTCGTTCGCGATCACCCCGCGAAACACAAGTCCGCTTACTGATGGCCGCGGCGGGACTGCCTACGCCCGAGGTCAATGCGGACGTCTACTTCAATGGCATGCGCATCGCGATCGTCGACTTGCTGATCCCTGAATGGCAACTCGCATTGGAATACGAAGGCCGCCAGCATGCCCTCGACGCAGCACAGTTTGGTACTGACATCAAACGCTACGCCGCACTGCGCCAGGCCGGGTTCGAGTACATCCAGATCACCAACGAAATGATCCAGCAGCCTCGCGCCCTCATGATCCAGATCCACCAGGTCCTCACTCGACGCGGCTATGACGGACCGCCGCCGACCTTCGGCGCCAGATGGAACTCCCTACACCGCACTATCGTTCCCCCACCACAACCCCGTGGGCGGTGACTTAGTCGGCATTCGGTCACTCGGCAGGTGACCTACTCGGCGAACGGGTGGGCATTTCGCCGACTAAGTCACCGCTCACACGGTCAGCCAGCGTGCGTCCAGATCCAGTTGCCACACCAGATGCCGGCGGCGGCGGCAACCGCGTAGGCAATCCACCAGCTTCGTCCAGAGTTGGACAATCCGCGAGGTAACTTGCCGCGGAAAATTTCTCCGCCCAGCACAGCCATCACGGCAGGAATCGCCATCAGCCAGAACATCACACCGCAGACGAGCCAGCCCGCCACAACATCGCCATCTCGGAAGGCGAAATCAAGGAAGTTCCAACCCAGCGCTCCGAACAGTCCACCCCACATCGGCACGATGAGGTTCGGTGCTTTGACTGCCACGGCAATGCCTGTACCGGCCATCGCCACCACGATGAGCACTGGGATTGCGGGACCGATCATCCACGCGTTGTCCGGACATGGTTGCACCGGAACGTAGGGTCCGCCCGACGCGCAGGCCCCACCGATCTCCATGACCGCGCGCATGGATTGATAGATCACCGTGATCGCCAAGGCCATCACGGTCACCATGAGCAGCAGAAGCGGACCCAGCCTGGCGAGCCGCGGATTCGGTTGATCGTCGATCATTGACTCGCAATCTAGCCGGTCACAAGACGTTCTGTGGTCGGAACTGCACACTGATTCGTGGGCCGACTGGTTTGGCGGTCTTGAGGACGGCGTGGTCCCAGGTGCGCTGACATGAGCCACCCATGACGAGCAGATCGCCATGGCCGACAACGAAGCCGATCTGCTCACCGCCCGCGCGCGGACGTAGCGACAGCCGGCGGTGGGCGCCGAGCGACACGATGGCGATCATGGTGTCGACATCGCGGCCGCGGCCGATGCGATCGCCGTGCCAGGCCACACTGTCGCGCCCATCGCGGTAGTAACACAGACCAGCAGTGACGAACGGTTCGCCGAGTTCGTCGGCATAGTGCGTCGACAGCGCGTCGCGGGCAGCAACCAGCGACGGATCTGGCAACTCGTCGCCCGCTCGGTACGAGCACAACAGCCGCGGCACCTCGACAACCGAGTCGTACATTTCCCGCTTCTCGGCCCGCCAACGCACCGCGGTCTGCAGTTTCAAAAAGAGCGCATCTGCCCCGTGCATCCACCCGGGCAGAACGTCGACCCAGGCGCCGTCAGACAACTCGCGGCGCTGCATTCCGTGCAGCGGCCCGACGGTGGCGACGTCTTCGGTATCGAGAAGTGAACCCTGAAAGTACACGCCACCACTGTAACGCCAATTCGAACAGATGTTCTATTGATTGGCGATGTCGCGGCGCGCCAGCAGTCGGTCTCCCACCAGGAAAAAGAGCACCACAACCGTCGCCAGTAGAGCGAACTGCGCTGGGTCAAATGATTCGGCGGGCATGAGCGGCAACAGGTGGAACGGTGAAATGTTCTGCAGCCAAGTGGGCATCTGCAGCACCGCCGCAAACATCAAGACGACGAAGCTGAAGGCGACCGCAACCCAGCCCAATGAGCCGAACCGCGACCGGAATCCGTAGCCCACCCACGCCACCGCACCCACCAGCAGCACCGAGACAATCTGCTGGGCGGCAGCCGGGACGTACCGCAAAACCGCACCGCCATCACCGGTCACGATGGCGTAGCCCACGCCAAGACCGAGGCCACCGGCCAAGACGAGGGCGGCGCTTCCTGCCGCAGCAATCAGCAGGTGCGCATAAGCCCAACGGCGTCGCGATACTGACGTTGCCAAAACCAGTTCGGCAAAGCCACTGGTCTCTTCGCCGCGCATTCGCAAGATGGACGACACCGTGAATCCACACGCGATCAGTGCCAGCATCACGATCGCGACCGCGTAGAACGAGTCGACCAGATTGCTGCCGCCACCCGACAAGAAGATGTCGCGGCTGGTCTGTGAATCGCCGAGCAAACTCTCCACGCCATCGCCCACAGATCCATAGGCCAAGCCGCCCACCAACATGCCCACACACCACGAGATGACCGCCGTGCGCTGCAGTCTCCACACCAGAGAAATTTCTGAATCCAGCGAGCCGCGCGCTGGGCCGGGCCGCGTCGGCCACGGTCCTCCTGCAAAGTCACGGCGTTGCAGAAGGACAAGTGCGACAGCGGTGAGAACAACCGCAACGACTCCCATGAGAACCAACGGCCACCACCGTTCACCAGCGAAGGCTCGAACGGACTGGCTCCAGCCGATCGGCGAGAGCCAGGTCAGTGCACCCGGACCCACGTCGCCGATAGCGCGCAACAGATACGCCACACCAATCGCCGTTCCGGTCATGCCATTGGCAGCCCGCGAGGACGTCACCACCTGCGACGCCACCAGCGCGACGGAACCGAAAACAATCCCGCACATGCCAGCGGAGGCGCCGAGCGCAATGCACCCCGCCAGCGGCAAGTCATAACCAACGAGGCTGACAACAATGCCCACCGCGAGCACCGCATTGGCGATCCCCACGAGCAGCACCGTGGCGAGCACCGATGCGTCCCGACCGACTACCGACGAGCGCACCAGTTCATCGCGACCGCTTTCTTCTTCAGCGCGGGTATGGCGGGTGACCAGGAACATCGACATCAGCGCGGCAAGCACGGCGCCGGTCAC
The DNA here is from genome assembly GCA_040392565.1 of Aeromicrobium sp. Lineage (GTDB taxonomy): Bacteria > Actinomycetota > Actinomycetes > Propionibacteriales > Nocardioidaceae > Aeromicrobium. Next base: position 4,479 of record JBEBVW010000008.1, on the reverse strand, counting down.
CGCGGACTGCCAGGCAACTTGGCCGCCCAGCGTGTTCAACGCACGGGTTGGCCCGGCGAGCGCAATGAACGCTGGATTGGATTCCATGCTGGCGGCCGCGACGTCGAGGTCGGCTTGATTCGGATAGATCGCCTTGGTGCCAACCGCCTGCGACCAGTAGACCGCGACATTGGCCACGATCCAGCCGGCCAGCATCCAGCGATCGCGACGCAGGTGGAATCGAAGCAGCGTGCCTGTTCCGGCGAAGCGATTCACGCAGCATCCCCGTAATGCCGCAGGAACAACTCCTCCAAAGTCGGCGGCGTTGAGGTCAGCGCATGGATTCCCGCGGTCGACAGCAGGTCAATCGCTGGCCCAAGCTGGTCGGTGTCCACCTGGAACCGCACGTGCTGACCATCAACTTCCAGGCCGTGCACGCCCACCAGCGCGTCAAGACCGGCCGGAATACTGGCGAGTTCGGCGGTAACCGACGTCCGGGTCAGGTGGCGCAACTCGGCCAAAGTTCCCGTCTCGGCCGTGCGCCCTTCGCGGATGATGCTGACTCGATCACATAGCCGTTCAACCTCGGCCAGGATGTGACTCGATAAAAGGACCGCGTGGCCTTCACCGCGGAATTCGTGCACGCATTCGGTGAACACGGCTTCCATCAGCGGGTCAAGTCCCGAGGTCGGCTCGTCGAGCAGCAGCAACTCGACGTCGGAACTCAGCGCCGCGACCAGCGCAACCTTCTGTCGATTGCCTTTGGAGTAGGTGCGGCACTTCTTACTGGGGTCCAGCGAGAAGCGCTCAATCAGATTGGCGCGTCGACTTTCGTCTAGCCCACCTCGCAGGCGACCGAGCAGATCGATCACCTCTCCGCCGGTCAGATTCGGCCACAAACTGACGTCGCCGGGCACATACGCCAGGCGGTGGTGCAGCGATGCGGCGTCGGTCCAGGGATCCCCGCCGAGCAGCCGCACGGTGCCGGCGTCGGCACGCAACAGGCCCAGCAGGACCCGAATTGTGGTCGACTTGCCCGATCCGTTCGGCCCAAGGAACCCGTGCACTTCACCGGCCGCCACCTGCAGATCCAGCCCATCGAGCGCGGCAAATGATCCGAAGGTCTTGCGCAACCGGGAAATCTCAATCGGAGCAGTCACAAACTTCACCGTACGCCTGCTGCGGTGCGATCGGTGGGTTGTCTAGCCTGATCCCATGAGCGCGTGGGACGAGTTGATGACGGCCGTCGAAACGTGGGCCGAAACTCAGGTTCCGACCGACGCCGAGGCCACGCTGTTGCCGATCGTCCAACAGGCCATGGCCGACCGCACTGTCGACCGCGAACTCCACGCCCCCGATGTCGCTCGCTGGCTCGTCGGGCTCGCCCTTGGCCACCAAGCGCTGCGCGAACGATCAATCAGCGTCGACGAAGATCTCGATCTAGCCGACTTGCGCCTCATCACGACTCGCTGGCTACACCCAGCACGCCCCCGCGCCTGAACGGAGTGACTCCTCACCGGGTACGGAGTGACTCCTCAGCGGGAACTAAGTGACTCCTCAGCGGGGGGTGTTAGTAGTTGGAGCCGCGGAGTTGGGCGAGGTAGACCAGGGCGGCGACGGTGCCGATCAGGTTGAGCAGGTCGAGGGGTCCGGGGAAGACTAGGTGGGCGACGAAGGCGAGCGCCAAGATGATGAGCCAGGCCTGCTTGTTCAGCGTTTCGTGAAGCGCGAACTGCCCGGCCGGGCGCACCAACCCGTCTACTAACGCAAATCCCTTGACCGCTAACAGGACAAGGGAAAGGACAAGCAGCAGATTGCTTTGGATCCCGGCGAAATCGAGCACAAAAAAAGCGTAGCGGGGAGGACGAATCCTCCCCGCTACGCCCCGAGCTATGCGCCCGGATGCTGACGAAAGTCAGGCCTTCTTGGCAGCCGGAGCCTTCTTGGCCGGAGCCTTCTTGGCAACCGTCTTCTTGGCGGCAGGCTTCTTGGCCGGAGCCTTCTTGGCAGCCGGAGCCTTCTTGGCGGCGGGCTTAGCCGGAGCCTTCTTCGTCACCTTGGCGACGGTCTCCTTGGCGGTTTCCTTGGCGTCGTCGACGAGCTCTTCAGCCTTCTTCTGGACGTCCTCGACGCCCTCTTCGGCCTTGGTGCGCAGCGAAGCGACGGTCTTCTTCAGGTCGTCAACCTTCAGGCCCTTGGCCTTGGTGACGAACTCTTCGCCGCGCTTGGCGACGTCCGCGTAGGTGGACTTGGCGGTGCCGATGGTCTCCTGAGCGAAGTCCTGGGCCTGCTTCTGCAGGTCAGCGATCTCGACCTTCTTCAGGGTCTCGGGCAGCGACTTGATGGTGTCAATGATGGTCATGATTTCTCCTCTGGGGTTTGTGTGGTCTTAACTGCGGCCAGCTCACTGTCGGCGTCTTCGTCTGAACCGACGAAGGACCGATAAATGTCGAGCAGAGCGGACTTCTGTCGCTCGGTCAGACGCTGATCGAGTGCGATAGCGTCCTCAACCATCCGAGCCCCGGACTCATCGGCATCAAGGATGCCGGCGCGAACGTAAAGCGATTCAGCAGAAATTCGCAGTGCTTTAGCAATTTGCTGAAGCACCTCTGCCGACGGACGGCGAAGTCCCCGCTCGATCTGACTGAGATACGGATTGGATACATCCGTCAGCTCTGCCAGCTGGCGCAAGGACATCTGGGCCTGGCCTCGTTGATCACGGAGGTACTCGCCGAGTCCTTCGACGCGTTCCTTGATCGGTTTGGCCATGTCTCTAGTGTGCTAACAAAAGTTAGCAAATGCAAGCAGAGCGCCTGCGAACTGCGTCACACCTGTAATTGGAGTACAAACCCCAGGTCAGAGTGTAGTTCTGACTTCCCCGACCGGAAGTCCGCCGCCCAGAATTGCAGGGCGTTCTGCTAGCAGCGGTGCTTGCACGCCTGCTAACTCCAGAACGCGGTTCATCACGGCGTACATCGGACGCTCGCCGCCGTCCTCGATCTTGACCGCAACTGTCGATCCGTCCGGCAATGCCGCGACGTAGACGCTTTCGGCACCGGATTTTGCGGCCAGCCCCGGGACCGCCTTCATCAACGCGTATTCACCCCGCCGATGGCCGCTGACGTAATCGGGATGAGCTCGCCACGCATCTGCAAGGCGCTGCGACGCCGGCCCAGCCTCACCGCGAGCGATGGTGCCGATGGCCCGAGCGAGCCGAACCAGCGTCGTGCCAAGCAACGGCGCACCGCATCCGTCAACACCGACCGGATCGGGTTCAGCACCCGTCAGTTCGACAAACGTCCGACCGATCTCCTGCTGCAGCGGATGATCGGCATCGAGATAGTCCTCGGTAGTCCAACCCTGCGAAACGCAGGTCAGCAGCATGGCCGCGTGTTTGCCCGAACAATCCATCAGCACCGGCGCGCGCTCGCCCCCACGTCGAAGAAGCGCCGCGTGCTCGTGCGGATCCAATGGATACGAGGGCGGGGTTTGAAGCGCAGACAGATCAAGATCAGCCTCGGCCAAGATCTGTTCGACGGCGGCAACGTGCAGTGGTTCACCTGAATGGCTTGCCATCGACAACGCGAGCAGCGGCCCCTCAAGAGGCAGACCAGCGCGCAGCATGCCCAGCGCCTGGATTGGCTTATTGGTCGACCTGGGAAAAACTCGCGTGTCCGGATCGCCCCATGCGCGCAGGAGCGCACCATCGGCTGCGATGTGCACCACCGTGCCGCGGTGAGCGCTCTCGACGAATCCATTTCGGACGACCTCAGCAACGATCTGCATCTGCCTACCTTCGCACGTCGATACAGTGACCGCGTGAGCAGCGATCTGGACGACTTTCATGCAGTGATTCCCGCTGGCGGCGCCGGCACTCGGCTGTGGCCGCTCTCGCGTGCTGGCCGCCCCAAGTTTCTGCTCGACTTAGACGGATCGGGCCGCACCCTGATTCAACAGACCTGGGACCGACTCAATGCGCTCGTCCCGGCCGATCGCATCCATATTGTGACCGGCGCCGCGCATGCCGACGCCATCCGCGAGCAACTGCCCGATGTGGTCAACGTGCTGATCGAACCGTCACCGCGCAATTCGATGCCGGCCATCGGCTGGGCCGCAGCCGTTGTGGCGCAGCAGGATCCAGCGGCCATCATCGGCTCATTCGCCGCCGACCACGTCATCAGCGACGATGCGGCGTTCGCCGATGCCATCGGCCAAGCAGTTGCCACTGCTCGCACCGGGCTGGTCACCACAATCGGCGTCACGCCCACCGAGCCGTCCACGGCCTTCGGGTACATCCGCGCCGGTGAGGCGCTGGCGATCAACGGCGCGGCCACCGCAGTGCGTATCGACTCATTTGTTGAGAAGCCGGACGCCGCAACAGCAGAGCAGTACTTGGCCGCTGGTGGCTACACGTGGAATGCCGGGATGTTCGTCGTCGGCGCCGAGGTGCTGCTCGGGCACCTGGACCGTCTGCAGCCGACGCTCGCGGCCGGGCTGCGC
>JBEBVW010000007.1:0-31336 GCA_040392565.1 Aeromicrobium sp. | reverse complement strand
CTGGTGATTGAGGTGTGAGCGCTAGCGAGCCTCGAAATCACCGGGGTGTGGTTGGGGTTGGTGTTGGGTTGAGCGAGTTTTTCGGCTCACCATGGTTTCGAGGGCCTCGTTCCTCGGCCACCTCAACCCGCCCGACCTCTGCGCGCGCAGAGCGCGCTACGAGGTCGGGCGAAACAGCCAGGTGAGTTTGGGTTCAAAGAGTGGTCGGAAGATCTTTTTGACTGGCGCTGTCATCAACAGATTGGCGACCACGATGGCGATCAGTACGGCGCCGATCACAGCCTTGACGCCATATTTCTCGGTGTCCTCAAAGACGTGGAACTCTTCGCGCAGAATCAAAATGATGTAGCCGTGCAGCAGATAACTGTAAATCGTGCGTTCACCGAGGCTCGTGGTGAACGAGCGTCGTTTCGGGATCAGCGAGAGCGCTGCAAAGGTCAGAACGAATCCGACGACCAACAACTCGGCACGCTGAGTCACACCTTCCCATGCGGTGGCGTCCAACGGAGCTTCGTCGTACCGGGCCTTCCAGAGCAGCCAGTTCAACGTCCAATCTTTGGAGTACAGATAGCAGATCACGAAGGCAACGGTCAGCGTCACGGCGGCAGCAACACGCACCCACGGCTCAGTGAGGCGCAGGAATCGTTCGCGCGTCATGTGAAGTCCGACAACGTAGAACGGCAGGAAGCCCAAGATCTTCGGCAGCGCCAAGACGTTGGGAATCTCAATCAAGCCGACGATCAGCGAGATGATGATTGAGGTTGTAATTGGGTACTTCAGGGCACGCCAGATGGGTGTTGTCAGTCGCCAAACAAACAGCGCCGCCAAGAACCAGCCCAGCCACTGCGGCGACAAGATCGCCAGCGGATCGGGTCCTTCGCCGTAGTGCCGAGTGATGAGTTGCAAAGAGGTCTCTACAAGCAAGTACGGGATGACCAGGGTGCTCACAATGCGCTGAACCTGACGAGCATCACCCATATATCGGCGTGCGGTGTATCCAGAAATCAAGATGAAGAACGGCATGTGGAACGCGTAGATCCACACGTAGACGGCCCGAGCTGAATCCATTGCGACGTACTGCGTCAGCGAATGACCGATCACCACAAGCAACATGACCCAGTAGCGCGCGTTGTCCAGATACGCGACCCTCTCCTTTGGTGGAGAGGTGGTGACCGGGAGCGGTTCGAGCGCACTCATTCTGTGATTCTATGAACTGTGCCTGAGGATCTGCTGACCAGTGACCAATCTCCGCATCGGACCCAGCGGTTGGGCTCCTATGCGGTTGCCACGCGAATCGGCCGAGATGGCGCTGAAGAAATCTTGTTGACGCGCATTTCCACGACCGGATTTCCGGCCGGCTGGTGGACCCTTCCGGGTGGGGGTGTCGATCACGGCGAATCGCCCAACGTGGCCGTCGAGCGCGAACTCTATGAAGAGACTGGGCTCGCTGCGACTGCGTCCCAGTTGGTGGCCGTTCACGATATTCACATCGTCGATCAAGGCCGCGACGACATGTACGAGGACTATCACGGCGTACATCTGCTGTACCGGGTTGCGGTCGATCCTGACGCTACGCCGCACGTCGTCGAGGTCGGTGGCTCTACTGACTTAGCGATGTGGGTTCGGGTTGAGGCTGTCGGCGTCGCTGACGATCATTCGCCGATCCTCCCGATGGTCCAGTACGTGTTGGACCGGATCGATCAGTACCGCTGAGCACTCGCTGCGCTCCGTCGGCTCACCTCAGTGGGGTGTCTTGTGCGGGTAGACCATCAGCATCACGTAGTTGCCGCGTGCTGACATGACATGCGTGCCGCGGTAGAACGTCCCGTTCTTCGCGCTGCCGCTGTAGGTGGTGCTGACCTCATTGAGGTCCTCGACGACGTCCTTGTCAGGGTCGCCTGAGACTCGATCGGTGACCCAGTCGCGCGCTACGGCATCTGCGGCCGTCGCGCGCTCAATGTGCAGGGCAGCGAACGAAGGCTTGAATCCGCTGAGTAGCAGGATGCTGCCGGCCGGAGCGGTCCAGCCGTCGGCCAACTCAGAGCTGCCATCTGCGTCGATGTCCATCCGAGGCCAGATCAGTGCCGACTTATCGGCCACCTTTTCGACGTCCTCAACATCATCAAGATCGGACGTTTCACGCGATTCCTGGCCGGCTTTCGGATCACCGACGTAGGTCACCTGGAGTGTCATGACTGGATTGCGCAGTGATGACGGGGGAGAGGTGCGAGTTTTGAGATTCCCCGGATCCACGGTGAGGCGGACCCGAATGTCGCGTTCATCAACAGTGCGTCCGGCTGCAGTGAAATCGCAGTGTTTTACGCGGTCGTCGGCTTTCTGGCACACCTTGCTGAGATCGTCAGTAGGAACCTCGACGTCGGGCAAGAGGGCGGCGATCTGTGCCAGCATGCGACGAGTTGCGAGGGCCGGATCGCCGTCGACTCGCATAACCGAAATAACAGTGTCGGGTCGTGGAGAGTCATCGAGCAGACGGTAGGAGTCATCGCTGGGCGGGTCATCTGGCGTCGGAGTGGGAAGCGTAGGCGTCTCACCCGGTTCGAGATCTTCGCTGGCTTTCTCCAACAGGCGGGTCTCGCGCTCGGCCTGCGCAACTTCAAGCTCCGGTCGGTACGCCTCAATCAGGGCTTCGCTGCGTAGCCGGATCAATGGCCCCAACTGGACAGCGCCCTTGGGGACTTCAAGTCCGTATCCGATCGGGCTTTGTGGCCCTGACTCGTGCGGCGAGACATCAGGTGCTTTGGAGGCGGTCGGTGAATCCGGCTCGGTGCCAGCGGTGCTCGTCGTGCAGCCGGCAGTCATCACGGTGCAGGCCACGATGGCTACTACCGCGGTGGGGATCCGATTCCTACGTGCGGACAGACGCAAGTTGTCCACCTCCTTCGCGCCACCAGACTAGAGGTTGAGGTGAAGCGCGTCGGCACAGACATCACGAGGCGAGGCAGCGTCGATGCCGCGGATGCGTATCCTGACCAGACCGTCAATGAGCTGGGAGTCCACGTGTCCTTCGCACCTGATCGGCCAGAATCAGTCTTCACCTATGCCGCGCCGGGGCTTAAATTCGGGCCTGGAGCACGTCATGAGATCGGCCACGACCTGACGGTGTTGGGCGCTCGGAGTGTGCTGATCGTGACCGACCCCGGCGTTGCTGCGACGGGATCGCCAGCTGAGATCGCCGACAGCATCGGCAGCGCCGGAATCGAGGTAGTGGTCTTTGACCGCAGCCGTGTTGAACCAACCGATGCCAGTCTCAACGAAGCGATCGACTTCGCGCGCAGCCATGGTGCATTTGATGCGGTCGCCGCCGTTGGCGGGGGCAGCAGCATTGACACGGCCAAAGCGGTCAACTTGCTGTTGACCAACGACGGAGTCCTGATGGATTACGTCAATCTGCCGGTCGGTGGTGGTCGAGCGCCACAGAACCCGTTGCTGCCGCTGATAGCGGTGCCGACGACCACAGGCACCGGTAGCGAGAGCACCACAATCTGCGTTTTGGACGTGGTGAGCCAGCACGTCAAGACCGGTATCTCGCATGCCCGACTCCGACCGACGATGGCAGTCGTTGATCCGGAGTTGACGATGACTCAGCCGGCGGGAGTCACCGCGGCGTCCGGGCTCGACATCTTGTGTCACGCGCTGGAGAGTTATACCGCGCGCCCGTTTACGTCATATGAGCACAAGTCAGCCGCCGAGCGTGTTCCGTACTGCGGTTCGAACCCCATCTCGGATATGTGGTCTGAAAAAGCGATGGCTCTGATGTCGTCGGCGTTTCGTCGGGCCGTGCAGCGCGGCGATGACGTGGTGGCTCGCACCGAAATGGCGATGGCAGCGACGTTTGCTGGACTGGGATTTGGAAACGCCGGTGTCCACATTCCGCATGCCAATGCGTACCCCATCGCTGGCCAGGCGCCCACGTCATTCCATCCGGCCGACTACCCATCGGTGGCTGACTCAGATCATGGGCTAGTTCCCCACGGTATGGCCGTTTCGCTCACGGCGCCGGCGGCCTTTCGATTCACCTTTGACGCTTCCCCTGAACGTCATCTGCGTGCTGCTGCTTTGTTGGCTCCTGATGCGGCCAAACATGCCGATCCGCGTGAGCAGCTGCCGTCGGTCTTAGCGGGGATCATGCGTGATGTCGCGATCCCGTCAGGCTTGGCGGAAGTGGGCTTCACCTCTGCCGACGTTGACTCGTTGGTCGATGGAACGATGAAACAGCAGCGGCTCCTCGCTACGGCTCCTCGCGAAGTCACCGAGACAGCCGTTGCCCGCATCATTGAGCAGTCAATCGAGCTGTGGTGACCGACGCCTTTTCGACACTGCGCCAGCAGATCCTGACGGGGGCGTTGGCGCCAGGATCGCGTCATTCGGTGTACCGCTTGGCCGATGAACTTGGTGTGTCCCGCACGCCGGTACGCGAAGCCGTCCTGCGATTAGCTGATCTTGGCCTAGTCACGATCGAACGCAATCGTGGAATCACGATCCGCGGAGTGCAGGCAGAAGACGTCCGCGACGTCTTTGAACTTCGGCTTCTTCTCGAGGTGCCGGCGGCTGCGGGTGCGGCCGAACTCGCCGATGGACCCTTGATCGCTCGCCTGAGGTCGTCGCTGGCGCACATGCGGCGTGCGGCCGAACGTGAAGACGAGAACACCTTCATGCATCACGATCGAGAACTACATGCTGCGTTGGGCGAGGCTCTGGGCAACGACCGGCTGGCCAGGGAAGTTGACCGGCTTCGCGATTCAATTCAAGTACGTGGCGTTTCTACCGCTGCCCGTTCACGGTCCCTGGTTGAGATTGCCGACGAGCATGCGCCCATCGTGGAGGCCATCAGCGCGCACGATTCGCAAGCTGCTGCCACTGCCATGCGCGATCACTTAACTCGCACCGCCGACCTGATTCTCGCTCAGTTTCCTGATGCCCCAGCGCTTCGCTCGTGGGCTCCCCGTACATAGGTGAAAACGCAAAAGCGGAGTAGCATGCTACTCATGACGACTGTGGTGCACGATGTGGTGGCAGAGCTGCGGGCGGCGGGGGTGGGCGATGTTGATGCCTCTTCGACAACGCGGGCGCTGTACAGCACTGATGCCTCGTTGTATCGCGTCGTGCCGCAGGCAGTCGTGCGACCGCGGACAATCGAAGAAGTCTTGGCTGTCGTCGATGTTTGTCAGCGCAACGGCATCCCGATCACCTCGCGAGGCGCGGGCACGTCGATTGCGGGCAATGCGATCGGAACCGGCGTTGTCATCGACTTCAGCAAGCACCTGAACCGTGTCCACGACGTCGACGTTGAGGCGTGCACTGCGCGTGTTGATCCCGGCGTGGTCCACGCCGTGTTGCAGAGGCATGCAGGCCCGTTGGGGCTGCGCTACGGTCCTGACCCGTCGACGCACACCCGCTGCACAGTCGGCGGGATGATCGGCAACAACGCATGCGGTAATCGCGCGCTTGGTTACGGCCGTGCTTCCGACAACGTCGCCGCTATTGATCTGGTGACGGCAGCGGGAGAACGGCTGGCCGTGGGTCGGAACGTCGCGACCTCGTCGCCAACTCTCGACGCGTTGAACCGGGTAATCAGTGGCGGGTTGGGAACGATTCGCACCGAGTTTGGCCGCTTCGGCCGCCAGGTGTCCGGCTACAGCCTTGAGCACCTACTACCGGAGAAAGGTTTCGATGTCGGATCGTTCTTCGCTGGCACCGAAGGCACGCTTGGCGTGATGCTGGGAGCCAAGGTCGATTTGGTGCGCGTGCCGAAGTTGATTCACTTAGTTCTGTTGGCGTATCCGTCGATGGTCGAAGCTGCAGATGATGTTCCAGCGATGCTGCCGTTCAAGCCGGTGGCCTGTGAAGGTCTGGGTGCGCGCATCGTCGAGGTGTTCCGTGCTGCCAAGGGCGAATCGGCTGTTCCCGACATGCCGGCTGGTGGTGGGTTCCTCTACGTCGAGTTGGCCGGTGAGGATGCCGCTGAACTCGCCGCGCTGGGTGACCGTGTCGTCCGGGAGTCATCGGCCATTGGACATCGGCACGTCACCGACGCTGGCGAACAAGCGACCCTTTGGCGGGTTCGAGAAGAGGGCGCCGGACTGTCATCGCGCATCTGGGAGCGGCCCGCGCTTTCTGGGTGGGAGGACGCAGCAGTCCCGCCCGCGGCGCTTGGCGTTTATCTGCGCGAGTTCCAATCGCTCATGGACCAGCACGGCCTGCACGGTGAGCCATTCGGTCACTTTGGCGACGGCTGTGTGCATGTGCGCATTGACTTCCCGGTCGACGGCGACAATGGGCGGGAGGGATATCGGCACTTCATCTTTGAGGCAGCCAAGCTTGCCGCCCGGCACGGTGGATCGTTCTCCGGCGAGCACGGCGATGGGCGGGCCAGATCGGAATTGCTGCCGCTGATGTACTCGGCAGAGGCCATCGCTTTGTTCGAGCAGGTCAAGAACGTGTTCGATCCGCACAACATCCTTAACCCCGGCGTGCTCGTTGAGCCACGTGCGATTGATCAGGACTTGCGCGGACAGCACCGCACTTGGATCGAAGGAATGCCGGAGCATCGGCCCGGAGGATTGCGCCTCATTCATGACGAGCAGAGCTTTGGTGCTGCGGTTCACCGCTGTACCGGCGTTGGCAAATGTGTCGCCGCGAGCACGCCCGCTGGAGGCGTCATGTGTCCGTCCTTCCAAGCAACTCGCGATGAGAAAGACAGCACGCGGGGCCGCGCGCGTGTTCTTCAGGAGATGGTCGACGGGCGACTGGTCAAGGGAGGATGGCGGTCACCGGAAGTCCACGAAGCCCTCGACCTGTGCTTGTCCTGCAAGGGGTGTGCCAGCGACTGCCCGACCGGCATCGACATGGCGACGTACAAGTCCGAAGTGCTGCACCGTAGTTACCGTGGCCGTATTCGGCCACGCAGCCACTACATCCTTGGCCGCTTACCGTTCTGGGCTCGACTGGCTTCGCCAGTTGCGTTCCTGGCGAATCTGATGATGACGGTCCCGGGCCTGAAGCACATCGCTCGTTGGTCAGCTGGTGTCGACCAGCGCCGCAGCTTGCCGAAATTCGCCCAAGGTGGAGTGCGGCGAGGGGCATTTGCCCGCTGGGCACATCGCCGTACGTCAGGTTCGACGACGGCACCGAATGGACGAGTGCTGGTCTGGGCCGATTCATTCACTGAATATTTTTCAACCGAGTCCGGCAAGGCAACAGTGCGCCTGCTGGAAGACGCCGGATATGCCGTCGAGACACTGGATCGATCAGCGTGTTGTGGTCTGACCTGGATCACCACGGGCCAACTCGACAAGGCTCGCGAGCTGGTGAGTCGGGCCGTTGAACAGCTGTATCCCTACGTTGAAGCTGGAGTTCGGATCGTCGGTGTCGAACCGTCGTGCACAGCGGTGCTTCGAACCGATGCCGTTGAACTGATCGACGACCCACGCGCTGAGGCGGTCGCCGGGGGAGTGCTGACGCTGTCCGAGCTGTTGTCGCGCACGCCCGGGTGGGCTGCGCCAGATCTGACCGGAACGCACTTGGTGGTCCAACCCCACTGTCACCAGGCCTCGGTCGTCGGATTTGAGGCTGACCTGAAGATTTTGCAGGCCACGGGTGCCACGATTCAGCGGCTCAGTGGGTGTTGCGGACTGGCCGGAAACTTCGGCGTCGAGCGGGGTCACTATGAGGTTTCGGTCTCGGTGGCTGAGCAACATCTGCTGCCTGCAGTGCGCGAAGCGCCAGAGGGTGCGAGAATCGTTGCGGACGGTTTCTCCTGTCGCACTCAGGTCAAGGACCTGGTCGGCGTCGATGCGGTTCACCTAGCACAGCTGCTCACCTCCCCCTGAACCCGCTTCTTGGAGCACCTGAAATATGACGCTCGACCATTTGCGTGCAACCGCAGAGCTTGATGACGCCGTCGCACGGTTCGCTGCGCTCGCTGACGACTGCACGGGCGACGAGGATGTGCCGTCCTGCCCCGGATGGAAGACTCGTGACCTCGTCATCCATCTCGGCTCAATCCACCGTTGGGCCGCGGCAACTCTGCTCAGCGGATCGCGAAACGTGGAGGTTCCCACGCCTGTCGTGAAGGGGAATCTGGGCGACTGGTACGCCGGCTGCGCGGCAGCGCTACTCACTGCGATCGATGCAGTCGATCCAGCAGAGCCGATCCCGAATTTCGCGCGTGTCAACGAGACGGCCTCCTTCTGGGCGCGTCGTCAGTTGCACGAAACTACGATTCATGCCGTTGATCTGGCGCAAGCAGTCGGCCATTTTGAGCAGAACTGGAAGGTGGTCGCCGACGTCGCCGCCGACGGCGTCGAAGAGGTCCTTGGAACGTTCTTTCCGCGGATGACGGCTCGCGGGATCAAACCGGACGTGCGTTCTCGGATCCGCTTCGATGCGACCGATCGATACGACTCGTGGATCATCACGCCTAGTACCTCGGACTTCAGCCCGCCGCTGCTGGTGCATGGCAGCGGGGACGCCGACGGATCGGTCCGCGGCACCACGATTGAGCTCTATCTCGCGCTGTGGGGACGCCTCCCCGTTGGCCGCTTGACCTACGACTCTCCCGACGCCCGAGCAGTCCTGAGCGGCCCGACGGTTCCCTAACCCGCTGACTGACACGTTTGTGCAGTTTTCGACCCAAGTTGACGGTAAAAACGTGACACTCAGCGGGGAGCTGGGGCGTTTTGACCGGCTAGGGGAACAGCCGGTAGGCTAGACCACTGTGTCTGGACATTCCAGACCGATGCACACATCCTGTCGTCCCTGACGTCCGGCGAGTCACTTTCTGTGTGGACCCAATCCCATGGATCGACGGCGAGTGCATTGAACGATCACGGCTCGTGACCGAGTCGAGAAGAAGGATGTTCGTAGTGCCCACAATTAACCAGTTGGTCCGCAAGGGTCGCCAGACCAAAGCGGTGAAGACCAACACCCCCGCGCTTAAGGGTTCCCCGCAGCGCCGTGGTGTTTGCACCCGCGTGTACACCACCACCCCCAAGAAGCCGAACTCCGCTCTGCGTAAGGTCGCCCGCGTGCGCCTGTCCAGCGGCGTCGAGGTCACGGCCTACATCCCCGGCGAAGGTCACAACCTGCAGGAGCACTCGATCGTGCTCGTTCGCGGTGGTCGTGTGAAGGACCTTCCGGGCGTTCGTTACAAGATCGTGCGCGGCGCGCTCGATACCCAGGCTGTTAAGGGTCGTAAGCAGGCCCGTTCCCGCTACGGCGCGAAGAAGGAGAAGGCCTAATGCCTCGTAAAGGTCCCGCTCCGAAGCGGCACATTGACGTTGACCCGGTGTACGGCAGCCAGGTCGTTACTTCGCTGATCAACAAGGTCTTGCTTGACGGCAAGAAGCAGGTTGCCCAGCGCATCGTTTACGCAGCACTTGAGGGTGCTCGCGAAAAGACCGGCACTGATCCGGTCATCACGCTCAAGCGCGCGCTCGACAACGTTCGTCCCAGCCTTGAGGTCAAGAGCCGTCGTGTTGGTGGCGCTACCTACCAGGTCCCGGTTGAGGTGCGCCCCGCGCGCCAGAACACCCTGGCCCTGCGTTGGCTGGTCCACTACGCCGGCGAGCGTCGTGAGAAGACCATGGCCGAGCGCCTGATGAACGAGGTGCTTGACGCCTCTAACGGCCTCGGTGGCGCGGTCAAGAAGCGTGAAGACACGCACAAGATGGCCGAAGCTAACAAGGCTTTCGCTCACTACCGCTGGTAATCACCAGCCGTACCCAGTGTGCGGCGTTAGAACTCAGGAACGAGAAGCCACGTGGCAATCGACATCACCACGGACCTGACCCGGGTCCGCAATATCGGCATCATGGCCCACATCGATGCTGGCAAGACCACCACCACCGAGCGGATCCTGTTCTACACAGGCATCAACTACAAGATCGGCGATACCCACGAGGGTTCGGCGACCATGGACTGGATGGAGCAGGAGCAAGAGCGCGGCATCACCATTACGTCGGCCGCGACGACCTGCTGGTGGAAGAACCATCAGATCAACATCATCGACACCCCCGGTCACGTTGACTTCACCGTTGAGGTTGAGCGCTCGCTGCGCGTCCTCGACGGCGCAGTCGCAGTGTTCGACGGTGTTGCTGGTGTTGAGCCGCAGTCGGAGACGGTGTGGCGTCAGGCTGACAAGTACGGCGTTCCGCGCATGTGCTTCGTCAACAAGCTGGACCGCACTGGCGCCTCGTTCGACTTCTGTGTGAAGACCATCCGCGAGCGCCTTGGCGCTACGCCGTTGGTCCTGCAGGTGCCGATCGGCGCCGAGGGCGACTTCATGGGCGTCGTCGACTTGCTCAGCATGAAGGCACTCACCTGGCGCGGCGAGACCGTGGTGGGCGAGGACTACGAGGTCGAGGAAATCCCGGCCGATCTGGTCGATCTGGCTAATGAGCGTCGCGAGCAAATGCTTGAGACGCTGGCCGATGCTGATGATGAGATCGCTGAGAAGTACCTCGAAGGCGAAGACATCAGTGTTGAGGAGCTCAAGGCGGGCATCCGTCGTGCAACGCTGGCCACCAAGTTGAATCCGGTCCTGTGTGGCACCGCGTTCAAGAACAAGGGTGTTCAGCCGCTGCTCGACGCTGTCGTCGACTACCTGCCGAACCCGCTCGACATTGGCGCTATCGAAGGTCTCAACGCCAAGGACGAGTCGCTGCCTGATTCGCGCAAGCCGTCTGATGACGAGCCGTTCGCTGGCTTGGCCTACAAGATTGCCGCTGACCCGCACCTGGGCAAGTTGACCTACGTGCGCGTCTACTCCGGCCGCCTGGACGCTGGCACTCAGGTGCTCAACGTCACCAAGGGCCGCAAGGAGCGCATCGGCAAGATCTACCAGATGCACGCCAACAAGCGCGAGGAAATCGCGTCGGTCGGCGCTGGCCAGATCGTGGCCGTCATGGGCCTGAAGGACACCACTACCGGTGAGACGCTGGCCGATTCGGCCAAGCCGATCATCTTGGAGTCGATGACCTTCCCCGATCCGGTGATCCAGGTCGCCATCGAGCCCAAGACCAAGAGCGACCAGGAGAAGTTGGGTGTCGCCATCCAGCGTCTGGCCGAGGAAGACCCGACCTTCCAGGTTCACACCGACGAAGAGACCGGTCAGACCATCATCGCCGGCATGGGCGAGTTGCACCTCGACATCTTGGTCGACCGTATGAAGCGTGAGTTCAAAGTTGAGGCCAACGTCGGCAAGCCGCAGGTGGCTTACCGCGAGACGATCAAGAAGACCGTCACCGGCCACTCCTACACGCACAAGAAGCAGACCGGCGGCTCGGGCCAGTTCGCCAAGGTCATCATCGGTATCGCCCCCACGGGCGCCATCGTTGGCGGCACGGGCGGCTACGAGTTCTCCAATGAGGTCACCGGTGGTCGCGTTCCGCGCGAGTACATCCCGTCGGTTGACGCTGGTGCACAGGACGCCATGCAGTTCGGCGTGCTTGCCGGCTACCCCATGGTCGACGTCAAGGTCACGCTCGAAGACGGCGCTTACCACGACGTTGACTCCTCGGAGTTGGCGTTCAAGCTCGCCGGTTCTATGGCGTTCAAGGAAGCTGCGCGCAAGGCCGATCCGGTCCTGCTCGAGCCGATGTTCGCCGTTGAGGTCACTACGCCTGAGGACTACATGGGCGATGTGATCGGCGACCTCAACTCCCGACGTGGCCAGGTCCAGTCCATGGACGAGGGCTACGGCGGTGCGAAGGTCATTCAGGCCCTCGTGCCACTGTCGGAGATGTTCGGTTACGTGGGAGACCTGCGGTCCAAGACCTCAGGCCGAGCCTCGTACTCGATGCAGTTTGACTCTTATGCGGAGGTCCCCAAGGCCGTCGCAGAAGAGGTCATCAAGAAGGCCCGCGGCGAGTAACCACGGGACCGTCCCTATAGGATGGCCAGAGGTCTCGCACCCAATTATTGGGACGGGCCCGAAGGCTTTCGAAACACCCAAGTCAGCAGCAATACAACCAGGAGGAGCCCACAGTGGCTAAGGCGAAGTTCGAGCGGACAAAGCCGCACATGAACATTGGCACCATCGGACACATCGACCACGGAAAGACCACTCTGACCGCGGCGATCACCAAGGTGCTGCACGATAAGTTCCCGGACCTGAACGAGGCCTCGGCATTCGAGGACGTCGACAAGGCACCCGAGGAGCGCCAGCGCGGTATCACGATCTCGATCTCGCACGTCGAGTACCAGACCGAGAACCGTCACTACGCACACGTTGACTGCCCCGGCCACGCCGACTACGTCAAGAACATGATCACCGGTGCGGCTCAGATGGACGGCGCGATCCTCGTGGTTGCCGCCACCGATGGCCCGATGCCGCAGACTCGTGAGCACGTCCTCCTGGCTCGCCAGGTTGGCGTTCCCGCCATGGTCGTTGCGCTCAACAAGTGCGACATGGTCGACGACGAAGAGATCCTGGAGCTCGTTGAGCTCGAGGTTCGCGAGCTGCTCAACGAGCAGGAGTTCGACGGCGACAACGTTCCCGTCGTCAAGGTCGCCGCTCACCCGGCGCTGCAGGGCGACGCCAAGTGGGGCGAGTCGATCATCGAGCTCATGGCAGCTGTCGATGACTACATCCCGATGCCTCCGCGTGAGACGGACAAGCCGTTCCTCATGCCGGTCGAGGACGTTTTCACGATCACCGGTCGTGGCACCGTTATCACCGGTCGTATCGAGCGCGGCATCGTCAAGGTGAACGAGGAAGTCGAGATCATCGGCATCCGCGACGCCAAGCAGACCTCGACCGTCACCGGCGTTGAGATGTTCCGCAAGTTGCTCGACGAGGGCCAGGCTGGCGAGAACGTCGGCCTGCTGCTTCGCGGCACCAAGCGCGAAGACGTCGAGCGCGGCATGGTTGTCATCGCTCCCGGCTCCACGACTCCTCACACGGAGTTCGAGGGCCAGGTCTACATCCTGTCCAAGGAGGAGGGTGGCCGTCACAAGCCGTTCTTCGACAACTACCGTCCGCAGTTCTACTTCCGTACGACGGACGTCACCGGCGTCATCAAGCTGCCTGAGGGCACCGAGATGGTTATGCCCGGCGACAACACCGAGATGAGCGTCGCGCTGATCCAGCCGATCGCCATGGAGGAGGGCCTGCGCTTCGCTATCCGCGAGGGCGGCCGTACCGTCGGCGCCGGCCGTGTCACGAAGATCATTAAGTGATCATCTGACACACCAGCACTGCTGAGCGAAGCCCCCAGTCCCGAACGGGACTGGGGGCTTCGTCGTTGGTTGGTGCGATACGTCTCGCCCTCATCAAGCGGCGCAGTCGCGGGCCAGCGATCGGGGCCAGGGCGATCGGGTCTAGCCCTGGGGGCCAGGGCGATCGCCGCGGTGGTAGAACTTGAGACGGTCGGGCAGCGTGCGGACCGCCTCGGCGGGGTTGCCGCGGTAGAAGGTGAGTTCAGCTGACAGTTTGGTGGTGACCACCGAGCCGGCAGACAGAATGGATCGGGCCGGAAGCCCGCAGCCGCTGAGCAGAATGCAGCCGGTCATGACCGCGGAGCGTTCGCCAATATGCGTCGGCGACGTGCCTTGCCGATCAGTCATGAGGTTCAGGCTGTGGGTCAACACCTGGCAGCCGAAACCGGCCAAGACTGCATGTTCACCCAGACTGACCCGATCTGAGCAATCGATCTCATGCGCCGTAGTGACCATGGCGAATCGGTCCAGGACGAGTGAAGGATCGCGATCGGGCGAGTCGGGAAAAACCTCCATCCAGAGCGGGAAGCAGATTATCATATTCCGCGAGTCGATGATGGCGCCTTCGCCCAACTCAAGACGCTCCAAACCGCGAATCGTGTTGCGGGGGCCGATGGAACTCCCCGCACCCATCGTGACGTGACCAACGCGGATCACGCTTCGGCCAAGACGGGCCGTTGGGTGAATATCCCAACCCAGAATGCGGCGAGCGATCAGCACACGAAGTCGGTGCGGGAGCATGGTCATGAGGTGGGCGAGCAGCAAGCGCAAGGTAGTTTCTCCAGACCAGAATCGGAGGTCGGCGAACAGGCGGTTCGGTGTTCGCAGAAGACAACGTCACAGTAGGGTATGTCCGTGGCTTCAGACACCCAATCCTCCCATGCTCCCGCAGCGCACTACGACAATGTTCACGAGTCGTGGCGGTTGATCATGGGGGAGGAGTTCCATTACGGCGTCTTTGCCGATGCTGCGACTCCGCTGCCGCAAGCTACGGCTGCGTTGACCCAGTTGATGTTGGATCGGGCCGCCATCACACCGGGCGATCGTGTCCTTGACGTCGGCTGTGGTACCGGTCGACAGTCGTGTGATCTGGCCGCCAATCACAGTGCGGAAGTCCTCGGCATTACTACCAGCACTGCCGGAGTCGCGGCCGCCACCGCGCTGTCGGCTTCGCGCGGGCTACAGGACTCTGCGAAGTTTGAGGTTCGCGATGGCATGGATAATCAGCTGCCAGATGGGTCTTTCGACGTGGTCTGGGCGCTGGAGTCATCGCACCTGATGCGCGACCGACCGGCGCTCTTGTCCGAAGCCGTTCGCGTACTGCGCTCTGGTGGTCGAGTCGTTCTGTGTGACATTATCCGCCACCGTGAAATCCCGTTCGCCGAAGTGCGCGAGCGCCGTGACGATTTCGCCGTTCTGCGCGCTGCGTTTGGTGACGCGCACATGCATCCGTTGGCTCAGTACGCCGAAACCTTGACCGAACTGGGTGTTCAGGTCACCGATCAGACTGATCTGACGCAGGCCACCCTCGGCACATTCGCCGCCTGGCGGGCCAATACCGCTGAACACGAAGCTCAGATCGTTGAGCTCATCGGCCGTCAGGCCACCGACGATTTCGTTCGATCCACTGAAGTCCTTGAGGCGTTCTGGAACGACGGCACACTCGGCTACGGCATACTGAGTGCCGTTAAGCCCTGATCTTTCCTCCCGAAATCCCTCCCAGAACAGGAACACATTGTGTCTGCAGACGCCACGTCGATCCGCGCAGTGATCGCCGATTTCCTCGGACGCGCCGGCAAGCCGGCCAACGACCTTGAGCCTTCGGTTGCGATCTTTGGCGAAGGGCTGGGCCTAGACTCCCTTGAGGCTGCTGAGCTGTCGGCCATGCTGGAGGATGAGTTTGGATCGGACCCATTCTCGGCCGGCGGCGCGCTCCCTGAGACCGTCGGCGACGTGCTGAAGTTCTACGGGGTCGACGCAGCCTGATGTATCACCTGCTGCACCGTGCGGCAGACGTCGTGCCAGAGACGACTGCGGTCGTGTCGTCGGAGGCGACGTTGTCGTATGCGCAGTTGCGTGACGACGCATTGCGAATCTCCGGCGGTTTGACTGCCGCTGGCCTCGCGCGCGCTGTCGTGGTTGAACATGACGCCGCTTGGTTGTTGAGGCTCTTGGCCGGTGCGGCCCATGCCGGCATCGAACTGTGCCTGTTGCAGCCAGACCTGTCGGTCGATGCGGTCACGGACGCGGTTGCTCAACTGGGCGATGTTCCCGTCATCACTCGGCGTGACGATCTGTCCGGTCTCACGTGTATTACGCCGGACGCTGTGATGGCTGATGCAGCCTCGGCTGCTGCTCCAGCAGTCGAGCAGCCGATCCTGATTCGCACGACAGGCACCACTGGCGAGCCGAAGGTGGCTCGTCATGACTGGACGGTGTTGGCTCGCACCGTTGCCGACGTTCGGCCCAAGCCTCATCAACGGTGGCTGTTGGCGTATGGACCCCAGCAGTTCGCCGGTATCCAGGTCTTGCTGCATGTCATGGGTGTGCAGGCGACTCTCGTCGCGCCGTTCCCTCGTCAGCCGCGCGATGGCATGGAAGCCATGGCGCAACAGGCAGTGACGTGCGTCAGTGCCACGCCCACATATTGGAAGTTCTTGCTCGCTGAGGCATCAGCCCGGGGGGTAACGCTGCCCGCGCTTGAGCAAATCACTTTGGGAGGTGAGGCAAGTCCGTCCGCGCTCTTGGACGAACTGGCCAAGCGATTCCCCGAGGCCCGAGTCACGCACGTCTACGCGTCTACCGAATTGGGGTCGGTAGCGTCAGTCAGCGATGGTCGTGCAGGCTTATCTGTCGATCAGTTGCTGAGCGATGAGAATCCCGAGGCGAATCTGAAAGTTGTCGACGGCGAACTGTGGGTGCGCGCCGGTGCTGGCATGCTCGGCTACCTCGGTGAAGACCAGCCCGACGCCGACCCTTGGCGTGCCACCGGCGATCAAGTCGAGATCGTCGGCGACCGTGTTGAATTCCGTGGTCGAAGCAGCGAAATTATCAACGTCGGCGGCGTCAAGGTGCATCCGCTGCCGGTCGAAGAACGCCTCTACGCCGTCGATGGAGTAGACGCGGCGCGCGTATTCGGTCGACCGAATGCTTTGACCGGCGCCATCGTTGCAGCTGACGTTGTGGCTCGTGCCGGAGTTGACCAAGACGTACTACGTAGCGCTTTGCGCGAGGCGGTCGCTGACTTGCCGCGCGCCTGGCACCCCCGAAGCATCACCTTCGTCGATCACATCGCGACGCTGGGCGATAAAACACTCAGAAGGATGGAATCGTGACGACCGTGGAGAACGAACCTCGCGTTGTATTGGTCACCGGCGGAAGCCGAGGATTGGGCGCTGGAATTGCTCAGGCTTATCTCGACGCTGGCTATATCGTCGAAGCGTGCTCGCGCTCGGCTACTGAGCAGACGGATGCGTGGTCAGCAGATCCGGAGACAGCTGATCGATTCGCCTTCGCATCCGTCGACGTTTCAGATCCCGCGGCTGCTGATGCGTGGGTCAAGGACATCGTGGCCCGCCGTGGCCGCATCGACATTCTGATCAACAACGCTGGTATGGCCCGCGAAGGCGTCATCGGCTTGTTTAGCGACGAATTCATCGATGACGTTGTTGATCTGAACATCAAGGGCAGTGTTTACGTCACGCGTTCGGCAAGCCGCGTCATGTTGGCGCGCCGTTCCGGTTCGATCGTCAATATTTCTTCGGTCGTCGGCATTTCGGGCTATCGCGGGCTGTCGGTGTATGGCGCTACCAAGGCGGCACTTGATTCGTTTACTCGAGCTCTGGCTCGCGAACTCGGTTCCCGTGGCATCACGGTCAATAGCATCGCTCCGGGTTACCTGCGAACGGAGATGAGCCACGGACTGGAGGGCGATCAGCTCGGCCAGATCACCCGACGCACCCCCATGGGTCGCTTGGGTGAACCTGCCGACGTCGCCCGTGCTGCGATGTTCCTGACCGATGAAGCCAATCAGTTCATCACCGGCCAGGTCCTCGTTGTCGACGGCGGTTTGACGAGCTAGGCGCTTGGCTGTCGGGCCGCTCCGCCCTAGCGTTCCTGCCGTCTCGTCGCTGCGCTCCTCGCGTCAGTAAGACTTTGGTAGGCCGAGCATCTGAGTGCCGATGTGAGCCAGGATGAGCTCCTCGGCGATCGGGATGTTCTTGCCGATACGGGCGTCTCGGAAGAGTCGTTCGACCGGGAACTCCTTGGAGTACGCCATGCCGCCGAAAGTCTGGAATGCCTGGTTGGCGGCCTCCCAAGCCACCTGAGCACCAGTCAACTTGGCCACATTGGTCTCGTGCCCGCATGGCTGTCCCTGATCAAAGAGCCAGGCGGCCTTGTAGGTCATGAGACGCGCCAGTTCGGTTTTGGCCTTGATCTGCGCCAGCGGGAACTGGATCGCCTGATTGGCGCCGATGGGGCGGCCGAAGACGTTGCGTTCTTTGGCGTACGCCACTGCGACGTCCAATGCTGCGTCGGCGCCACCGACGCCACCGGCAGCGGCCAAGATGCGTTCTGGGTTCAGGACGTCCCACAGGACCGCAAAGCCGTGATCGACCTGGCCGAGCACGCGATCGGCTGGCACGCGCACGTCATCGAAGAACACCTGGCTCGACGTGACGATATTGCTGCCCATCTTCGGGATCGGTGTGTACGTCAGCGTTCCAGCGGCGAGGGCTTCTTTGACGTCGACCAAGAACAAGGTGAACCCGGCGGTGCGTGGCTTGGCGTCGGCGGCGGGAATGGTGCGGGTGATGGCGACCATCCAGTCAGCGTTCTCCATTCCAGAGATCCAGATCTTCTGACCCTTGATCAAGAAGTCATCGCCGTCTCGGCGAGCCTGGGTCGTGATTTCAATGGCATTGCTGCCGGCATCCGGTTCGGTGAGCGCCATGCAGAACTGCAGATCACCTGATGCCAAGCCGGGCAGGATCTGTTGCTTCTGCTCGTCAGTTCCGTGCCGTGTCAAGGTCATCGCGCCGAAGCCTGGCGTCAGGATGTAGAGGAAGACACCTTGCGTACCGCCGGAGGCAGCGAGGGTTTCACAGGCCACTGCCAATTCGAGCATGCCTTGTCCACCTCCGCCGTACTCCTCAGGAACGCACAGTCCCAGCCAGCCTCCGTCAGCAAGTGACCGCCACGCCTCGGTGGGGAAGCGGTGCTCCTCCTCGCACGCTGACCAGTACGCGTGGTCGTAGGCAGAGACAGCCCGCGCTACTCCTTCGCGAACGGCTTGGGCGGTTTCGGGCAGAGTGAAGTCCATTGGTTCCCTTGTTTCGGTACGGCCAGATTCCCTGGGGTGGCCATGTGATTACTACGGTTGGTTTACGGCTCAGGATCGCCCGGCAGTCGCGGTGCGTATTGCGTTCCGCGTTGCTGGATGATCGGATCCTTGACCGTGCAGCGGTTATCGGGATCCGCAGGCTCGTGCGTCATGGCAAAGGGCGTGGTGCGCGGCTCACCGTACTGACAGTTGTCGTTGAAGTCCGCGACCATCAACACGTGGCCGGAACCCTCTCGGGTGGCATCGGCCATGGCGAAGAACTGATCGGGCGCGTACTTGAGCCAGTGCTTGTATCCCGGCAGTCGATCATCGCCGAGTTTGGCGAACGTATTCCAACTGGCGAGCGTTGACGTCAGCGGCTCCGTCAACTGATTGAGCGACGTCGACAGCATCGGCATCAGGGTCGCCGTCGAATCGAGGGTGGCACGGATGTCACCGTCGGACTTTGCCATCCGATCGGTGACGATGTTGATGTTTTTAGCGAATGACGACAGATCAGATCGATGATCGACGATCCCTCGCATCGGAATCTGCGATTGCGCCATGAGTCGATCGAATGCGGGCTGTAGATCCTCAACCATGGTCAGCACTTTGTTCGCATTTCGGCCGATCGTGGTCAGGTCGACATCGGTGGTCAGGCCCTGACCGAGTTCTGTCGTGATCGTCTTCAAGTCATGGGGATCGATGCGATCGGCGACGTCACCCAAATGGGTCACGATGTCGTCAAAACGTGCGGGCGTCGAGGTATTGGCGACGTCGATGACCGCACCGTCGCGTAGATAGGGCCCGGAGTTCACTCGTGGACGGAAGTCCAGCCGCTGTTCGCCGATGGCCGACAGATTGGAGACGGCAGCTTCGGTGTCGACGGGAACATCGACATCGCCCTTAATGTGCAGTGACACAGTGACTCCGCCGTCACTGAGGGTGACCTTGTCGACGCGTCCGATCGTGCTGCCGCGATAGGTGACGTCTGCCCCCGGGTAGATACCTCCACCGCGTGCGAGCTTGACCGTGACGTTGTGCTTATCGGAAAAAACGCTAGATCCGATCACATTGTCGCCGAGGTAGAGGATGCCGAGGAGTGCGATAGCGATGAGGACAATTTCGGCCAGACGGGTATTGCGTCGGTCAAGGGACGGGCGAGACATCAGTGTCCACCTCCTGCACCGAAACTCCCGAGGAACCCGAGCAGACCTTCGGTCCCGGTCAATGTGTCAGTGAGTCCCTTGATGACGCTGGCAGGATCGTCATCCAACACGGTGCTGGCGTCCGGCGCGATCTGCAGCGCGGGCCCACCAGGAGGTGCCGGGATGCCGTTGGCGGTCAGGTCGAACATCGCGAAGTCTCCAGGTGTGGCACGTTCGAGCGCTTCGGCGAAGGCGGTGACACCGGTCATCATCGGTCGCAGCTGATCCTTGACTCCAATGACGGCGTCGACCACGGTCGCGGTGTCATCGAGTTGTCGCTTGAGCCGACCCTGCAAGCCGTCAATAGTTGACCGGCTGGCACCTTCAACCTTGGTGAGCGCTTGGAGTAAGGCGATGGCCTTGTCCTCGTGTTGCTCAAGGGTGCGGATCGCAGGGTCGAGCTTTTCGATTGAGGTCGCGATGACGTCAGTGTTGCTTGCAAGATCACCTGACAGCCGGTCGAGCGCATCCAGTGAAGCGTCGATCTCGCCGCGGTGCGCATTGGTTGACGTCACCAGGGTGTCAACTTCACGCAGCAGGTGGCGTGCGGTAGTCGACGAACCATCCATTGCGATGACCAGTTCGTCGACCACGACTTTGAGATCGGCGTAGCTGCCGCCGGTGACCGCAGTGGAAACACCGGTCAACAGATCGGTGGTGTCCGGGGCCGTCGACGTCTGGCTCAGTGCGAGCTTGTCGCCGTCGCGAAGGACCGACCCCGATGGTTCGGCTGGTGGTTTCAAAGCGACGAATGACTCACCGACCGGAGCGGTCAGCCGTACTTGTGCTTGAGTTCCGCTGGGTAGCTCGGTGTCTTGGGTAATCGACAAGCGAACGTGGGCCACATAATTCGATGTGGTGACTGAGGTGACCTCACCGACAGTGCGGCCTTCAAGCTTGACTGGCGAGGCCACCGGGAGGTTGAGCGCGGACTCGAAATCAGCCTGGAGTTCATACGTGGCTCCGCTGACCTTGCTGGGCAGCGGGACGTCGTAGAGGTCAGGGCCACACGCTGCGACAAGTCCGAGCAGGGTGGCCGAGATGATCGCGGGGAGGCGGTGAGATGCCGACATCACGGGATCACCCCTTCCAACAGCGCAGCGATGGAATTGACCAGTTGGTCGAACATCGGCCCGTTGGCCTCCACGACCTGCTCACAGATCCCTAGGTTCTCCGGCGCATACGCCTTGCAGAGGTTCTCGCGGAACACCTCGCCATAAGGCGCCATCCGGTGCACGTCGAGGCGCACACGTAGATTGCGGGTGCCGGGGTCGTAGGCGCGCGCGATGTTCTCGGCGGCGAGAGGAAGGGAATTGAAGGCATCGACAATGGCGGCCTGCTGGTCGGCAATGGTGCCCAACACCGTCGATGTGCGGTTGACCGTGCGCGTCATCAAAGCGTCGTTATCGCTGATGAAGTCGGTCATCTTGCGGCTGAGCTGATCAAGTGTCACCAAGCTAGCGGCGATGTCGTCGCTTTGATCGGCGAACAGTTCAGACGCGTCAGCGACCGATGAGACTAGCGATCGAATGGTCTTGTCGCGTTTGGCCAGCATTGTCACCAAGGAGTCGGCGTCGTTAACAATGGCGGTCAGATTCTCGTCGTTGTTGCCCACTGTCGCCAACGCCTGGCCCGAGGCGTCAAGCAAATCAGCGAATGCCTTGCCCTTGCCTTCTAGTTGGGTCGCGCTGACCGACAACAGGTCACCGATGTCCTTGCCGTCAGATGTCGTATCGGAAAGAGCGACCAACAAGTCGTCGACGGCTGCAAAGATGTCGTCAACGTTGGCCGGAGACTTGGTGCGTGCAAGCGGCACTAAGGCGCCGTCGGCAATGGTGGGACCGCTCTTCCACGGCGGAGTCAGTTCAACGAACCGGTCGGTGACCAGGGCCGACTGCATGATGACGGCACCGACGTCGGCAGACACCGGCTCGTCGACCTTGACCGTGACATTGACGAGGGTTCCCTTGGGCTTGATCGCGGTGACTTCGCCAATGCGAACCCCGATGGTCTGGACGTCATTGCCGACGTAAAGGCCAGTGGTGTCGGTGAACTGCAGCGTGAAGGTGGTGTGATCAGTGCGTGGACGCAGAGCCATGAACGCTGCAGTGAGCAGCAGCAGCGCGACAGCGGCGACGGCAATGGCGCGAAGTCCGGTGGAGCGGCTCATGCGCAACCTCCCGGAGGCCTGATGATGGGGCACCACAGATCATCGGGGAGCAAGAAGTACGGCGAACCAACTTCCAACCAGGGGCCGTTGCCAGTGGCATTGGCGTAGTAGCGGGCAAATGGTGCTGCGCGCTGCAAGGTGGTGGCCAAATCGCCAGAGTGGGCCTCAAGCACTTTGAGGGTCTGATCAAACTGGTCCAGAAGCGTACGCATGGTGGCATCATTGCGGTCGGCCATCTGGTCGACCGACGTCAACACCTGCTTGCCGTGCTGCACCAGTGACTCAATGGTGGCGCGGCGCCGTTGCACCAGTGCGGTGACCTTTTCGGCGTTCACCATGAGTCGTTCAAGTTCATCTTGCTGATCACGGACGACGCCGGTCACTTCACGCGTGTAGCCCAGGAGGCGGTCGATCTGGTCGTCCTTCTCGCCGATCAGGCGGGCCAGTTCGGCTGTGTTCTCGATGGTGCGCTGCGTGAGTTTCGGGTCTTGGTCGAATTCGGTCGACAACGTTGAGATCGCTTTGTCGAGGGCGTCCATGTCTAGTTGCTGCAACGTGTCATTCGCCTTGGTGAACGTGTCGGACACGGTGTAAGAGGGGGCGGTGTGGGCCGTCGTGATGGTGGAACCGCCCTTGAGTTCGGGTCCGTCGCCAGCGGTCAGTTCCAAGTACGTGGTGCCGAGCATTGATGCGAGTTTGACGCGCGCCTCTGAGTTGCGGTGCAGCGTGACGTTGTCATCGAGATCGAAGGAGATGACTGCGATGTCCTTGTCCAGTGAGATGCCCGTGACGGAGCCAGATTCGATGCCGGCGACGCGCACTTCGTCGCCTACTCGGATACCTGACGCGTGGGTGAACTCGGCTCGATAGCCCGTGCCGTCTGGTGCAAACGTGCGCCAGGCCACGACTGCCAACAGCAGCAGGACAGCGCCGACGGCAATGGATTTGATGATCGAGACGCGGTTCATCGGCATGGCTCCGAATTGCCACCGGCACCCAAGATGTCCGGGATCTTGATTGACCCGACGCCGACGTCGAGCGTGCAGACGTAGGTGTTGAGCCAGCTGCCGTGGCTCAACGCCCGGTTGAATCCGTCGAGCAGCGTTGGCGTATCACGCAGGGTTGTTCCCAGGACGTCCTTGTTGGCGATGAGGGTCTTACCGAGTTCGGCGAATCGTTCAAGAGCGACGCTCAGTGAGGTGCTGGATTCATCGATCAACGTGTCCATGGACGTCGCCATGCGGTCCATCGCGACGACCGCCTGGTCGATGTCGCCGCGATCGTCGGCCAGATCTCCCACGAGTCCATCGAGGCCGGAGATGACCTGGCTGAGTTCATCGCGATGGTCGGACGTCGCTTCCATCACGGTGGTCAGATTCGTGATGACCCGGGAGATCACTTCGTCTCGGCCAGCCAGATGTTCGGTCAACTCGGCAGTCTGTTGCATCAGGTGTCCGAACTGCGGCCCTTGGCCTTGCAGTGTTTGGACCAGCTCATTGGCGATTAGGTTGATGTCGTTGGGATCCAACGCCTCGAACATCGGCTTGAATGCGTTGAACAGTGCAGTGAGGTCCAGTGCAGGGCGAGTTTGGTCGAGACCGAGTTGAGTTCCGACCGGCAGGGCCTTGCCTGCTTCGGGACCGGCTTCGAGGGCGAGGTACCGCTGGCCAAGGAGATTGAGGTAGGAGATACGGGCGACGGTGTCGGTGCGCACTTGTTGATTCGCGGCGATAACGAATCCAACTTTGGCTAGACCTTTGTCGGTGAGTTCGCGCGATTGAACTCGACCGACCCTGACACCGGCGATGCGCACGTCGTCGCCCACGCGGATTCCTGATGCATCGCTAAACAGCGCCGAGTATGACTCAGTGTTGCCACTGTCGCGGCGGGCCAGCGTGTTGGCTACGACCAGCGTCATCAAAATCGAGACGATCGTAAAACCGATCAGACCGGCAATCTCCCACGGGTGTCGACGGATCACTTTCATCAGCGACCATCACCGAATCCGAGCAGCCCGAGGATTCCGCCAAGGCCAGACGAAGTTTGTCCGGAGGTGGCAGGCGTCGATGCGGTGGGGGAGGGTTGCGTGCCGTTGGTAACCGCGCTTGGCCCCTGATCGTCGATGAGTAGCGCACCGAATTGGTCGGCAAGCGTGCGTGCCGCGTCGTCGCCGGTGGCGTCGGTCTTGGCAGTTGGCACCGGATCGCCACAGTTGGTAGCGATCAGCGTCGGTCCATAACGCGTGCAGTCTGCTGCGGTGTAGGGATCGAGCATTTCGGTGCCGATCGTGCCGATCATCTGGATGGCGTTGTCGTCGATGCCGTTGGCGCCGTTGTGACCCACCGCGGCGAACTGAGTCAGCACCGATTGCAGGGCGCCGGAGTTATCTGCGACCAGGCCGGTGAGCCGCTCCAACCGGGTGACGAACGGAACGATCACTTCGCGGTTCTTGTTGATGAGCGTGCGACCTTGGTCAATCACGCGGGTGGAGTCAGACAGCAGTTCGCCGAGCTGCTTATTCCGATCGGCGATCGTGTCAGAAGTCTTCTGCGAGTTCTCGGCAGCCGACAAAAGATCGGGCGTGATGTCAGCAATCGTGTCGAGTGCCCGCGGCGTCAACGACAAGGTCTCCCACGTCGTCGGGAGATCGCTGTTGATGTCGGTCACTACCGCATCGGCACGTTCCAAGAACGACTTGATGTCGTCTCCATGGCCGTCTAGTGCGGGGGCGAGTTTTCCGGTAATGCGGTTGATGTCCTCGGCATCGATTGCCGAAATGAGCCGCTCGGCAGAGTCAAAGGAGGCCATAAGCCGCAGCGTTGAGTCGGTGCCATCTGCTTGGAGGACATCTCCAGAGGACAGTGCTTGAGTTGAATCGGCGGCATCGCGATCGGAGAGCAACTCGACATACTCCGAGCCGAAGATTGTGCTCGGCAAGATTCGTGCAGTGGCCGTCTTGGGGATCGATTCAGCATGATCTTTATTGACCACGATTTTGAGCTGATACCCCTGGCCTGTGTCTTGCAGTTTGAGTACTCGGCCGACGATCACATCGTGATAGCGCACTTTGGCGCCGGGCCCGATGGCGTCGCCGACTTCCGTGACGTTGATCGAGACCTTGGCGTCGCTGGTCCAGATACCGAAGTACGACATCATGAGCCACAACCCCAGCAACCCGGCGAACCCAAGGCCGAGGATGCCGGCGATAGTTCGCTGGGAGTCTGTGGGTTCGGTGCGCAGCATCATCCGGTGATCGTGACCTGCTGATCTGGACCCCACAGGGTCAGCGTGAGCGCGATGTCCAACAGTGTGATGCCGATGATGCTGGACCGGATTGCCAGGCCGGTCGCGCGGCCGACTCCTTCGGGACCGCCGCTGGCAAAGAAGCCGAAGTAGCAGTGCACCAGGGTGACCATGATCGTCAGCGCCGTCACTTTGATTGATGCGAGCAGCACGTCCTTGAGCGAGACGAACGTGGTGAAGTAATGGTCATACGTGCCGGCCGACTGGTTGAAGAACACCGTCACGACCAGATCGGTAGTGACGTAGGTGCCGACCAGGCCGAGCAGGAACAGCGGCAGCACCATGGTCAATGCAGCGACGATGCGGGTCGACACCAAGTAGGGGATCGGGCGGATCGACATGGTTTCCAGCGCATCGATCTCTTCGCTGATGCGCATCGCGCCGAGGCGAGAAGTAAATCCACAGCCGATACGAGCCGCGAAAGCCAGTGCCACCACGATGGGCGCCAGTTCGCGCGTGTTGACGTAGCCGGACACAAAACCGACAAGCGGGGCAAGACCGATGATGTCGAGGCCGTTGTGTCCTTCGAGGCCGACCTCGGTGCCAGTCAGGGTGGACATCAAGAACACGACGCCGACTGCGCCGCCGCCAACAACCAGAGCACCGCCACCCAAACTGACCTCGGCGAGCTGTTTGCCGATCTGGGCGGGGTACTGCCGGATAGCAGTCGGGATGCGGATGATGGCGATAAAGCAGAACCAGACGAAGTCACCAGCACGCTGCAGCGGTCGAAGGACGACGGCGTCGAGGATTTTCATGCGATGCCCCCAGGGAACAGCATGGACTGGATCTGGGAGATGACGAAGTTGGCAGCGAACAAGATGACGAAGTTGGCAACGACCGCCGAGGTCACGGCGTCGCTCACGCCAGACGGACCGTTCTTGGCGGCGAGCCCTTTTTGTGCGGCAATGATGGCGCAGAGCGTTCCAAAAATTGCTGCCTTCACAATCGACAGCACCATGTCGCTTGGACGCGCCAAGGTCGCGACGGACGCGAGATAGCCGCCGGCCGAAAGGTCTTGCACCACGATGCTCACCAGCAGTGTGGTGATGATCGAGAAGAACATCACGACGCCGTTGAGGAGCATTGAGACCACGACGGTGGCAATTACCCGGGGGAGTACCACTCGCTCGACGACTCGAACGCCCATCACTTCAAGCGCGTCGATTTCTTCTCGGATCTTTCGGGCGCCCAGTTCCGAACAGATAGCTGAGCCAGCGACACCGGCGAGCATCAGCGCCGTAATGATCGGTGCACCCTGCCGGATCACGGCCAGGGTATTGCCGGCCCCCGTGAAGCCGGTGGCGCCAACTTCTTGGGCGAGCACGTTGACTTGGAGCGCGAGGATCACGCCAAACGGAACTGCGACAGCGAGTGCAGGAAGCGTGCAGACCGTGATGGTGAACCACGTTTGGCGGATCGACTCTTCAAGTGGGAAGCGTCCAGCACTGATCGATTGCGGCAGCGATTTGGCGACGTTGATGCCGAGTCGCAGCGGGGCAAGGAGATCGTCGATCGTGGACTTGGCGTCAAAACGACGGACGGCCTCGCCCAGAGTGGGGGTCTGCTCGGCACTTGCAGCAGCAGTGGACGTCGACACGAACTCCCTCCCTCCGGGTCACGCGCTCGCGGCCTGCGCACCAAGGTGATACGCAATTGGCGAGACTGTATCAGTGGGCTTTCGCCCTGAACACCCGTCCAACGATCATTGGGTGACCTAGGTCACGCCGAGTGTAACTGCGAGTTGCCCGTCTGGGGAGGGTCCTGTCTTGACCGAATTTGGAGGGCTACCGGCGCGCAGGTGGTGCAAGGAGGCGTCGGCTGTTGTGAACGAGCAGTGCGCCGGCGGCGATGGTGAGGAGTGCCGCCAGCGGCCAACCCACAGGCAGTCCGCCGGTGTCGGGCAGCCCGTCGCGAGAACTCGCCGAAGGTGCGGCATCATCGGCGCCGAGGTCCCGTCCGCCGTCGCTGCCTGGGTTGGCGGTGTCGCCGTCGTTCTTGCCGGTGTCACCGTCATCATTGCCGCTGGGATCGCTGGCTCCATCACCGCTGACCGTGCTGACCTGACCGTCACGGAATGAAATGGTGACCGTCGCAGCCTTCTTGCCCTTGAGTGCGCAGTAACGGTACTGCTCGCCAGCGCGAATGTGTGGCTGTCCGTAGGAGTAGAGGACGCTCTTCGCTGACGTGCCCTTCTCGATCTTGGCAAAGTCTGAAGCTGGCCTGCGGAGTTCGGGCTGGCGGCACGCATCGTTGGTTGCGCCGTTGGCTCGCTCCCATGTCTGCAGATAGGCCTCAGCGCCACGCAACATGTCGGTCTGGATGTCGGGGCCGCCCAGAATTTTCAGATCCTGAATCCAGTCCGGGTACAGCCCATACTGCGCGACGCCGTCAGCGTTGATGTCGTATACGCGCTCGCCGCTGTGCTGTTGGTCGACGGTGACGTTGCCGAACGTGGTGAACGGATACGTCACGGGATTGTCGACATCGGCGCCTCGCGGACCGCCCTGCGCGCCCAGGCCATTCATATCTGCGCCGTAGCCCATGCCCCAGTAATACTTGCCGTCCATTGCGGCGCTCATATCGCGCCATTTGTTGACAAACCCTTCGCTGCCGCCTGCGTAGGGGGCAACGAACCCACCCAGTCCGTAGACGCGGGGGTAGGCGTCGTCGTCGGACCACGAGTGGCTCGACAGCACGCCTGAGTATCCGAGATCCTCCAGCAGGTCCAGCGCCTGGGAGCGGGAGCGGGAGTTGAAGTGGTCGACGTCAACAAGCATGTGGCGATCGGTCATCTTGCGGATCATCTGCTTGCCGAGTTCGGTAAGTCCGCGCTCATTGCACTGGTCACCCGGGGCATAAAGCGGAAGCGCGACCGGCAAGGGAAGGCCTGCGATGCCGCCGGTGATCAGGCCGAATAGTTTCGACAGTTCTGCTGAAGGGATGTCGTTGGGGCCCAACTGGGTGTTGTCGGGTGCGAAGCCGTCCGTACAGGGCTTCATCCGGAAGAACGACCCGGTGATCAAGAAGTTGCCGAGGTTGGTGGCGATGCCGTTGAAGCCGCTGTCGCCTTTTGCCCCGCCGAAGGCATTGTCGAATTTGTGGGTGATGACCATTTGGCGCACGCCGAGGTCGTACAACTCATCAAGGCCAGCATCGAGGTCATCTGCGCTACAGCTGATGGGGTTGGCAATGCCGATTTGGTCGAGCAAATCGGTGGCCGACTGTCCCTTGCTGCAGTTGAAGATATCGCTGGTTTCAGTGCCCAAAATGACAGCCAGCTTGCCTTGGTTGATGATGCGCCGAGTGTCTTCGGGGTTGTCGACGATGCGGAACCAGCCCTTGCCTGGGCCGCCCCACTGGGCGTCGATGTAGTTCTCGAGGTCCCTGGTCATCTTGGCCTGTCGCCGGACCTGGTCCATGTCATTGCAGTTCTTGGTGACGCCGGGGACGTTCGCTGTGGGATTGGCCAGATTCGGGTACAGCACACACAACACTTCGTTCTCAACGAGGAGATTGACGTAGATGCGTTGCCCGCCGCGCCAGGAACGTTCAAGCCACTTGTAGTAGGCGCCTTCGTGAGTCAGCGATTCCGGTG
This sequence comes from Aeromicrobium sp., assembly GCA_040392565.1. Lineage (GTDB taxonomy): Bacteria > Actinomycetota > Actinomycetes > Propionibacteriales > Nocardioidaceae > Aeromicrobium. The sequence goes on along the minus strand of JBEBVW010000007.1, from coordinate 2,495 downwards.
ACGGCCAATCCTTAAATGTCGGCCAGCCGGTGGGGTCGTGAGAGGCATTGCCGCTGAGCACGATTTCGGGTAGCGCGAGATAGCCCTTGGTCGTCGAGTGATCGACGCAGTCGGCAAGTGCGTATTCAACGCCGTACTTATGCCACGGTCGACCACAATGGATGCCGCCGCCGAGGAACTCGCCGGTGGTGGCGTGCATGTGATCATCGGCGTAGCCACGGGTTTCCTGTAGCGACGAGACGCCGGCAAACGGTGCGCCGGTGACATCGAGTTCGACCTCGGGCCATTCGGGACATCCGGTCGTCATCTCAAAGCGCCAGCCGCTGCTTTGCCCGAGCAGAGCGGCGTCGAACGTGAAGTTGTTGCTTGCACCGTCGATGCCCCACTCGGTGCTTTCAGCCGGTTGGGCTGCTGGTGCCGAATCGTGGTTGATGAATTGGCGGTCGGCGTCCCAAAGGAGATACCGACCCAGTTCAGTCGCTTGGAAGTGGATGGGTGCGGCGGCAGCCTTTTGGCCCAGTGAGTACGCGCCGGCTGACTTGGTGAGGTAGCCGCCGTCGGTGGCCATTGTGTAACACCCACCTGCCATCGCATACCGGTCGGCGGGGATCTGCGTACGGGCTGGGCGTTCGGCGACCTTCGTCAACTGTGGGGTCGGTTCCCTGCGTTGCTCGGCTGCGCGTTGTGAGCCGACGGGCTCGAGGTCGCCTGAGACGTCGGCGGCCGAAACTGGCGAAGCGGTAATCGCGAGTGACGCGGCGATCGCGAACGTGGTAACGACGTGGCGCACAGTGCGGCGAGAATGGCTCATCGAGTAAAGAACGTGTTCTAGCGTTCAGGGTTACGGCAACGACCGTCGTCTCGTCGTTCGGGGCTTTGAATACGACTAATCCCTACTGCTGCCATCGCCGGACTGGGTTCATCACGTGGACTCACCACACCGGGAGGCTTCCATGCGCCTAGTCAGACTGTCCGTTGCAACAGCCGTGATTGCCTCGACTGCCGCAGCCGTGGGTTCGTTCTCCCGGCCGGTGCCTCGGCGGACCTGCGGTCAACCAGATATGGAACTCCGGCGGTTTCACGGGATTCGTTCAGTACGGCCACTCCGTCGGAGCCGAAGGGAACTGAGCGGTACGGCCGAGGTCAGCGTTCCGGCACGATGTGCGCAACGATGTTGGTGACGAGAGTCCGCAGCTCGGATTCGTCGCTCGCGTGGAGACCGGACATCGTGAGGTGCTCAAACAGCAGGCCCGTCATCGCCAGATACAAGACGTGCGCGGTGACGGATCCTCCGGGAAACCCGCCATCGACGTGATCGGCCGTGACCGCTTCGAGGTTCTGCCGAAAGCGCGTCGTGAACCGCTCGCCGAGCGACGGGTGTCGAGACGCCTCCATGCGTAGCTCGAAGAGTGCAAGGTGAGCTGATCGGTCGGCCACCGCACGATCAACGAGATCGTGCATGAGGGTCGTCTCGAGTGCTTGTGTCCGTGGGGCAGCGAGTCGTTGCTCCACGTCCGCCGGGTCGGGCATCAGACGGTCGAAGACGTGATCGCACAGTTGAACTAGCAGCTCATCGCGGGACCGGAAGTAGTTGGAAGCGGTCCCGGTGGGAGTGCCAGCTCGTTCGTCAACGGCCCGGAACGTCATGCCTCGCGCACCCACGTCGGCCAAGAGTTCTGTCGCAGCGTCAAGGAGTGCAGAGCGGCGGGTGTCGTTGCGGACCATGTGGACATCGTGGCGGATGTACGCGATCAGGACAAGGACACTTGACGTACTACAGGCGTAGTGATTATCTGAAGTCATGCGAGAGCTCACGTACTTCATCGGTGTCACCCTCGACGGATTCATTGCTGGCCCGGCCGACGAGGTCGACTTCTTTGAGGTTTCCGAAGACTTCGCCGCATGGCTGGCAACGGAGTGGGCTGACACGTTGCCGACCCATGTGCGGGAGGCGCTCGGTGCCGCCGATGCGCCGCTGACAAAGTTCGACTCCGTTGTCATGGGTCGTCGGACTTACGAACCTGCGCTGGAAGCAGACATTGTCGATCCCTACCGGCACCTCAACACGGTGGTCTGCAGTTCCACGATCAAAGCGCCGGCGGGTAGCTCGGTGCGCATCACCGCTGACGCGCCAGGGGATGTGGTCAGTCAGCTCAAACGGTCAGGCGACTCCGATCTCGACATCCTGCTGGCTGGCGGGGGACAACTAGCGGGCCAGTTGGCCGGGCAGATCGATCGGCTGGTCGTCAAGAAGTACCCAGTCGTCGCTGGACGAGGTGTTCCCATGTTTGATCGCGCCTTTGAGCCACTCGGCTTCTCCCTGCAGAGCACGCGTGCGTTCACAAACGGCTGCACTGTCTTGGAATTCGTGCGCGGCGGCAGCGGGAACTGACCCGAATCTTCGGGGGAGTGCGGGCGCAAACCGCCGAGATCAGGAGAGCCGTCAAGGTCACAGTGACCCGATTTGGCAATGTCGCCAGGCGTCTGACAGAATG
>JBEBVW010000006.1:0-31738 GCA_040392565.1 Aeromicrobium sp. | reverse complement strand
TGAGTTCGCGGACTCGACCGGCGTCGGCCTGACCGCGCATTTCCTTCATGACGAAACCGATGAGTGCACCGGCAGCAGCCTGTTTGCCGTCGCGAATCTTCTGAGCGGCGTCGGGGTCGTTGGCTATCGCGCGGTCGACAGCTTCACCGAGAGCGCCATCGTCGGAGACGACCTCGAGACCGCGAGCAGCAACGACAGCTTCGGGCTCGCCTTCGCCAGCCAAGACGCCCTCGAATACCTGGCGCGCCAACTTGTCGTTGATGCGTCCTGCGTCAATCAGTGACTGGATGCCAGCCACCTGCGCTGGGGTGATCGCCAAGGAGTCGATGTCTACGCCGTCCTCATTCGCGCGGCGGGCCAGTTCACCAAGCCACCACTTGCGTGCGGCCTGCGGCGATGCGCCAGCGTCAATCGTGCTCGCAACCAGGTCGAGTGCGCCCGCGCCGATCGTGTCGCGCATGTCCAGGTCGCTGAAGTCCCACGCAGCCTGCAAACGCGCACGGCGTTCGGCCGGCGGTTCGGGCAAGGTGCCGCGCAGCTGCTCAACCCACTCGCGCGACGGCGATACGGGCGCCAGATCAGGTTCTGGGAAGTATCGGTAGTCGTCGGCGTCGCTTTTTTCGCGCCCCGATGAGGTCGATCCGTCCGACTCGTGGAAATGGCGGGTCTCTTGAATGACCTTGCCTCCAGCGTCGAGGATGCCAGCGTGACGCGACACTTCATAGCGCACCGCTCGTTCGACGGAACGGAACGAGTTGACGTTCTTAGTCTCCGAGCGCGTCCCCAACTCCTGCGAGCCAGCCGGCTTAAGCGACAGGTTCACATCCGCACGCAGCGATCCCTGATCCATCCGAACGTCAGAAACACCCAGGCCACCGATCAAATCGCGCAAGTGGTTGACGTACGCCCGGGCAACAGCCGGGGCTTTCTCCGCCGGAACTTCAATCGTCCGAGTCACGATTTCAATCAGCGGGATGCCCGCACGGTTGTAATCGACCAACGAGTAGTCGGCGCCGTGAATACGGCCGGCAGACCCACCGACGTGCAGCGACTTGCCGGTGTCCTCCTCCATATGCGCACGCTCGATCTCGATGCGGAACGTTTCGGAGGTGCCGTCATCGTTGGTGACTTCGACATCAGTCCAGCCATCAAATGCGATGGGCTCGTCGTACTGAGAGGTCTGGAAGTTCTTCGGCATATCCGGATAGAAGTAATTCTTCCGGGCAAAGCGGCAGTACTCAGCAATCTCGCAATTCAGCGCCAGGCCGATGCGAATCGCAGCCTCAACCGCCTTCTCGTTGACGACAGGCAACGCGCCTGGCAGCGCCAGGCAGACCGGGCACACCTGGGTGTTGGGCTCGGCACCGAATTCAGTCGGGCAACCGCAGAACATCTTGGTGACGGTGTTCAGTTCGATGTGCACTTCCAGGCCCATGACCGGGTCGTAGCGAGTGATGGCCTCGTCGAAAGGCACCAGAGTGTCGACGCTCATCGGGCCGCTCCTTCCAGCAATGGTGCGCGGTCCAACAGCGGGCCGCCCCAACGGTCCTGCAGCAACGCTTCAAGCGCGGCGCCAGCGTTGTAGAGACGGTCGTCGGCCTGGGCCGGGGCCAAGAACTGCAGGCCAACCGGAAGTCCGTCTTCATCGGCAACACCGATCGGCAAGGAAAGGCCGGGTACTCCAGCCAAGTTCGCCGGGATCGTCGCCACATCGGCCAAGTACATCGCCAATGGGTCATCGGACTTCTCACCCAACGGCCAGGCAGTGACCGGCGACGTGGGTGAAACCAGCAGATCGACCTGCTCAAAGGCAGCAGCAAAATCGCGGGCGATCAACGTACGCACCTTCTGCGCCGATCCGTAGTAGGCGTCGTAGTAGCCACTCGACAGTGCATAAGTTCCCAAAATGATGCGGCGCTTGACCTCATCGCCGAAGCCAGCATCGCGCGTGGCGGCCATGACCTGCTCAGCGCTCGGGTCTTCCACACCGGCCGGCGGAACGCGCAGGCCGTAGCGCATTGCGTCGAAGCGAGCCAGATTGCTGCTGGCTTCGCTGGGCATCACCAAGTAGTACGCAGCAATGCCGTGCACGAAACTCGGGCAGGAAACCTCAACAACCTCAGCGCCCGCATCAGTGAGCATCTGCACTGCTTCGTCAAAGCGAGCCTGCACGCCCGCCTGGAATCCGCTATCGGCACTCCCCTGCAATTCGCGGATCAGGCCGATCCGCAGACCCTTCACATCGGCGCGACGGGCCGCCGCAACAACTGCGGGAACCGGGCCGTTGATGCTGGTGGAATCGAGCGGATCGTGTCCACCGATGACCTCGTGCAACAGCGCTGCATCAAGCACGGTTCGAGTGACCGGGCCCGCTTGGTCCAAACTGCTGGCCATGGCGACCAGTCCGTAACGGCTCACGCCACCATAGGTGGGCTTCACACCCACGGTGCCAGTCATCGCGCCTGGCTGGCGAATGGATCCGCCGGTGTCGGTGCCCAGGGCCAGCGGGGCTTCGAAAGCCGCCACCGCAGCGGCCGAGCCGCCGCCAGAGCCTCCCGGAATGCGGTCCAGATCCCAGGGGTTTCGGGTCGGTCCGTACGCCGAATGCTCGGTAGACGATCCCATCGCGAACTCGTCCATATTGGTCTTGCCGAGGATCGGCAGACCGGCGGCACGCAATCGGCTGACGACGGTGGCGTCATACGGCGGAACCCAGCCTTCAAGGATCTTGGATCCACAGGTGGTGGGCTGGCCGATGGTGACGAAAACATCCTTAACCGCGATCGGTACGCCGGCCAGATACGACACCGCAACACCTGAAGCTCGCTGCTTGTCGGTAGCCTCGGCCGCCGCCAGCGCACCGGCGCCATCAACGTGCAAGAAAGCGTTGATGCCGCCGTCGACAGCTTCAATGCGATCAAGAAGCGCCTGAGTGAGTTCCACCGAAGATGTTTCACCGGCGGCGAGCGCACGCGCTGCGTCGTCAGCAGAAAGTCGAGTGAGATCAGTCATCTCAGTCCTCCCCGAGAATCTTGGGAACGAGGAAGCGCTGCTGATCCGATGCCGGCGCACCGCTCAATGCCTCTTCTGGCGTCAGCGACGGACGAGCTTCGTCAGCGCGGAAGACATTGTCGACCGGAAGCGGGTGGCTCATCGCGGGGACGTCAGCACCGGCGGCCTGCTGAACGGCAGCGACGTGCTCAAGAATGGCGGGCAGATCTGCGGCCAGACGGTCGAGTTCAGTGTCGGACAACTCAATGCGAGCCAGTCCGGCCAGATGCTCAACGTCGGCGCGGGAGATTCCGGACGACAACAAGGACTCCTGAGGTCGAGTCGATTTCGGGGTGACAGAACCATCCTAGTCGCCGGTACGCGCCCTAGCAGAACCGCCGATGACCTGCGACGATGTGATCCATGACGCGCATCGCCGAATACTCCCGCGGCCCGTACACGTTCGATGTCATCGACTCCGGACCAGAAGACGGCACGCCAGTCGTGCTACTCCACGGCTTCCCCGAGCGAGCGGCCTCCTGGGCCGCCGTCACCGAGGGGCTCAACGCCAAAGGACTGCGCACCTACGCAGTCGATCAACGCGGCTATGCCCCGCGCGCTCGCCCGACGTCGCGATTCGGATACCGCGGATCGGAGCTAGTTGAGGATGTGCAGGAGCTCATCACCCGGATCGGCCAACCGGTCCACCTGGTCGGCCATGACTGGGGCGCAGCAGTTGCCTGGGGCGTAGCTGGACGCCACCCCGAAACCCTTGCTTCGCTCACCGCAATCTCGGTGCCCCACCCGGGCGCCTTCTTGAAATCGATGCTCACCAGCACGCAGGGTCTGAAGTCGTATTACATGGCGCTCTTCCAGATCCCCGGGCTACCGCACTATCTGCTGCGTCGGCCCAAGACGGCCCGCTCATTCCTGCGCAATGCCGGCATGACCCACGCCGAAGTCGACACCTATCTCAAGCAGATCGTCGACGATGGCGCACTCAAGGGCGGCATGGGGTGGTACCGCTCATTGCCGCTGGCGGACCGCGCGGACTTGAAGGTCAAAATCTCTGTGCCCACGACCTACATCTGGAGCGACGGCGACATCGCGTTGGGCCGCAAAGGCGCCGATCTGTGCGCCAACTACGTGACCGGCCCCTACCGCTTCGAGATCATCGAAGGCGCCTCCCACTGGCTGCCCACCCAACACCCAGAGACGATCGCCAACCTGATCGCTGAAACAGTCGCCGACGCCCGCGATTCGTGACGAAATCGTTCACCAATCGCGACTGAAGTGACCGACTACGTCACAAATCGCGGGGAAAAGTTGCGGGTCCTTCGGCCAGGAGGCGATCGAAGTCAGCCTCGTCCAGGATGGGGAGGCCGAGTTGTTCGGCTTTTTCGGCTTTGGAGCCGGCGTTTTCGCCTACCACGACGTAGTCGGTCTTCTTTGAGACCGAACCGGCGGCTTTGCCACCGCGCACGATGATGGCTTCTTTGACTGAATCGCGGGTGTAGTTCTGCAGTGAACCGGTGACCACGATGGTGAGGCCCTCAAGAGTGCGCTCAACTGACTCGTCGCGCTCATCGGCCATGCGCACGCCAGCGGCTGCCCAATTTTCGACGATGTCGACATGCCAGTCGATCGCGAACCATTCAACGACAGCGTCAGCGATGGTGGGGCCAACTCCTTCGGCGGCGGCCAACCGATCGGCGGATGCTTCGCGGATCGCCTGCATTGATCCGAACTCAGTGGCCAGGGCGCGCGCAGCGGTGGGGCCGACGTGGCGGATCGACAGCGCCACCAGGACACGCCACAACGGCTGATCTTTGGCCTTCTCCAAATTGGCCAACAGGGCCTGGCCATTGGCGCTGAGGACTCGCTCTCCAGCGCCGGACTCAAGTTCAGATTTCTTGGCGGCTCGAGTGAACGCCGGGATCTTCACTAGGTCGGCTTCAGTGAGCGAGAAGAGTCCGGACTCGTCGACTAACGCTCCTGCGTCAAGCAGCGCAATGGCGCTCTCCCAACCGAAGACTTCGATATCGAAGGCGCCACGGCCACCCACGTGCGTGAGTCGCTCGCGCAACTGAGAGGGGCAGCTGCGGGTGTTGGGGCAGCGGAAGTCCTTCTCACCCTCTTTGGTGGGCGCAAGCGTGGTGCCGCACGCAGGGCATTCGGTAGGCATCACGAATTCGCGTTCTGTGCCGTCGCGCAACTGTACGACCGGACCCACAATCTCCGGGATAACGTCACCGGCCTTGCGAAGCACGACCATGTCGCCGATCAGCACGCCTTTGCGCTTGACCTCGTACTGGTTGTGCAAGGTGGCCATCTCGACCGTTGAGCCAGCCACACGGACCGGCTCCATGACTCCGTAGGGAGTGACGCGGCCGGTACGCCCCACGTTGACCCGAATATCGAGAAGCCGAGTGTTGACCTCTTCGGGCGGGTACTTAAAGGCGATGGCCCAACGCGGGGCCCGTGACGTCGAACCAAGGCGTCCCTGCAGATCTACCTGGTCGACTTTGACGACGACTCCGTCGATTTCATGCACGACGTCGTGTCGGTGTTCGCCGTAGTACTCGATGAACTCCCGGACGCCGGCGATATCCGGCACGACCTTGATCCGGTCGCTGGTAGGTAGTCCCCACGCAGCCATCGCCAAATAGGCCTCTGACTGGCGTGACGGACTGAATCCGTCGCGAAATCCGATGCCATGGCAGACCATGGACAGCGGCCGCGAGGCGGTGACACGTGCGTCTTTCATGCGCAGTGTTCCGGCGGCGGCGTTGCGGGGGTTGGAGAACGGGTTGTTGCCTGCCTCGGACCAAGCAGCGTTGAATTCTTCAAATGCTTGCGTCGGGAAAAACACTTCACCGCGAATTTCAACGTAAGCGGGCACCGGGTACTCATCGCTGGCGGTGAGCCGATCGGGGATCACCGAAATGGTGCGAACGTTCTCGGTGACGTCTTCGCCCACACGACCGTCGCCGCGAGTGACGCCGCGAGTGAGCCGGCCGTCCTCGTACGTCAGCGAAATGGCCAACCCATCGACTTTGAGTTCGCACAAGAATTCGGCGCCCGTCACCCCTTCACGGGAGATTCGCCCGTGCCAGGCCTCAAGTTCGTCGTAGCTGAACGCGTTGTCCAGGCTCATCATGCGTTCGCGATGTTGATAGGACCCAAATGACGACGACAGCGCGCCACCCACCTGTTGGCTGGGCGAATCGGGAGTACGCAACTCGGGGGCCTGATCTTCTAGGTCCATGAGTTCACGCATCAACGCGTCGTACTCGGCGTCCGAAATGGTGGGCGCATCATCGCGGTGGTACCGCTGCCGATGCTCCTCAATAATTTCGGCGAGTTCGCTGTGCCGCTGCCGGATCGCCGGCTGGTTCGAACTGTCGGTCATGAGCCCGTCCCCGTCATGTGTGCGAGCCTAATGCTCGGTACTGACCGAACGTGTCAGCGCTCCTCCAGCGCCGGGTACGGTCGATTCACCAGCGCCAGAATGCCCAATGTTGGAATGACTGCGAGCAGCGCTGCACCGACGACAGCCAGACAGGCGACTGCACCCAAGAGTCCTGCCGCTGCGAGCGCAACACCGGCGACGCGGCGGTCACGTCGCCACACCGAGGCAATCAACAGGGCAACTCCCAACGCTGCCATTCCGGCCGATTCAATGGGCCCGAAGTCTGGAGCATCGACCTCTTGGCCATTGCCGACGGGAGTCAGCAGCAACAGGACGCCGAAGGCGAGAATCATGAACCCGTTCGCGCTGATCAGCGTCCCGGCGAGGTCCAGACGGACCGGGCGCCCGTCATCCTCGGCGTCCGACTGATCGGGCAGTTCGTCTTCCCACACCCGTTCAACCTACTGTGTCGGGTTATCGCGGGTGCTTGCCGATGGACGTTCCGATGGTCTCGAGGCTCGGCCGCGGGCGGCCTCACACCTCGACCACCAGAAATCACGACCGCGGGCGGCCCCACACCTCGACCACCAGAATTCAAAGACCGCGGGCGGCCTCGCACCTCGACGACCGGAGATCAAGACCGCGTGCGGCCTGACACCTCGACCAGCGGTGACGCATTGCAGGCCCGGGGTCGTGCGGCCGTCAACAGGCAGGCTCAATCACCAGTTTGTTCAAAGTACTGGTCGACGCTGCTGGCAATGGCCAACTGGTCACGAGCCGCGCGGGGGTCCAGCCCAGCGAGCCCGCATGGCGACGTGACAACAAGCCGGTCGGCGTAGGAATCGACGCCGAAGCCAAGTGCGCTAAAGAACGTCTGCACCCTGACCGCAACGTCCCGCGGCTGGGGTTGAACGCGACTGTTCTGCGAAGCGACTGCGCCGACCCACAGATCGACCCCCGCCTCAAATGCTTCTGCCCAGACGTCGAGTGGTCTGGTCAAAGACAGATCAAAAGACAATGCTCCAAAGCCGATGCCTTGAAGCAGGTCAATCGGCACATCGTTAGCGCACGTATGCACCGCGCTCGCGGCTCCTCCAGCGTCGATGACGTCGACGACCCGGCGCAGCAGTTCATCGGCTTCCGGCGGCGCGATGCTGCGCAACGACTGGTAGCCGCTGGCCGTCGGCACGGCACCATCGAGGACTGCACGGATGCCTGGCTCATCGACCTGCACGATCACATCGGTTCGAGGAAAACGGCGGGTCACATCGTCGACATGCGCTGCAACGCCAGCGGCCAATGCTTCGGCCAATTCGCGGCGGGCACCGTGATCGGACAACATCTTTTCTCCGCGCGGGTGCTCGACCGCAGCAGCCAAAGTCAACGGTCCTGTGACCTGCACTTTCAGCGGACCCGTGTAGTCCTGAGCAAGCTCCTCAAGGACATCGAGGTCCTGGGCCAAAAGTGATCGCGCGCGTCGCTGATCAATGCCTTGGCCCACGCCGATTCGCCACCCGTCCGGCTGCAAATCAGCGCCCAGATCTTCGATCAGGGCAAGTGTGCGACCAATCATCGAGGCATGCACGCCACGGGCGGGCAACTCTGGCAGAAATGGCAGGCCGACTTCACCCAGCACCATCCGAGCGGTTTCGGTGAAGTCCGCCCCAGGCATCGAACCGATTCCGGTGGCTCGGCTCATTGAGTGGGCGACAATTTCGAGGTGCTGTCGATCGTGGCCGATCCGACAACTCGGGTGCCGTCGTAAATGACGCATGCCTGTCCGGGCGCAATTCCGCTAGCCGCTTCCAGTAGTTCGACGTCAACGGTGTCGCCGTCGACCGTAACTCGGGCGCGATGCTCCTGCCCGTGTGCACGCAACTGGACCGTGCAATCGAACGACTCAACCGGCGCGGATCCACACCACAACGGCTTGATGCAGTGCAACGCATCAACCAGGAGTGACTCTCGCGCCCCCACAGTGACGGTTCCGCTCACCGGCTCAATGTCGAGCACGAATCGCGGCTTTCCATCGGCTGCGGGGATGCCGAGGCGCAAACCCTTTCGCTGCCCGATGGTGAAGGCGTAAGCGCCGTCGTGCTCACCCAAAACCTCGCCGGATTCGTCCACAATCGTTCCCGGCTTTGGCCCCAGCTTCTCACTGAGCCAACCGGCATTGTCGCCATCGGCGATGAAGCAAATGTCGTGGCTGTCCGGCTTCTTGGCCACCTGTAGACCCCGCTGCTCTGCCTCAAGCCGCACGACATCCTTGGTGGTATCGCCGAGCGGGAACAACGAATGCTTGAGTTGCTCCTGAGTCAGCACGCCCAATACATAGGACTGGTCTTTGCCCTGATCGACAGAACGGTGCATTTCGATGCCGTCTGGGCCATCGACGAGTTGCGCGTAATGCCCCGTGGCGACCGCATCGAATCCAAGCGCAAGCGAACGGTCAAGCACCGCGGCGAACTTGATCTTCTCGTTGCAGCGCAGGCACGGATTAGGTGTGCGGCCGGCGGTGTATTCGGCGATGAAGTCGTCGACGACGGTGTCGGCGAACTCTTCGCTCATGTCCCACACATAAAACGGAATGCCGAGGGCGTCGGCGGCCCGGCGAGCGTCGTTGCTGTCCTCGATAGAACAGCAACCGCGAGCACCGGATCGATAGGAACGCGGGTTGCGGCTCAGCGCCAGGTGCACGCCAGTGACGTCGTGACCAGCGTCGACGGCCCGGGCTGCGGCGACAGCCGAGTCGACACCACCAGACATGGCAGCAATGACCTTCATCAGCGCACCCCCGCCTTCAGCGCACGCTCATGGACGGCGGGCAGCACCTCAAGAACCCGGTCGATGTCGGCCTCTGTCGTGGTGTGGCCCAAGCTGAAGCGCAACGATCCACGCGCTGCAACTTCGTCATATCCCATGGCCAACAGCACATGGCTGGGCTGCGGAACGCCCGCAGCGCAGGCCGATCCGGTGGAGCATTCGACGCCTTGTGCGTCAAACAGCATCAACATCGCGTCGCCCTCACAGCCCGGGAAAGTGACGTGCGCAATATTGGGCAGCCGATGGGTAGGCCCGGCCTGCGGATCACCGTTGATGACGGCGTCCGGTACGGCCCGCACGATGCCGTCGACCAGCCGTGCACGCAGTGATTCGATCCGGGCAGAAGCCTCAGCCTGACGCTGCACGGTCAAGTCGACAGCTTTCGCGAACGCGGCGATCAAAGCGACGCCTACGGTGCCCGACCGAATATCGCGCTCTTGGCCGCCGCCGTGCAGCAACGCCACTGGGTTGATCTCGCGGCGGATGATCAGGGCCCCCACGCCCACTGGCCCACCCACCTTGTGAGCGGTCACAGTCATGGCATCGAGCTCGCTCGACGCGAAATCCAACGGCACATATCCAGCGGCCTGTACGGCATCACTGTGGACCGGGATGCCGAATTCCTTGGCGATGTCGACCACTTGATCGACGGGCTGAATAGTGCCCATCTCGTTGTTGGCCCACATCGTGGTGATGGCAGCAACTGACGCTGGATCAGACTCCACAGTCGAGCGAAGCGCCTCGACATCGATGCGGCCGGTGCGATCGACCGGCGTCATGGAAACGTCGGCATCTTCGTGCTTGGCCAGCCAGGTCACCGGATCAAGCAGCGCGTGATGCTCGATCGAACTGAACACAATGCGTCGACGGTCCGGATCCTGCGCGCGGCGAGTCCAGTACAAGCCCTTAATCGCCAGATTGTTCGCTTCGGTTCCGCCCGAGCAGAAGACAATTTCGCTGGGTCGGGCGCCGAACCGCTCGGCAATTAGCTCCCGCGACTCTTCGACGATGCGTCGAGCTGCCCGCCCGGAGGTATGCAACGACGAAGCATTGCCGCGGCGTGCCAGTTCGGCCGTCATTACCTCGATCGCCTCGGGCCACATCGGCGTGGTGGCCGCGTGGTCGAGGTAGGCCACATCAGTCGATGTCATTGCACCGATTCTACCGCGCGCCGCTCACCGCACTTTGGTGACGCGGGTCTGCACTTCGCGGACCGCCACGGGGACGTCATCCTCAACGGTCAATGTCCGCAGATCGGCCGGAATCTGCGAGGCGTCAATGACTTGGCCGTCCATCGTGAACTCCACGTTGTAGACGATGGACATCGAGGCTGTGTAGTCGCCGGAGCGCCGGTACCGCGTGGCGCACGTGTCCGACTTGGTGACCGACATCGGGCAGGTGATCGATCCGCTGCCGTCACCGGGGTTGATCGTGAGACCCTGCGGAGTCGCGACGGCCGTCATGCCGAGTGCTTCATCGCCACGAATCTCACCTGCAGGTGCACCTTCGGCCCACCACCAGGTCGGCAGGTTGACCAGCGTTCGGCCCGGCGGGTTGAAGGACGCCTCAATCGTCGGCAGGTCCAGGGCTCCCACGGCCGACCGGATGCGATCTTCCATCGTGATGGTGGGGACGTCGTCACTCCAATACCAACGGTCGTACGTCGAACCATCTGCCCGCCGACATGAGATGTAGACGACATAGGAGTCATCCTTGGGTTTGGGAACATCGGCAAGCTCATCAGGGTTCTGCACGGCGGCAGGGTCATTCATCCAGCAGGCGTCGCTCCCGATGCATAGATCGTCAAATGGCGTTTCAAGATCGCAGGGTGGCTGGACCGGTCCACCAGTCTCGCCGCCGGGGTCCGTCCCACCGGGATCGGTCTCGACACACTCCCAAACGATTTTGCTGCCCACTTTGCGCTGGGTGCACACCTTCTCGGCCTGAGCAACGCCAGCCGTAGCAACAATCCCCATCGACACCAAAAGCGTCAGACAGGCCAGTCGAACGAATCGACTCATGACGGACATGCGACTCCCTTTGCTCCGCTACCCACATCAGTCACGATCCATTTGCTGTCCCGGCGCTCAAGCGTGGCGACATATGGCTGCGGATCAGGTGTGTCAGAGGTCGAGTCGGGGATTGGTTCACCGTCGACCTTTGCTCCCCACTTGCTCTGATCGACGCACACGAGCGATGACGCCTTGTCACCGTCGACGGTGGTGTCGTAGTCGCTGAAGATTGGCCTGCCGGTGCGCACGACACCCGAATCGGCTTGGTCGCTGAGCCCCTTGAGGTCAATTTCGATGAAGTTGCCCTCGGCTATCCCGCTGAACGCCGACGGGTTGATATCCCCGGAGTTCGCCAACTGAACGTAGACATCCCAATAGCGCTGATAGGCCTTGGTCGCTCCATTGTCGGCCGCAGCGGTAGCCGAGGTTGTCGTCACGTCTGTGGGCTTGTCGTCACCGCAGGCAGCCAGTGTTAGGCCGAGTATCGCGGTCAGCGCCAACGCGCTGCCGCGACGAACGAGATCGGTCCGAATCGTCATCGTGTTCCCCCAAGTGACACATTGTTCCACGCCCGATTCACGCTTGTGCCGCCTCAGTTGTGGGCGGAAGCAGTTCTTCGACGAGTGCCTCAGTTTCAGGGTCCAACGGCAGACCGCGAAGAGCATGCACCATGTCCTCGAGTGTGCGCATGACACCTGCGACACCTTCGGTGGCATGGCGGCTGCGCAACAGCGAACGCCACAGCGGCTGATGGCCGGGCGCGATGCGCAAACCGGTCTCGGCAGCAGCGGCCGCGCCACCCGGATCGCCACCAAGCAGTTGGATCAGTCGTTCAGCAGCGTCGACAACAACCCGCGCGATCGATCGTGGCAGATCATCGCGCGCGACCCAGGCGTAGCGCCCGCGCGGAGCATCAGCGAAAGGCTCACCTCGCACCAACGACAACGCGCGGCGCAACAGATCGGTCTCCATCGAAATCTGTGTGGTGCGACGTGCCTGCGACACGAGAGCGACGGCGACATGCCAGTCGCATACGACAGCATCGGCGACCGAAAGCCTGCCCTCGGCGTCCTCGCGCAGAAGGTGGGTTCCGTCGACGTCAAGACCAAGCACCTCTCGGGCACGCGCGACGGCCGCTTCCAGCACGTCGGGGGTGACGCCACGCGGCCACACAGCTGCTCCGACCAGATTCGGGTGAACTCCCTCGGGGTGCAGCGCGAGGTAGGTGATGATTTCAGCGGTTTGGTCAATGCGCGGCAGGTCGGCATCAACGCCCTGGACGTCGACCGAGCCAAGCACCGAGACTCGATGACTTGCGGTGGCCCACGCGGCGTCGTCGACGTTGCGGATCACGGCCGGCAGCTTCGTGCGGTCAACGTCGGCTTCCGGCTGACGGCCAGCAGCAAACAGGTCGGCTAGCGATTCGACTTGCTCAGCACCGAGTCGGTTAGCTGTGACGGCAATCCCCAGTGCAGGCAGTTCCAGATTTCCGGCCTCATCAACGCGAATCCGCCAACGTGCCGACGGATGCTCGCCTGCGACGACGACTGCTAGTGCCCGGCTGCCTCCGCCAGCGAGTCGACCAAGTTCATCACTGACTTCAGGACGCGGCGCGGTACCGGCCACGACCAGCGCCGACGAAGCTGGCGCGCGACGACCGATACGACCACGTAGGACGTCGTCAGGCAGTGATCCGATGTGCGCGGTCAGATCGGCCAAAGCGTCGTTCAGATCGTCGACTGCGGTCAGCCGCTCGAATCCGATGTCGGCCACTCCTGCCGGAAGCGAGCTTGCCGTGATGCGAACAGTGTCAGCCCATGGCGCGGTGGCCGCCTGAATGGCCACCGATGATGCAACTTGCTCGGCCAACCGCGGCGAGCCAGTGACCGAGACAATTCCGCCCGCGGACTCCAGATCCACCAAAACGTCGCGTCCATCGACGTCCACACCGAGGCTGACCAGCGCGGGATATGGCACGGCCTCGCCCGGCGGGACTTCGCCGAGTCCAGTATCGGGCCGGTCTCGGCGCCAGCGTCGGCCCTCGTCGTGCACGGTCCACCCGTCAACGCCATCGGGTGCGTCTGGGCTGATCAGCAGTTCAACGGCATCGTCGGTCAAAAGCACCTGATACGCCGACGGAGGAACAGCCCCCGCCGCCCGACACGACGCGGCCAGGTCCCGCAAAGCCCAGTCCAGCCAAGCGATGCGATCGGAAGTCGCCGCGACTCGAACATCGGCTTCGATATCGCGGGCGTCATCGTCGGGTCGGCGACCGATGCGACGCCGACGCACGAGCAACAGCGCACCCAGCACGCTGGCTGCGAGAACACCCGATCCGGCCGGCCACTGGCCAACCGATTCCATTGCGTTGTCGATGATTCCGCCGTCCGAAGCTGAATCGGCCGTATCCGTGCCCGACGGTGCAGGCGCGGGCGTTGCTGGCACATCGGGAACCGCCGGTCTGGCTTCAATCCCCACGGCGTCGTCGGGCATGACCAGTTCCCAGCCCGGTTGGATCAACCGCGCTAATTCAAGTCGGCGTCCATCCTGTTGCGCTCGATCCTTATTCAGTTCGTATATCTCGCGATAGCGCCGACCGTCCCCTAGGTGGCGTTCGGCGATATCCCATAGGTTGTCGTGGTAGCCGTTGTCTGGCGCCCGCACGATGTAGACCTTGTCGCCAGCAAGTTCGGCGGCAGCCTCCTCTGCCCGGTCGGCCGACTCCTCAACGAGAGTCTGGATCTCGGCGTCAAGCGAGGCTGAACTCAGACCCACTGCGGTGGTCGGTTGGCCGAAGTGGGCAGGTTCGGCCGCTTGGGCCGGCGAAGCGACAATTCCCGACAGCAATAGCGCGCCGACCAACATGCGTGCCAAGCGTTGGAACGGTCCGGCCAACGGGACGGTGGTGGCCAGTCCCCCACGACGAGCCGCGATTACTTCAAAGATCACGCAGACGACGAAGAACAGCCAGACCAGCCACACGACGCCCACCAAAACGGCAATCACGTCTTCGACACTCAGCTGCTGGGCAAGTTCGCGCATACCGGGGAATTCGGTTGGAATTCGCGGCGGCCCAGCGAGCACCAGCAACATGACCGGCAAGCCGACGACAAGTGCAAAGAGCGCCAGTCCGGCACCGATTGATTCGCGGCGCGACGTGTGAACGTCCTCGTGGTCGACCAGGCGCTCAAAACGCTCAGCGGCAGTGTCGGTCTGTTGTGGATTCTCAATGGCCATCACGGACCAACTCCTTGTTGTTCGGTTTCGGGCACCGCAACAGCGCCCGCTCCGACTTCGTATTGATGGACCCCGACCAACCCGAGCAACAAGGTGGTCGTGGTGTTCTCGACGTCAACGCCGACGGTGCCGTCAGGCAGCACATCGACGCGATATTGCGCAGGCGTGTAACCGCGGCCGTTCAGATAGTCGGCTGCACGCTGGCGTGCAAGCGTCGGATTGATGACGACATCTCCACCGTTGCGCAACACATCAACGTCGATTGAGTCGGCCGCTACCCGGGCGGCTTGCTCGGCGTCATCAGCGGCTCGCATCCGCGCATTGATGGCTAGCCCGCCGTCGACGACCAATCCAGCGCACACCAGAAGGAGCACCGCCATGCCAACGACGAACAGCGTGGCCATGCCACGCTCATCTGCTTTCACCCCTGGCGTCATCCGGTTCTCCGATAGGTGTCGATAGGGGCACTGCCCGTGACCGTGACGGGGACGGTTCCGCCCAGACCAATCAGGCCGAGGTCGTCGACTGGAACATCACAATCGATGGTGACCTCAATGACGGCACCCGACCGGAAGTCGCCAGTCAGTTGGGCGGTGCGGCACTGCCAAAACGGATCAAGCTGGCTCTCGGTGGTGTGCCGTGCCACCGCACGCGCATCGTCTAGCGAACGTTCCAACGATGCGGCACGAGCGGCATCTCGGGCGGCCGACTCCACATCTGCTCGAATCGAAACAAACCGGCCGCCAGCGACCACTAGTAACGTGAACATGACCAAAATCGGGATCATCAGAACAACTTCGATAGCCACCGATCCGGTCTCGTTCTTCCGGCGGCTCACGGCAGGTCGGCTCAGGGCGGGTCGACTCATGGTGTGGGCCCGTCGTCGGGATCAAATCGCTCAATCGGTCCGCGCACGACTTCGGTGACGTCGACGACATTGATGAACGGCACCAACTGCGGAGCGCGCCCGGTCACGACCGTTTCGACCATCGTGTCGCCGATCGTGCGCACGTCGACGCGAGCCGAACTCAGTAACCCGTCACCCATACCGTCGACGACCTGGTACCCCTTGGCGGTTCCCTCGCCGACGTCACCGGTGACACGAGCCACTCGGTTGGCTTCGCGAGCCGCAGCGGATGCGTATTCATTGGCGAGGTAAACCAGCGCAAATTGGACGGTCACGACGATGGCCCCCAAGAGCAGGGGCATGTAAAGGACCAGCTCAATAGAGCTGTATCCCCGTTCATCGTGCGGCCGCCGTCGAAACATCAGTGCGTCACTGCCGGCGAATCTCGTCAGAGATTTCGTTGGCTTCGCCCTGCAGCGCGGGGACCAAGATGGCGGCGATCAGACCGCACACGCCGACGACAATCGCCGAAATGATGATCCATTCGACTGCCGATGCGCCACGCTCATTGCGATGTTCTCCGTCGGCACGGACTCCTAGCATCAACAGCAAGTACCCCAGCGGGTGTGTGGGTGACAGATTCTTCGTCATTGCGACTCCTTCATGGGGGGTGTCAGATCCCGACGACCTTGGCGATGGCCGGGTAAATCAGGAACAACAAGAAGCCGACGCACAGCAGCAACTGGGCGATCAGCATCGACTGCGACCGCCGGGCTGCTTGGCTCTCGGCTTCGGCAAGTTCGCGTTGACGCATTGACACCGCGCGCGCCGACAGCGACTCACGTACCTTGGCACCGTCTTCGGCCACCAGCGCCAACGCAGCGGCCAGATCGCGCAGTTCTTCAACAGCCATTTCTTCGCCCAACGCGCCGAGCGCGGCCCACGGCGTGACGCCTTGCAGCCTGGCCGTTTCCATCGCATCACGAATGCGCACCATGGCCCAGCCGTGGCTGAGTTGAGCTGCCGAGGACAGCGCTTCTGGCACTCCGCGGCCACCAGCCAGGTTCATCGAGACCAGATCGAGGAAGGCGCTGACGACGTGGCGGAATGCGCGACGTCGATCGCTTGCCGCAGCCGCCAACGTGACGGTGGTGAGGATGAAGCCTCCGATTGCGCCAAAAATTGCCAACCACATCGGGACCATGGGGCTGACGTTGAACGCCAGCACGAATGGCGCCATGGCACCCCACGGCGCGATCATGCCAGCGACGGCGCCCAGCACGCTCAGCCCGAGGTGGGCTTCCACCGTGCGGCCCATGATCGACAGATCTGCCCGAATGCTGGGCGGAACGCGATAGCCGCGCGTTTCCAGCGCGGACCACAAGGTGGCTCCGATGCGGCGCAGCCGCGGCGAGACGTCTGACGTGGTGTCAGCTTCGACCAAGTCGTGCCGAACCGAACGCGCGCGGCTGGCGTCCAACCGCGCCAACTCCGCAGCCGACGTCCCCGTGCCGGTGTCGTAACGAAGCACCAACAGGAGCGCGCCGAGTCCGACCAAGGCGCCCGCCAAGAGAACTGCAGTCATCGGGCTACCCCCGCCCGGGCCGATTCAGCACTGCCGAACATGAAGCGTTCCGGCACGTCAAACACTGCCAGTCGACGCATCCAGGCGAATCCGGCCGCGAAGAAGCCCAGCACAACCAACAGCACCATCTGCCCAGCCGGCGTTCCATAAGGCTCGACGTAGCCGCCGTTGAAGATGGCTAGCCCCAACACGAATGCCACCGTCACTCCCACCACGATTTGCACACTGCGACGAGTGCTGGCGCGTTGGGAATTAATACGACGGCGCATTTCCAGTTCTTCGCGGGAAGACTTGGCTAGCGAACCGAGCACCTCGCGCAGGCCAGGTCCACGCAGCCGCGCGTTGAGCATCAACGCTGCGATGATCAAATCGGCGCTGGCGTCGTCGAGCTCATCGGCAAACAATTGCAGCGCTGTCGGCAGCGGCGTCCGCACCCGAAGACGGTCTGACAGTTCAAGTAGATGGGACTTGATGGCCGGATTGGCCGCATACGCGGTGGCTGGGATGGCCTGTTCGAGGCCGACCGCGCCAGCAATGGTGTCGCGCAACGACTCGGTCCAGGCCGCGAGACCCTCCAGGCGAGCCATTGCACGCCGTTCGGCCGCCAAACCACCGAACAACATCGGGCCAAAGAAAACGAGAATGGCAGCCGCAGCGGCCAGCACCGGCCAGCGAGTCAGCAGCAAGATCAGAAGTCCGGCGCCCACCGCAAATGGCAGCCGCACGCCAAAACCCTTGAGCGTGGCCAGCAGCGCTGATGGGGGCCGAACGACTTGAGGCGGTGGCGGCTGGAATGACAGAACGAGCAGCACTGCGCCGGCGCCGACCAGGGCACCGAGCAGGATGATCGCAAGCAAGTCGAGCGACATCAGAAGCCGCCCGCCACGTAACTGCCTGGGCGATAGCCGTGCCGCGCCAGTTCGTCGGCACAACTGATGGACGCTGCCGGAACAGCCGCGCCATCGGCACCCGCGGCAAAGACTTCGCTGGACAGCACATGCCCGTCAACCCCGTTGACTTCGCGGACTGAGGTAATCATGCGTCGCAGTCCCCCGCCCTCGGCGAAGTCATTTCGGCGCTCGACGAAGACAACAAAGTCGATGGCGCCAGCGATGAGCATCATGGTCGCGTCGGCGGGCAGACGTTCGACCGACTGCACTGCATAGGTACAGATGCGGTTGAACACTTCCAACGAGGAGTTGGCGTGAATCGTCGATAGTGAGCCGTCATTGCCTTGGCTCATCGCATTGAGCATCGTGACGATCTCATCGCCGAGTACCTCACCGACGATGACGCGACTGGGGTTCATCCGCAGCGACCGGCGCACCAACTCCGACATCTGAATGGCGCCGTGGCCTTCTGAGTTGGGCAACCGCTCTTCCAAAGCGACGACGTTCGGGTGCAGGTCAGCGAACTCTCCCAGCCCCAGTTCCAAAGCCCGCTCGACCGTGATGAGACGTTCCTCAGGTCCGATCTCGTTGGCGAGCGCCCGGAGCAGCGTTGTCTTGCCGGCGTTAGTCGCGCCGGCGATCATGATGTTCTTTCGCGCTGCGACGGCTGCCGATAAGAACGAGGCAAGTTCCGGCCCCAACGAGCCGTTCTCGATCAACATGTCGAGTGAAACTCGACTCAACCGGGCGCGACGAATCGACAACGCGGGTCGCTGGGTGACACCCATGACAGCCGACAAACGCGAGCCATCTGGAAGTCGCAGATCCAGTTGAGGATTGGCCGAATCGAATGGTCGGCTGGCCAGACCCGAGTAGGCACCCAAGATCTGGACCAGTTCGATCAACTCGTCGTCGCTCTCAGCGACCGGCCGGTGACGACGTTCTTCACCGTTGGCGTAACCAACAAAGACATTGTCGAAGCCATTGATGTCGATGTTCTCGACTTCGGGATCGTCCAACAGCGGCTGTAACCGACCGACGCCGTACAACGCAGCATGAATTCCATCGGCAAGTTCGGCTTCTTCTGCCGGATTCGGCGGAGTACGGCCGGCAGCGATTTCCCGGCGCGCGTGTGCTTCGAGAACGCGCGAGATCACCGCCCGGGCGAACTGCCGCTCATCCTCGCTGTTCATCGCCACCATTCCGGCGGTGGCGTCCTGCCGACGCTGATCGGCAAGTGCTTGCGCTACCTCTTCACGGAGGCGCCGCAACAGCAGTTGATCCATAGGTCAGCCCTCCCCAATGACAACCGCTTGTTCAGCGACACCGATCAGCAGTTGCAAACGGCTTGCGACGTCAACCAAAGAACGCTGGTACAACGACCGTCGGCGCGCTCGCTCCGACAACGACGCCCAGCTGGCCACAGTTCGCGGATCGTCGGCGATGATGCCCAGTCCCGTGGCCTGAATGCCTGCGGAGGCCAGCAAACGGACGGTGTCGTCCAGTGCGCGGCTTTGGCGTGGATCACCCACGAGGGCTACGCCGACCGATGTGCCGCCCATACGACCGATCGACAGCGGTTCGACAAGCCCGTGCAGTCGATCCCGCAGGTGCGCCAGCGACGGCAAATCATCGCGAACCACAAACACCACGGCATCGGCAGATTCCACGACTGGCTGGGTGGGAGCGCCGACTTCGAATCGGCCGACGTCGGCGAATACGTCGCCAGACCACGACCGCAAGGTCTGCGCCAAGTGCGACCACACCGGACCGATTGCGTGCACCTGAACTGGCGTGGAGACTCCCACCAGCACGTTGGTTCCGTCGTTGGTGGTTTGCAGGTGGGCCGCGAGATCGGCCGATTTGCCGCCCCGCAGCGAAGCGCCCAGAGAAACCAGGCCCACATCCGGGTTCAAGGGATCGCCGTCGCGATCACGACGGGTCAGCATCAGATCACCGCCGACGGGGTCAAGATCAGCAACCGCCACTTCGCGCGGCCACAGCCGGGCCAGTTCGCTGACCGCGTGGCTCACACCAGGAGAACCCTTGGCGGAAGCAAACGTGATCAGGGTCATCGGCCGCCACCGAGCATGACCAAGGAAGCATCATCAAGAGCGACATCACGTTTGATCAGCGCGATGCCCAGTCTTTCATTTGCCGCAGCATCAACCGTGACGTCAGCGGCAAGCGTGGGCACCAAGATCGTGGCCGAACTGCTGTCTTCAGATGAACGCCCCAGGGTGCCGCCCGAGGAGTCAACGTCGGTGGACAACACCAGTCCGGTAGCGATGGGAGTTGGCGCACTATTGCCATCGCCGATGCGCACCAGCCGCACCAGATCACCGGACCGCAAGGACGAAGGCGCATGTCCGGCCTCCAGCGGAAT
This sequence comes from Aeromicrobium sp., assembly GCA_040392565.1. Classification (GTDB taxonomy): domain Bacteria; phylum Actinomycetota; class Actinomycetes; order Propionibacteriales; family Nocardioidaceae; genus Aeromicrobium. The sequence goes on along the minus strand of JBEBVW010000006.1, from coordinate 11,555 downwards.
GCCCACCTGGGCGCGGTCGTCACCGATCGGGGTGGCCTGAGTGAGCGCAGTCGTCTCCAACAGTTGACCTTCAATCAATGGCGCTGTCGTGTAGGTACCGACGACATCGGCCAGCTGCGACTCCTTCACCACCTTCAGATCGTCGCCGGCGACATTCGCTGTGGTCAGTACGTCTTCAGTGATTTGCGTGCCTACAGGAACGTCCTGGGCCAGCACCAGGACTGGCACCCGCGAATCCAGACGCAAGGCCAACAGCCCCGCAAGTGCCGCACCGCCCACGATCAGCAGAACGGCAACTGCGCCCAAGGCTGGGCGCCGACGTCGCGGCGGTGCCGGGCGATCGCTACGGACCACTTTGCTGTTGCCGATGCCACGTTCTGCGCGATCGCGCTGCCGGTCTGCAACAGTCGTAGCCGCATTGCGGTCCTGAGCCATCCGTAAATCCCCCGATTCCGCACTCCCTGTGAAGCGCGCAGTTCATACTAGTCGGGACGGACCATGCTGCCCATTCGAAGGGGCCATTCGTGAATAGTTATAACGGGCTATGTGCCCTGATGCAGCCGAACCGTCCCATGAGGTGCACAATTGTCGGCGCCGGTTACCCGGCAGGCGATTTACACGGCCGACGATGTGCTTCTGGGGGATGCGTCATGACATCAGTCGAAATCGACATCGGCGAGGTGACGACAGCGAACGCAGAACTGGACGAACTGCCCAGTCGCCTCGTTTCGACAACGGTTGCAGGCTCTCCCCGATCAGCCGTGACCAGGTACCGCCGAAGGAACGCTGGCTTAACTGACAAAGAGAACAACTACTACCCCTGCCACCGTCGCACTCCCCTGACACCATGCGACTGCTGATCACCGCCGAGATCGCTAGCCGGGGCTTCGCGCGCGATCTGATCTGCGATTTCACCGACGAAACCACCGTGGCAGACTTGTCGGCTTATCTCACCCGAACCGCTGGCGCGACCCACGACCAACGGCACGACAGTTCCAACGTCGTTGCGTTGCGCCCCGTCGATCGATCGGCCGAGCACAAGATTCTTCCGCTGTATCTAGGCGATCTACTACTCAACCCTGACTCAACGCTGGTCGACGCAGGCATCCGACACGGCGCAATCGTCGGTGTCGGCGGGCCGTCGTCCCACCACGACCGCGAACCCGTCGGTGTGGTGGAAATCAGATGCACCTCAGGACGTGGCGCAGGCCGCACCGCACGTCTCGGCCCCGGCTCACACACGATCGGGGCTGCGACTCATTGCGCGATCGTCGTCGACGACGCCACAGTCCCCGACGTTGTCGCCCACCTGGAAATTTCGGTCGACGGCACCGTGACGATGACGGTCGATCCTTCGGCCGCCGACGCCATCGTCGCTCAGCCCCAACGGCGCGAACCAGCAACCGAACCGATCGTGCTGCAAGCGAGCACGGTGACCCAGCGACGCAAGAGGCGACTTCTGCGCCGCCGCAAGACGATTACCGAATTTGAACTCGGCGAACGCATCGACCCGCTCGACCCGCTCCCACTTGTGCGCCTGGACCGGCGCCCGGTCGACCACACCACTACCTGGGTAGTAGGCGGCGAACTAGGCGTGGGCCACGTGCTGTTTATGCGCACAGAACCCAGAGTGGCCGATGCATCGTTGTCGCCAGCTGCCGCGCGCCCCGAGCTTGACTACAACCGCCCTCCGCGCCTGCATCCGCCCGAAGGTCTCAAAGAGTTCACGCTCCCAAGCGAGCCCCGCAAGCCGGACAAGATGCCAATCCCGTTGACGATGATGGTCGCGCCGCTGGTCATGAGTGGCTCGATGTTCTTGATGACTCGATCGCCGTACTCGCTGCTAATGATGCTCATGATGCCGCTGATGTTGGTGCTTAACGCCACCGGATCACGCAGACAGCAGAAGAAGCGCTGGCTGACCCAGCTCGACGAGTACCACGAGAAGCGAGTCGCTGTAGAAGAGGCCGCGCTCGCGGCACTGAGCGCCGAAGGCACCCGCCGCAAGCAAAACTTGCCCGATCCGGCCAGCGTGCTGCTGTTCGCCACGGGTCCTCGAGCGCGCCTTTGGGAACGACGTCGTTGGGATGCCGACTTCCTGGTTCTACGAGCTGGCACCAGCGACCTTGGCTCAGAGATTGTCATCAAGGACCCGGCCCGAGCCGCCCACGAGGGTCCGTTGCGCTGGACAGCCGCCGACGTCCCGGTGCCTGTTTCTTTGCCCACGAGCGGCGTAATTGGACTCGCCGGACCAGAACACCACAGTCGACGCCTCGCGTCCTGGCTGCTGGCGCAGGTTGCCACACTGCACAGTCCTGCAGATGCCGAGGTGTTCATCTTCACCGACGCCAAGGGCGAGACGGATTGGGATTGGGCCAAGTGGCTGCCGCACGTGCGCGGTCCCCTCGGAGGCCGAGCTGTGCGTGTCGCAGCTGATGAGCAGGCTTTGCCAGCTCAAATCAGCGAACTCACTGCGATCTTGTCATCGCGGCGCGGCCTTAACGAGGACGACATCGCGGCGCTGAGCCAGGTCGTGGTGATCCTCGATGGAGCACGGGAACTGCGTATGGCCACGGGAATGACGTCGGCGCTCAGGGATGGCCCGGCGCTCGGCGTTCACTTCATCTGCCTCGACAGCACTGTCCACGAACTGCCCGAGGAATGCCGCTCGGTGCTCGAAGTCGGCGACGGTGTTGCGTCGATCCAAACCACGGAAGAACACCACATCGACGCAGTTCGCAGCGATGTTGTCGACACCGCCTGGCTCGCGCGCCTGGGCCGCGCTCTTGCGCCGATCCGTGATGTCAGCACCGAGGACCTGACCGGAACACTGCCGACGGCCAGTCGCCTCTTGGACGTCATCGGCTTACCGCATCCCGACGGACCAGGAATCGTGCAGCGATGGGCCAGCGGGGGCCGTACGACCCGCGCTGTCATTGGTGAAGGAATCGACGGGCACTTCACCATCGACGTGCGCACCGACGGACCACACGGACTCGTCGCGGGCACCACAGGCTCAGGCAAGTCGGAACTCTTGCAGACCATCATCGCCTCGCTCGCTGTCGGCAACCGGCCCGATGAGTTCACGTTCGTCCTGGTCGACTACAAGGGCGGCGCAGCCTTCATGGACTGCCAGCACTTGCCGCACACCGTTGGCATGGTCACCGATCTGGACGGCCACCTCACGACTCGCGCACTGGAGTCACTCGGCGCCGAATTGCACTATCGCGAGCACCAGTTGGCCAACGCCCAAGCCAAGGACATCGAGGACTACCTCGCCGGTCGAAAGCCCGGCGACGAACCGATGCCGCGCCTGTTGATCGTCATCGACGAATTCGCGGCCCTTGTCGCCGAACTTCCCGACTTCGTCACCGGTCTCGTCGACGTCGCACGCCGAGGCCGATCACTCGGCGTCCATCTGATCCTCGCGACCCAGCGACCGGCTGGCGTCGTCAACGCCGAGATCAAGTCCAATACCAACTTGCGCATTGCGCTGCGAGTCACCGACGCAGGCGACTCCCTCGACGTCATCGAGTCCAAAGATGCTGCCGAGATATCTAAAGCCACACCCGGTCGCGCCTACGCCCGTCTCGGCGCGTCGTCGTTGATGCCCTTCCAAAGCGCACGTGTCGGCGGTCGTCCACGTGGCGAGTCCGCGGCCAACATTTCCTCGCAGCCGTTCGCGTGGCAGCAACTTGGATCGGCCGGCCTTGCCCTACCCACCGGAGCAGGTCCCGAGAACGTCGACATCCCAACCGACCTCGCCACCTTGGTCAGCGCGATTCGCGAAGCACACCAAGAACTCGCGATCACCGAACCGCGAAAGCCGTGGCTGCCTGCGTTGCCCGAGGTCGTCGCACTCGACGAGCTGTCTCTGGTCGAATCTCAGGACGGAGTGATTCCGCCGATCCCACTAGGGCGATCAGACCTGCCCCGCCAGCAGCGCCAGGACGTCGAGACGTGGGACATCGAGCACGACTCGCACCTGATGATCGCCGGACAGGCCCGGACCGGGCGGTCCAACGCTCTGCGCACCATCGCCGGCGCCATCGCACGTCAATGCTCACCTGCTGACGTCCACCTGTACGGCATCGACGCCGGCAATAACGCGCTGCTGCCGCTCGTCGCCCTGCCACATGTCGGCGCCATCGTCACCCGGCTCCAAGTCGACCGCCTGTACCGCCTCCTCGAACTGCTGCAACGCGAGATGGCGCGTCGCCAACAAAGCCTCGCCGAACAAGGCTTCGCCGACATTGGCGAACAACGCCGCTCAGCTGCCGATCGTCTGCCCTATCTAGTGGTACTCCTCGACCGACTTGAGGGCTACCTGCAAGCGTTCGATGCGGTCGACGGCGGCGTACTGATCGACCGGCTCAACACCCTGCTCCAAGAGGGTGCTGGCGTCGGCATCCGGATGGTCATAGGTGCCGACCGGACCGGTGTACTCGGGCGCATCGGTCTGCTGGTCGAGGACCGCATCATGCTGTCAATGAATGAGGCGTCGGATTACTCGGCGATCGGCATGAATGCCCGCGATGTCCCCACCTCGATGCCGCCGGGGCGGGCGTTCCGCAGCGGCGAACGACCCCGCGAAATGCAGTGGGCGATGCTCGACGCCAGCGGTGCCGGTGTCGAGCAGGTACGCGTCCTCCAGGAGATTGGACGCGAGGCGACCGAACGCTGGTCCGATCTCGATCGTGGCCGCAGACCGCAACGTGTCGATGAACTCCCGTCGACCATTTCGTGGGACGAGATGGCAACGTTCGAACCACAGTCGCCTAGTCCAACCTTCATAGGTGTCGGCATCGGTGGCGACACCTTGGCAGTGCAGGGATTCGATCCGGTCACGGCCGGATCGGGATTCATGATTGCCGGTCCCCCACGGTCAGGGCGCAGCACGGCGCTGATGGCGATCGTCCGAGACCAAGCCCGAACGCGAAGAGACGTCATCGTCATCGCTCCGCGCGTCTCGCCGCTGCGCGACATGCGCGGTGTCACTCTGTTCACCGGCAACGAACCACTCGACGACATCAAAAAGGCATTGGCGACCCGTCGACCGCATACCGTAATCGTCGACGATTTCGACGTGCTCGGCGCGGATTCTCCGGTCGCCGGAGCCTTGCTCGACGCGTTCACGCGCATGCGCGACAGCCAAAACACGCTGATCATCGCCGGTGGAATCGACGAACTTTCTGGCACCTACCGAGGCGTCATCGCAGAGCTAAAGAAGGGCCGTTCTGGCCTGCTGTTGGCTCCCCGAGCCTCCAGCGACGGCGAAGTTCTCAACGCAAAGTTGCCCAGATCCGTGGGCTCTGCCGCCCCTGCTGGACGGGGCGTCCTGACCAGTCCTACGGGCTGGCGATGGATCCAAATTCCACGAGCCTGATCGCAGGTGCAACGAGCGACGGCGCCATCCGATCTTCCGGATGGCGCCGTCGTAGTTCGGTCGATCAGCGAGGAGAGGTCAGCGGAGGTAGGTCCGCGACGGCAACTTCCTTGCCACCGATCTTGAAATGGTTGTGCTGGAAGGCCACGTCCGAGCCTGCCGATGCGAAGACCTGCACCAGTCGCGCGAGCGACGGCTTCAACGCATTCCAGTCGGCCTCGAACTGAGCCTGACCGGCTGACTTCCACTCTTGCGAGGCCTGCGCGTACGCGGCCTCAATTGTCGCGATGATCTCGTCGCCGCTGATCATCGAACGCTCCAGCGTTCGGTACAGACCAGCAAGATCCTCGATATTGGCTGCGACCATGTCTTTATCCCCCTGCTTTTGAGCCCCCGACCCCAATGCCGGTGGGTCGTTACATCAGCGATCGTAACGGACGGGCTGTCGCTTCGGCGTGGCAGCGTTTACCAGCGAACTACGGCGACCGCTAGGCTGTCAGCGAAGGTGGCAGCCACGAGGGGGGACCATGACACCTGAAGATACCGACGACCCAACCGAACCGAATTTCTATCGACAAACGGTCGCTTCGGCAAAGACCACTGCGGTAGGTGCTCGCGATGCGATCGCTGATACACCTGGGCCAATTGGCAATCCGATCGCGAACCCGCTAGCCCAGGGCGGCTGGGTCTGCACGGCTGCAGACGACTGGATTGCTGAACTGCATTCCCACCTGAGTGGCGTCAATCCCGCCTTTAGCGACGCCGTCACCACGCTCCAGTCGGCCTACGACGCAGAAAGTGAGCGCGTGCCGGCCGGCGACCCGCACGGCCTGGCCTGGAACTCGTTCTGGCAAATGGTTCAGCTCAACACCTACTACTAGCCACCTAGGCATCCATTTCATTCGGGGGATTGACGTGACTAGCGTCGAGATAGACATCAGCAAGATCAAGACGGCGATTACAGCCGCGACTGACCTGTCGTCGAAGATCAATACCAAGCGCACTCTGGTTCTGCAGGCATCACCAGTTTCGCTACCGACTCTGTATGACACCGGCGTCGGGCGGGCGTCGAAGTGGATCGATGACAACCTGGCGGAGCTCACGTCTCGCCGCGATCTGGCCATCTTGCTCGACACCGAGGACTCCGGTCACGTCACCTACGTGATTGCCTTCGATAACCTCACCAACACCAAGGATTTGCTCGGCGAAACCCTTGCCGAGCAAGCCGGCCAGATCATGCCGCAACGGGTCGATCAGTTCAATAAGTTCTCCGAGTTGCTGGCCAATTGGGTCGACGACCCCGCTGTCATGGAGTCGATGTACACGACACTTGGGCCTGACGGCACCTTGGCCGTACTGAGCACTTCGGCGTCCGATGCAGAGGGCTATGGGCTCAAATACGACGACCAGCAGAAACTGCTGGACCTACTCCGCGACGGACTTGAAACCGCAACGACGGACCCATCATTTCCTGATACGACCTTCGCTCAGGGCCTCGTCGACGAAGCAACCCGCGACCCAGATGACCTGTACCGAAATTCAGACTTCATCGGATACAACCCGTCCGGGGCGCTCGCCTTCCTGCTCAGCGACGGAACCTACGATCGGCCCTTCCTGGAGACCGTCGCCGAGGGTCTTGATGAGTACGAACGTGTAGACATGAACGGCTCTAGCGGCCTCTGGGGCAGCCGGCCTGATAACGGTGCCGATTTCAGCAGTTTCCTCGACTGGGGATCGCCATACGACAACCTCGACCCGATGACCGGTCTCATGTCAGCAATGGAGAACGACCCAGAGCTCGCTCTGGACTTCTTCAGCGACAACGACGATCCCGACAAGCCCGGTGAAGGCATCAATTCGCGTGCCTACTACTACATCAACGAACGCAACTGGAACCAAGACGGTTACCAAGCGATCACCGGTGTCATCGACGCGGCCGCAACTGATCCGGAGAACATCGCCGACCCAGAGTCGCAGGACGCCCAGAACGCGTCGCGTCTCGCCTCAAAGTTCGTCGACTACCTTTCGACGCGCGACAATATCGACGACATCGCGGAGAAGATCTCCTGGCCCGGCAATGAATCGTCGGAGAACGTCGCTCACCTACTGACTACCTACATGGCAGGCGTCGATCGCGCGTTGGCGCCAGGCGCTGACGGCGACGTCGATCCAGGGGTCTTTGAGCTCACCTCCGATGCCCAGCGTGGCGTTCTACCGAACACGCCACTGTTCGATCGAGACTCGCTGGAAAAGGTCTCGCTGCTCGGATTGGTCAGCGACGACGGATTTGCGCAAATGCGCACTGGTTTGAACGAGTACCGCGCCGACAACCTGGGTGCAATCGCCGACCAACTCTCGGCCGATCCCAACGCCGACACGATGCAGACGACTCTGACCACCGCACTAGGCGCCGACGCCCGATTGGAGGGCTTCTTCGTCCGCACGCTACAAGACGATGCGATCGGCGACGCCGACGCGCAGGACGCACGGACCGCGGCCTGGATCGACTTCGGCTCCGACGTCATCGATTTGGTACCCGTTCCGGGTGTCGACAAGATCGCTGATGAAACCGCAAAGAACATCGTCAACGCGGCAATCGACCGCGGTAAGAGCTCGGGCAAAGATGCCATCACCGACTGGTTGGCACACGAAGGCAAGGACGCGCGGGCCGACGCCAACGACGCCGCCGCAGCCACCCTCAACCAGCAGTCCTACGTCGTCGCCACATTGCTTGCCGATCGCGGATTGGCTGGCAACTCCGATATCGACGTTCCCACCTGGGACGAGTACTCCGGCATGTCCGACTCCGAGCAGGCGACCGTCCGGTCGCAACTCTTCTCCACCATGGAAGGCGTCGGCGGATACTTCAACATCGACGACTACAACCAGGCCTACCGCGACGAGTTCCAGGACTACTTCAAATGAGCCGACCACCAATGACCGCACGCTGGACGCTCGTTGCTATAGCGCTCAGTGCCGTTCTGACGACCGCTGCCTGCACTGACGACACCAAGTCGTCGGCAACTGCGGGCGTCCTGCAGCGGTCGGACTTACCAGCCGGCGCCCGCACTGGCATGCAGGTCGATTCGCTGCCACCGAGCGGCGCCTACTGCCAAAAAGAACTCGGCGGGATCCTCGGGCCGTCGTTCAACCCGACCGGCATGAAATACACCGTCGGCAAAGCAACTGTGACGTCGCTGGTGACGTCTAATCCCGACGTCGGTGATGACCGCATCCGGCAGATCAGGAGCGAAATCGAGTCGTGCGCGACCGCGACGCAGGAACCACACCAGATCGAAGTAATAGATCTGGGCGACCACCAAGCCGCATTCAGCGCTCCGGCTTACGATGCGGCCGAATCACCGGCCGGTGAAATGGCGATCGCCCGAGTTGACCGCACGTATGTGATCGTCGCCGTTACCGATGCCAAAAGCACCGACATCGACCTCGCACAGTTGATCGACCGCGCCGTCGACCGTGCCGCTTCGGCTAACTAACTGTCAACGATCGCAGGCCGCCTGCGCCCTACCGAGTTGAGAGCACAGTTGGCCCGTCAACGCACCTTGGTGACCACCGTCTGAATTTCGCCCACCGGCAGGTTGTACGGCTCGCTGGTGGCCGTAATCGGTTCGGTCAATGTCACTGTGCTGCCATCGGGGAACACAACTGAAACCTGGTAGCCACGCGTCAGCGTGATGCCGTATTTGCCGCGCCTGCGGTACTCGTATTCGACCGCTCCAGTTTGGCCCACACGCGCCTGAGCGATGCCGGCTCCGGTACGAGTGCCCCCATCGCCAAACGACCACGTGTAGCTGGTGGGTGTGAACGTGATGGGCACCTGCACGCCAACGAGTTCCACGTTGATGACCTGCGGCTCAGTTTCGGCATACACATTTGTGGGGACGTTAACGAACGTCCGTGCACTTGGCTCAACGTGAACCGCTGGTCGCGGCGCGGCCTGACGCGCAGCATCGGTCACCATTTGTTGGGTGATCACGGGCTGACCGTCCGATACTTCGCCCGGGCCGCGACACTCCGTGCGAATTCGCTCCCAATCAGTGGGTTCGCGCCCATCGGGATACCGCGTGCGGGAAAATACCCAGTAGCGAATCTCCAGATCGTCTGGGCAGGTAGAGACCGCGGCCATACATAGCGCGTCGGCGCCACCTTCCGGCTTGTTCGCATCGCAGGTAGGCACGTAGCGGTACTCAGTCCACGGCCCTGGAACTGTATAGACCGGATCCTCCCCCGAGCCCGTGTTGCCATGGCCTTCTGTCCAAGTGACGTCAATCCCGTTCCCGTCACCCGTCACATCGCCATCACCGCCGTGGCTGGCGAACGACGCCGACGGCACTCCGGTAACCACGACGGCCACCGCTGCAACGAGGAGAGTCCCAGCTGGCCGCTTCATTTTTCCTTCACCTCATAGTCCAGAAGTTGCCATCCGTCATCGACCCAACGCAGATTCGCCACCCCTCGCCGATCCGAGCGGTCGAGGCGCTCGTAAATGTGTCCGGTCTTCGGGTTGACATATCCGCCCGGCGGATACGTGACGTCGAATGTGACCGTGAAGAAGTCGCCATCGACGTTGGTGACCTTGGCCCCATCAACGGTCAGCGGCGCATTTCTGACTTCGATTGCCTTGGCGTTGGTTAGCTTCACAACGTTCTGCGAAACAGTCCGGCACACCTGGCACGTTGAGCGGTCTGCGATCTTGGTCAGAGCATTGGCATTGCCGGTGCCGAGCGCGTAGTAACTCACCAACGGGACGTAACTTGCGAACGCAATGGCGCCCTGGCGCGTCTTCTCATCACGCGGACGCACCGGTTCGGACGGCACCCAGTCCAGCGGGTCGTCCGAGACTTTTGCTGTCGTGTCATCGGCGCTGCTAGCAGTCGGACCGCCACCAATGGGACCGGACTCCGTCGTGGTCGATTCGCCACTACATGAGGCAACGCTCCACAGCGCCGCAAGCAGCATCACCAGCATGACTGTTCGTCGCATCAAATCCCCCGATTTCGATGTGCGTCGCTTCAGCGTAACGTCTTCAACCGAGGATCTGGAACAACGCTTCCGCAACTTGATCGAGCTGATCGCTGGAAGTCGCTGCGCCGAAGGTGAACCGCACCGCTGTCTGCGCCACCTCGCGGTCGTATCCCATCGCCATCAGCACATGACTGGGCTCATCACTGCCGGCCGCGCATGCCGAACCGCTTGAGCACACAATGCCGCGGCGTTCGAGGTCGAGCAGAATCGATTCGCCGCTTCGACCTGGAAAGACAAACGATGCGCTGCCGGGAAGTCGGGCGGAACGATGGCCGGTGAGTTCGGCAGACGGCACCTCGGCCAGAACACGTTCGATGAACGCATCGCGTTTGGCCACCACGTCGGTCGCTCCGCTGGCCACCAGATCAAGCGCCTTCGCTAGGCCGACCGCCAACGCGACTGGTTCGGTGCCAGACCGCACGCCGTCTTGCTGACCACCGCCGTGGATCAGCGGCTCGATCGGAGTACGACGTTTGAGATACAGAGCTCCAATACCTTTGGGCGCGCCAATTTTGTGTCCACTGATGCTCAGCGCTGTCACACCCAGTGCCATGACATCCAGGCTGAGCGAACCGGCTGCCTGAACTGCGTCGGTGTGGAATGGGATGGCGCGGGCGGCGACGACGGCGGCCAGTTCTGCCACCGGTTGGATCGTGCCGACCTCGTTATTGGCCAGCTGAATCGAGACGAGCGTCGTATCATCGCGGAGCGCTGCTTCAAACACCTCGGGCTGCACCATGCCGAATCGGTCAACCGGCAGTTCAGTGACCTCGTACCCCAAACGCCCCAACCAGCGGGCCGATTCAAGGACCGCTGGGTGCTCGACGGCTGAGACCACAATGTGTCGTCCTCGCGGTTCGGCCAACGCGATGCCCTTGATGGCCGCGTTGACCGATTCGGTCCCACCAGAAGTGAAGGTAATCTCCCCCGGCTTCGCACCAAGTCGCCGCGCCACATCGGCTCGCGCCTGCTTCAAGCCCGCTGCAGCCACCTCGCCCACCTGATGGTGACTAGACGGATTGCCAAACTGTGGCCCGAAATACGGCCACATCGCCTCCATCACCTCGCGCTTCACCGGCGTCGTCGCGGCCTCATCAAGGTAAATCACGCAAGATCTCCATCA
>JBEBVW010000005.1:0-32771 GCA_040392565.1 Aeromicrobium sp. | reverse complement strand
GGTGATCGTGGCGGCGAGCGCGGCCAGGTGGTGGGCGCCGTCGCCGAGTAGGTGATCAATCACGGTCAGGCGTGCCATGTAGTGGGCGACGCTGTATTCGGCCGTGACGCCGATGCCGCCGTGCAACTGCACTGCCTCTTGGCTGACGTGACGAAGTGCCTTGCTCGTCTTGAGCTTGGCGCGCTGCGCAGCCTCGATCTTGAACGCGTCATCGGCACTATCGGCGAGCACCAGCGTGGCCCACATGACGATGCTGCGGGCCAGCTCGACCTGCAGGTACATATCGGCCGCACGGAACGTCAGCGCCTGGAACGTCATCAGCGGGACGCCGAACTGCTTGCGGGTCTTGAGGTACTCGACCGTGGAATGCAGCGCGGTTTCCATCGCACCGAGTGCCTCGTGGCAGTACGCGATTTGGGTCTTGGCCACTGCCAGTGCCAATGCTGCCGAAGCGTCGGCCCCGGCCTCTCCCAGCGGAGTTGCAGGAGTGTCGGCGAAGGTCACCTTGGCAGCCCGACCGCCGTCAGCAGTGCGGTAGCCAGCGCGGGTCAGGCCCGAAGCGTCAGGCTTCACGACGAAGACGCCGGTGCCTCCCGACGGGAGTGCCGCAGTCACCAGCAACAGATCGGCACGCTCGCCGGTGATGACGGGCTCTTTAACTCCGGTCAGCGTCCACGAGTCGCCGGAGCCAGCAGCGGTGACTGCGGTGGGCTGTTCGCTGTAGCGGCCACCGGACTCGGTGTGAGCCACGGCTGGAACGAGGGTGCCTTCGGCGATACCGCCGATGATCTCGGCGCGCTGTTCGTCGGTGCCCAGCGCTTCGACCAGGCTTCCGGCGAACACAACTGCCTCGACGTACGGCTCCGGGGCGAGCACGTGGCCCACCTCTTCAGCGACGATCGCCACCTCGACCGGACCGGCGCCGAAGCCACCGTCGGCCTCAGCGAACGGCAAGCCCAAGGCACCGGACTCGGCCAGTGCCTGCCAGGTCTTGTCGGTCCAGCCTGGATCGACCTTGGTGATGGCGCGGCGCGTCTCGCTGGAGTCGTATGCCTTGCCAAGAACGCCCGCGATGGCGCTCTTCAGTGCTTCTTGTTCTGCGTCGTAGACGAAGTCCATTGGTCAGCCCCTCAATCCCAAGATTCCGCCGGCAATGATCTGACGCTGCACCTCGTTGGAGCCGCCGTAGATCGATGCCTTGCGCATGTTCATGTAGACCGGCGCAGAAACTTGCGCCCAGTCCTCGATGTCGGACGCGTCGCCGCCTCCCGAAGCGATGACCGACGGGCCAGCGATGTCGACGTACAGCTCGGTGACGGCCTGCTGCAGTTCGGTGCCGCGCAGCTTCATGACCGAGGACGCCGGATGCGGCTTGCCGTCGGTGGAGTCGGCGACCACGCGCATCGCGGTCAGCTCTAGCGCCAGGACTTCGTTCTCCAGATCCGCGACTCGTGCAGCGAAAACCGGATCGTCGAACAATGACGTCCCGCCCGGACCGGCCGTCTTGGCAACTTCCTTGGCTGCGGCCAGGTTGCGCTTGGTGGCGCCCACGGGAGCAACGCCGACGCGTTCGTTGCCGAGCAAGAACTTGGCGTAATCCCAGCCCTTGTTGACTTCGCCGACCAGATTCTCGGCCGGAACGCGCACGTTGTCGAAGAACACCTCGTTGACTTCGTGGCTGCCGTCGATGAGTTCGATCGGGCGGACCGTGAGTCCCTCGCTGCGCATGTCGATCAGCAGCATCGAGATGCCGGCCTGCTTCTTGGCTTCGGGGTCGGTGCGCACCAGGGTGAACAGCCAATCGCCGTACTGACCGAGGGTGGTCCAGGTTTTCTGGCCGTTGACGATCCACTCATCGCCCTCGAGGACAGCCTTCGTCTTCAGCCCGGCAAGGTCCGATCCGGCGTCGGGCTCAGAGAAGCCCTGGCTCCACCAGATATCGCAGTTGGCCGTGGCAGGCAGGAAGCGTTCCTTCATCTCCTGCGAACCAAATGCGGCAATGACCGGGCCGATCATGCCGGCGTTGAACACCAGCGGCGGCGGCACGTTGGCGAGCTGCATTTCCTCGTGCCAGATGTGCTTCTGCAGGCTGGTCCAGCCCTTGCCGCCCCACTCGACGGGCCAACCGGGCACGGCAAGTCCTGCTGAGTTCATGATTCGCATCGACTCGGCGAACTGCTCCTTGGAGAGCTCGCGGCGAGCGGCGACCGTGTCGCGAATGCTCTGCGGAATCTGCGTCGTGAAGAACTCGCGCATTTCCTCACGGAACGCGGCGTCCTCTTCGGACAGGCGCAACTTCATGGGTCCACCTCCAGGCGGAATCGATCCTAAGCAACTGCTTAGTTGCACACTAACTGCTGAAAGTTATCGCGACCAGTAGGCGCGTATCGCTGAGTATGTCACCGCAGGCCCGAAGCCGGATACGCTCGCAGGCGTGCCTGCACAGAATCTGACCGACTGGGTCGAAGACACCGAACTAGGCGCTGGGTATCTCCAGCACACTTTCGATCTCGGGACCGACCCGGATGAAGAAGGTGTTGGTTCGGCGGTAGCAACGCTGATTAAGAAGGCGACGCCGCCGAAAGGCCGAGCGGTGCGCGGAGCCGTGCTGCACGTCCACGGCTTCACCGACTACTTCTTCCAGACCGAGCTCGCCGATTTCTTTACCGATCGAGGCTTTGCCTTTTACGCCCTGGACCTGCGCAAATGTGGCCGCTCTCGACGCCGCGGACAAACGCCGCACTACGTTTCGGATCTGGCGCACTATGACAATGAGCTGGGCAAAGCCCTCGACGTCATTCGCTCCGAAGTCGATGGCCCGGTCGTCTTGGAAGGCCACTCAACGGGAGGGCTCATCCTTCCGCTGTGGCTCAATCGGCTGGCCCAACGGCCCGGCGGAGTGGCCGGGCAGGGCATTGCAGGCCTGATTCTCAACAGCCCGTGGTTTGACCTGCAAGGTGCTGCGTGGATGCGCACAGTTGGGACGCAAGCGTTCCGGGCAATCGCCAAGGTGCGACCGCTGGAGCCCATTAAGTTGCCGCCGTCGACTGTGTACGGCGACAGCCTGGCCGCGTCGCGGTCGGGTGAATGGTCGTACAACTTGGAGTACAAGCCGCTGGGTGGCTGCGCCGTCACGTACGGCTGGATCACCGCAATCCGCCGCGGCCACGCTCAACTTCATCGAGGACTAGACGTGCAGGTTCCGTCGCTTGTGCTGCGGTCGACGCGTACCTGGTACGGCAAAGAGTTCGGCCCGCAGGCGGTTGGTGCTGACACAGTTCTGGACGTCAAACAGATCGCTCGCTGGTCTGGCTGCTTGGGCGATCACACCTGGGTTGTGCCAATCGACGGCGCCAAGCACGATGTCTTCCTCTCGCCGAAACAGGCACGGGATGAGGCGTATGCGACGGTCGACCTGTGGTTGAAGGACCGCGGCCTGCTCTAACTGCCGTCTGCGGTGGCCACTGTCGGGGTGCGTCTATAGGGTTCACATGTGGACGCACCTCTTGCTCTTTATCGCCGCTACCGGCCCGAGACCTTCGCTGAGGTCATCGGCCAAGAGCACGTCACCGAACCACTACGGCATGCGTTGGCCTCCAACCGCACCCACCACGCCTACTTGTTCTCCGGCCCCCGTGGTTGTGGCAAGACCACCAGCGCGCGCATCATGGCGCGCGCCCTCAACTGCGAGAAAGCGCCGGTTGCCGATCCGTGCGGAGAATGTCAGAGCTGTCGCGACTTGGCGCGGGGTGGGCCGGGCAGCATCGACGTCATTGAAATTGACGCGGCCAGTCACGGTGGCGTCGACGATGCGCGTGATCTACGTGAGCGCGCTTTTTTCGCCCCGGTCAGCAGCCGCTTTAAGGTCTACATCATTGATGAGGCCCACATGGTCTCGACGGCCGGCTTCAACGCGCTGCTCAAGTTAGTCGAAGAACCGCCACCGCATCTGAAGTTCATCTTCGCCACAACCGAACCGGACAAGGTCATCGGCACCATCCGGTCGCGTACCCACCACTATCCGTTCCGGCTCGTCCCACCGGCCACGCTCACCGACTATCTCGGTCAGGTCAGCTCATCGGAGAAGGTGCCGGTTGAGCCGGCCGCGCTGCCGCTCATCGTGCGCGCGGGTGCGGGTTCGGTGCGCGATTCGCTCAGCGTGCTCGACCAACTGCTGGGCGGCGCTGGCGAGCGGGGCCTCACCTACGATCTGGCAGTGCGACTGCTGGGCTACACGCCCGATGCGCTGCTCGACGAAGCCGTCGACGCCATGGCTGCTGGCGATGGTGCCACCGTGTTCGGCGTGGTCGACAAGATCATTGAATCGGGTCAGGATCCGCGCCGCTTTGCCGAGGACCTACTGCAGCGGTTGCGCGATTTGATCGTTATTTCGGTCATCCCCGATGCGGGCGCCCAAGGTCTGGTCGAGGTCCCCGAAGACCGAGTCGAGCAACTCAAGGCGCAGGCCAAGGGCTTCGGCCCCGCGCAACTCACGCGCACGGCCGACATTGTGAATACTGCGTTGGTCGAGTTCCGCGGAGCCACTGCGCCGCGCATGCTGCTTGAACTGATGTGTGCCCGCATTCTCATTCCAGGATCCGACGATTCGGTCGGTGGTCTCCAAGCCCGCCTCGACCGCCTGGAAAAGCGCGTGCTGTCGGGAGCCGCCCCCGCCCCCGCCCTGGCACCAACGCCCGCTCCATCCCAGCCCACCACCCCCGCTGGCGAGTCACTTAGTTCCGCTGAGGAGTCACTTAGTCCCGCTGAGGAGTCAGTTAGTCCCGCTGAGGAGTCAGTTAGTTCCTCTCACAAGGTGGTTCCAGCTGGGTCTTCTGCTGCAAGTGACGACAAGCAGCCGCCATGGGACGTGGAACCATCGCCCAACACGCCGCCGCAAGCGACTCCTCAGCAGAACGCAGTGACTCCTCAGGGGAGCGCAGTGACTCCTCAGGAGGCGCCGGGCGCGCTTTCGGCTGCCGATGTACGCCGGCTGTGGCCTGATGTGCTCACCAAGGTGCAGAATTTGCGTCGTCTGGCGTGGGTCATCCTGAGCCAGAACTCGCAGGTCGTGGGCGTTGAGGGCAATATCTTGACGATCGGACTGCCCAATGCCGGCGCCCGCGAGTCATTCGACAAGAACAAGGTTGGCGATTCGCTCCTGCAGGCGCTCACCGAAGTCGTCGGCGGCACGTGGCGAGTCGAGACGGTCGTCGATGTCACCAGTGGCGGAGCCCCCGCCACGTCGGCAGCACCCGCTCCAACCCCGGCACCGGCGCCGGCTTCTCCTGCCCCGCCAGCCGCCGATCCGGCCATGGTTCAGCAGGTCCGCGACCGCCTCAACGATCCCATCGAAGCCGAGCGCGATCCGGACGCTGACGCCAGCATCGATGATCCGGTCACCGATGACGGCAACACCGATCCGGTCGACTTGCTGACCCGCGAGCTGGGAGCCGAGATCATTGACGAGACCAACCTCGACTGACCCACAGGTGGCTGACTCTCTGGTCTACCGCCGTCGGCTCGACCTTGATGCCGACCCGATCGATGTGCTGCGTCGGTTCCGCGGACGCGATCGACTGGTGGCGCTCCTGGGGTCGTGGCATCAGGGTGAAGCGCTCATCGCGTTCGATCCCACGCGAGTGCTTGACGGCGATCCATTCGCTGGCATTGATCTGACACCTATCGACGCCGACGGTTTTGGTGGCGGCTGGATCGGTGCCTGGGGCTATCAGTTGGGTTCGCTGATCGAGGCATTGCCAGATGCGCCGCCGCGTCCGATTGCGCAACCGACCCATCGCGTCGCGTTTTATGACCATGTCTTGCGTCGCACGGACGGCGTGTGGTGGCTCGAATCGTTGACGCCCGATCAGGAGCGCGATGCTGCAATTCTCGACGCTTTGACGCAGCCGGCGACACCGGCGACCTACTCCGTCGGCGAGTTCGCCATGACGCCATCGCCTGAAGGTCACCACAGTGCCCTGGGTCGAGTGCTGGAACACATCGGTGCCGGAGACATCTTCCAGGCGAATCTGTGTGTTCGGCTGGAGTCGGAGTTCGCTGGCGATCCGCTGGAACTGTTCTGCGTAGGTGCGCAGGCGTTGCGGCCCGCGTTCGGTGCGTTTGTCTCCTCGCCGGAAGGTGCGCTGGCCAGTTTCTCGCCTGAACTGTTTCTGCGCCGCAGCGGTGATGAGGTTCTGACCTCTCCCATCAAGGGAACCGCGTCCCTCGACACCGACCCAGACGAACTGGTGGCGTCGGCCAAGAATCGCGCCGAGAACATCATGATTGTCGATCTGATGCGCAACGATTTAGGACGCGTCAGCGTGCCGGGCTCGGTGCAAGTACCGGCGTTGACGCGCGCCGAGAAGCATTCGGTGTGGCATTTGGTTTCTGACGTCGTCGGGCACGTGGGTCACGACGTCACAGACGCCGAACTGTTGCGCGCAACGTTCCCGCCGGGCTCGGTCACCGGGGCGCCCAAAGTGCGCGCGATGGAGATCATCTCTGAACTCGAAGCCACCGCTCGCGAGGCCTACACGGGCGCCATCGGCCACATCAGCCCGGCCGCTGGTTTGGAAATGAACGTGGTGATCCGCACGTTCGAGATCAGCGGCGATCGCATTTGGTTGGGCGTCGGGGGCGGCATCGTTGCCGACTCCACACCCGAAGGTGAATACGCCGAATGCCTGGTGAAGGCGCGGCCGTTGATTGACGCCATCGGTGGTCGGCTGGCGCTGGAAGCGGTCGACGCTCCTGATCCCATGCCCGCTCGAGTTGCTTCCGTCGATCCGTCGGAAAGCGGAGTCGACGTCGGCCGCGGCATCTTCACGACCCTGCTTGTCGCCGACGGTGAGCCCGTCGATGTGGCCGCCCATGTGGCCCGGCTGGACGCCAGCGTGCGTGCGGTTTACGGCAGCACGGTGCGGGCTGGGCTCGAAGGCGCCGTGCGTTCCAAGGCTGCGAGCCTCGGGAGCGGTACGCATCGCCTGCGCATCGATGCCATCCCGGTTGCGGACGAAGTGCGCGTCCAGATGCATGCAGTTGCCCTGTCGCCCGCCGGGGGAACCTGGACACTCACGCCGCGGGAGCGAGCGGGCGGCATCGGTCAGCACAAGTGGATCGACCGCCGCGGATTCGACCTTGACGATCTCATCATCGACACAGATGGGGCGGTGCTGGAAACGGGCCGAGCCAATCTGTTCATCGTGCACGACGATGGCGTTCACACTCCGTCGCTCGACGGCCGCATCCTGCCGGGCACGGCGCGGGCTCGGGTGATCGAACAGTTGGTGGCCGCCCAGGTCCCGGTAGTTCAGCGACGTTTGACAGCCGATGACCTGGTGCGAGCCACCGAGGTCTTTGCCACCAACACCCTGCGCGGCGTTGTGCCGGTGACCGAAGTCGTCGGGGTGGGCCAGTGGGCGCCAGGACCCATGGCGACAGCGCTCATCGCAGGCCAGTTGAGCAATCCGCCGCATGTGTCTCGCGACTGGACCGATCCGCCGCGAGTGGCGTTCATCGACAACTACGACTCGTTCGTCTACAACCTGGTGCAGTACGTCGGTGAGCTCGGCGCCCAGTGCGAAGTGGTTCGCAATGACGCCGTCACCGTTGATGAACTGGCCAGCGCCCGGGCCGCGGGCGAACTGACTCACATCATCATTTCGCCTGGCCCCGGGACTCCCGCCGACGCTGGCATCAGCGTCGAAGTGGTGCGACGACTCGGCGCGACGACCCCGATCTTGGGGGTGTGTCTGGGGCATCAAGCCATCGCTGAAGCTTATGGAGGCACAGTGGTGCGTGCCCCGGAAGTGGTGCACGGCAAGCCTTCGCTGGTTCACCACGACGGACTTGGCTTGCATGCGGGCTTGCCGCGGCCGCTGGTCGTTGCGCGTTATCACTCACTGGTTGCCGACGAGGCCACTTTGCCGCCTGAACTTGTGGTCACCAGCCGCACCGCGAGCGGCGTTGTCATGGGCCTGCGACATATCGAGCATCCGGTCGAAGGCGTGCAGTGGCACCCCGAGTCGATCCTCACCAGCCACGGACACGAGTTGTTGGCGACCTTCTTGAGCAGCACCGTTCGGGCATAGTCTCAGGAGCATGGACCTCGCGCTGACTGACGAACAGACCGACTTTCGCCAATTGGCCCGCGACTTCCTTGATCGCGAAGTCGTGCCGTACCGCACCGAATGGGATCGTCAGGAATCGGTTGACACGGCAATCATTCCCAAGCTGGGTGACCTGGGCTTCTTCGGGCTGACCATCCCCGAGGAGTACGGCGGCGTCGGTGGCGACTACATCACTTATGTGCTGTCAGCTGAAGAACTGGGGCGCGCTGACTCTTCGATTCGCGGCATTGTTTCGGTGTCGGCAGGGTTGTTCGGCAAGTCGGTTCTCGAACACGGCACCGAGGATCAAAAGCAGCGCTGGCTCCCGGGCATTGCGACCGGTCGGTTGCTCGGCTGCTTCGGACTGACCGAACCCGATCACGGGTCGGACGCGGGGAACTTGAAAACGCGAGCCGTCCGCGAGGGCGATGAGTGGGTCATTAACGGCAGCAAGATCTTCATCACTAACGGCACGTGGGCCGATGTCTGCCTGGTGTTCGCCCGCACTGGCGAGGCTGGCGCCCGTGGCGTCTCGGCGTTCCTGGTACCCACAGACACACCTGGATTCGTTCGCACCGAGGTGAAGGGCAAGCTCGGCCTACGAGGCCAGGCCACTGCAGCGCTCTCATTCGACAACGTTCGAGTGCCGGCCGATGCCCTGCTGGGGGCCGAAGGTCACGGCTTCAAAATCGCGATGCAGACGCTGGACAAGGGTCGCGTGACTATCGCAGCCAGTTGCGTTGGCATCGTGCAGGGCTGTTTGGAAGAAGTCGTGAAGTACACGACCGAGCGCCAGCAGTTTGGGCGACCGATCGCCTCGTTCCAGATGGTGCAAGACATGATCGCTGAGATTTCAGTCGACGCCGACGCAGCTCGGTTGCTCACCTGGCGTGCGGCTGATTTGATCCAGCGCGGCGAGCCATTCGGCGTCGCTGCGTCCAAGGCCAAACTGTTTGCCTCCGAGGCCGCAGTCAAGGCTGCCAATCTCGCGATCCAAGCCTTCGGTGGCTACGGATTCATCGACGAATACCCGGTGCAGAAGTACCTGCGCGACGCCCGCGTCATGACGCTTTACGAGGGCACCAGCCAAATCCAGAAACTCCTGATCGGCCGCGCCGAGACCGGCATCAGCGCCTTCACGTGATTCGTCGGCCCGGACGCGTAGGGTGGCGACGTGTACGACGGCGTAATTCAGGACCTCATCGACGAGTTCGGGCGACTCCCGGGCATCGGACCCAAGAGCGCTCAGCGCATTGCTTTTCACCTGCTCGATGCTGACCCTGACGACGTCAAGCGATTCGCGGCCACGTTGGTGACCGTCAAGGAGAAGGTGCACTTCTGCACCACCTGCGGCAACGTCACCACCGACCCGCTGTGCCGCATCTGCTCGGATCCGCGACGCGATCCGAGTGTCCTGTGCGTGGTTGAGGAGAGCAAGGACGTCGTCGCCATTGAACGCACCCGTGAGTTCCGTGGTCGGTACCACGTGCTCGGCGGCGCTATCAATCCCATCGCTGGCATCGGACCTGACAATCTGCGCATCAAGGAGCTCTACCAGCGGCTTTCCGATGGCGCCATCACCGAAGTCATCATCGCCACAGACCCCAATCTTGAAGGCGAAGCCACAGCCACCTATTTGGTTCGCCAGTTGTCAACGCTGGGCCTGAAAGTGAGCAAGTTGGCCAGTGGTCTGCCGGTCGGCGGCGATCTTGAGTACGCCGATGAAGTCACCTTGGGCCGAGCCTTTGAGGGCCGCACCGCTGTCGCTGGCTGAATCTCGACGGTTCGCGGCTGGAACGACCGTCGATGTCGTGTGAGTGCTCGCGATAGGATGGGCCTTGGTGCCCGGTCAGAGTCGCCCGGTCACGTTTCCCCGACTCATCACCAAGGAATCACCGTGGGCTCCAACCCCCGCAGCATCGTCGTTCAGAAGTACGGCGGCTCGTCAGTGGCCGACGCCACTGCCGTCAAGCGCGTCGCGCAGCGCATCGTCGCTACCAAGAAGGCCGGCCACGATGTCGTCGTCGTGGTTTCCGCGATGGGCGACAGCACCGACGACCTGATCGATTTGGCCAATGAGGTCTCGCCGCTGCCACCCGCGCGCGAACTCGACATGCTGCTCACCGCCGGCGAGCGCATCAGCATGGCGGTGCTGGCGATGGCCATCACCGATCTCGGTCACGAAGCCCGTTCATTCACCGGCTCGCAGGCTGGCGTCATCACCGATGCCGAGCACGGCAAGGCGAAGATCATTGACGTCACCCCGGGTCGCATTGAAGCAGCTCTGAGCGAGGGTGCCATCGCAATTGTCGCCGGATTCCAGGGCGTTTCGCAGACCACCAAAGACATCACCACTCTGGGTCGCGGCGGTTCAGACACCACGGCTGTGGCGCTTGCCGCGGCCCTGGGCGCAGAAGTGTGCGAGATCTATACCGACGTCGACGGCATCTACACCGCCGACCCTCGAATCGTGCCCAACGCCGCTCAGATCCCACGCATCTCCTATGAGGAGACGCTGGAAATGGCCGCCAAGGGCGCCAAGATTCTTCACCTGCGTTGCGTCGAGTACGCACGCCGCAACGACATCCCCATCCATGTGCGCTCGTCGTTCAGCGACAAGCCCGGCACCTGGGTGGTTCGAGCAGAGGACGTAAATACCGTGGACGGAATGGAACAGGCCATCATCAGTGGCGTCGCGCATGATCGCAGCGAAGCCAAGATCACCGTGGTCGGCGTGCCCGACAAGGTGGGCGAGGCTGCCGCCATCTTCAAGGCGTTGGCCGAAGCACAGATCAACATCGACATGATCGTTCAGAACGTTTCGGCCGCCGAGACCGCGCTGACCGACATCTCGTTCACCCTGCCGCAGGCAGATGGACAGACCGCGATGACCGCCCTGGCCCGGCTCAAGGACGTCGTCGGCTTCGAGCGCCTGCAGTACGACGACAGTGTCGGCAAGGTGTCCATCGTGGGTGCCGGCATGGGATCGGGCCCCGGCATCACGGCCACGTTCTTCGCGGCATTGGCTGAGGCCGGCGTCAACATCGAAATGATCTCGACCTCGGAGATCCGCATTTCGGTCGTGGTTGCTGAGTCGCAGGTCGACGCCGCCGTCAACGCTGCCCACTCGGCCTTCGATCTGGGATCGGATGAAGTCGAGGCAGTCGTCTATGGAGGTACCGGACGATGACCAGCCTTGGCATTGTTGGGGCTACCGGGCAGGTCGGCGTCGCCATGCGCCAGATCCTGCTGGAGCGCAACTTCCCCGCAGATCAGGTCCGCTTCTTCGCTTCGGCTCGGTCGGCCGGAACAGTCATTCCGTTCGGCGACCGCGACATCGTCGTCGAGGACACCGAGACCGCTGATCCGGCGGGCCTTGATATTGCGTTGTTCTCCGCCGGGGCCACGGCTTCGCGCGCTCACGCTCCGCGGTTTGCTGAGGCGGGCGTGACGGTGGTCGATAACTCGTCGGCATTCCGCAAGGATCCGTCGATCCCGCTGGTGGTCAGCGAAGTCAACCCGTACGACATTCCGGCAGGCGACGGCCCCGGTGGCCGCGGCATCATCGCCAACCCGAACTGCACCACGATGGCTGCCATGCCGGTGCTCAAGCCGTTGCATGACGATGCTGGTCTGGTTCGTCTGACCGTTTCGTCCTATCAAGCTGTGTCCGGCTCTGGCGTGGCTGGCGTGCGTGAGCTGCACGAGCAGGTGTTGGCTGTGGTCGACAAGGCTGATGGCCTGGCTTATGACGGTCGCGCGGTCACCTTCCCGGCGCCCAACAAGTACGTCGCGCCGATCGCGTTCAACGTCTTGCCGATGGCCGGTTCGGTGGTCGACGACGGCTCGAACGAGACCGACGAAGAGCAGAAGCTGCGCCACGAGTCGCGCAAGATCCTGGGTATCCCGGAACTGCGAGTCGCGGGCACTTGCGTGCGTGTGCCGGTGTTCACCGGTCACTCGTTGTCGATCCACGCCGAATTCGCTCACGACATCACGCCCGAGCGTGCCACCGAAATCTTGGGCGCAGCGCCGGGTGTTCAGTTGGTTGATGTGCCTACGCCTCTGCAGGCGGCCGGAACTGATCCGAGCTTGGTGGGCCGTATCCGCCAGGATCAGTCGATCGACGGCAACCGCGGTCTTGTGCTGTTCGTGTCCGGCGACAACCTGCGTAAGGGTGCTGCCCTGAACACCGTCCAGATTGCCGAACTGCTGGTCCGCTAGCGAACGAACTCGCTGAAGACATCCAGCGAGGATGGATCGGCGAGTGCGCCTTTGGTGGCGGCTTGCTCAACGGGCATGCCTTGCAGGATCTTCTTGACCGGCACTTCGAGCTTCTTGCCTGAAAGGGTGCGGGGGAGTGCGGGGACGATGTGGAGTTCGTCCGGCACGTGTCGCGGTGACAGTTTGGTGCGTAGTTCAGTGGCAATAGTCGAGCGCAAGGTGTCGACGTTGGTGCCCAGATCGCGCAGGACGACAAACAGCATCAGCGTCCCGGCGCCGGTGGCATTAGCGTCGGCAGCGTCATCTTCGAGGTGGACCACCAGGCTGTCCGCCACTTCGGGTAACGCTTCGACGACTGAGTAGAACTCTGACGTTCCCAGTCGCACCCCACCGCGGTTCAGTGTGGCATCGCTGCGGCCAGTGATGAGGCACGAGCCGTATTCGGTGATGGTGATCCAGTCGCCGTGGCGCCACACACCGGGGATGTCTTCAAAGTACGCAGCCCGGTACTTCGAGCCGTCTTCGTCGCCCCAGAACCCCACCGGCATCGACGGCATCGGGCGGGTGATCACGAGTTCGCCGAGAGAGCCGATGACCGGCTGTTGATGTTCGTCGAATGACTCGACGGCGCAGCCCAACAACCGGCAGGAAATCTCGCCGGCGTAGACCGGAACCGTCGGCGCAGCACCGACGAATCCCGAGCACACATCGGTGCCGCCACTGATAGATCCCAACTGGAGGCCTTCCCCAACCGCGTCGTAGACCCACTGGAAGCCTTCGGCCGGGAGCGGTGCGCCAGTGGACCCGACTCCGCGAATCGCCGAAAGGTCCGCGATGTCCTTGGGAACTAAGCCTTCTTTGCGGCATTGCATCAAGAACGGCGCGCTGGTTCCGAAGTAGGTGATGTTGAGCCGCTCGGCCAGTCGCCACAACATGGAGGTGTCGGGAGCTGCCGGATTGCCGTCGAACAAGACGACAGTGGATCCGACCAAGAGCCCTGACACGAGCAAGTTCCACATCATCCAGCCGGTCGTGGAGAACCAGAAGAAGCGATCGTCCGGCCCGAGGTCGTGGTGCAGCGCCAGCGCCTTGAAGTGCTCGACCGTGATGCCGCCGTGCCCATGGACGATGGGCTTGGGCAGCCCAGTGGTTCCTGACGAGAACAGCACGTAGAGCGGTGAATCGAAGGCGACTCGATCAAATTCCAGTGGGGCAGATTCACTGGTGAAGTCGCGCCAACTGACAACGTCCGCAGGCACCGTCTGATCCAAGTAGGGGAGCCAGACCGTGGTGGTAATGCTGGGTAGCGCCTCGCGGATCGCGGCAACCTCGGTGCGCCGGTCGATGGGTTTGTCGCCGTAGCGATAACCGTCGATGGTCAGCAGCACAGTGGGTTCGATCTGCTTCCATCGGTCGACCACGCTCTGGGTTCCGAACTCGGGAGCGCACGACGAGAAGACTGCCCCCAGGCTGGCGGCCGCGAGGAGAAATACGAGGGTCTCGGCGATGTTCGGCGAGTAAGCGGCCACACGGTCGCCCCGGCCAACGCCAGCGCGCAGCAATCCAACGCGGGCGCGGCCGACCTGATCGCGCAGCTCAGCGGCGGTCAGCGTGACGTCGCCACGAGTCTGTGAGGCAGAGACCACGACGATGTCGTCGTCGTCGCGCCCTGGCAGCTGGAGCATCGCCTCGGCGTAGTTGAGCTGCAGATTCGGAAACCACTGCGCTCCTGGCATGGAGTCCACGGCGAGCGCCGGCTCAGCCCATCCCGATGAAGGGATCTGCGACCAACGCCATAGGGCCGACCAGAAGCCGTCTAAATCGGTGACTGACCACCGCCACAGGTCTGCATACCCAGGGCCGATGTCGACTCCGTTGTCGCCCAACCACGCAGTGAAGAGTTCTAGTCGGGTATCGCCGTTCAACGTCGGCTGCCACAGAACTGGGGTCACGGCGTCACTCCTCGTTCGGTGCGCCGGCCTCTGCTGCGGCCATCAACCAATGGCCGAAGGTGTACGCGCTCGCCGCGACGGCAGGCACTACGAGGAACGCCATTCGGGTATCGGATTCCTCAAGGAACACCGCCAGCATCAGCACAATCGTGATGGCGACGCCGAGGAAACTGGTGAGTCGTGGGCTCTGGACGCCGAAGCCCTGGAGCAGGAGTTCGCCGACGAGGAAGGCGATGAAGCCAACGACGACGAAGGTCAGCGATCCCCACGTGCCACCACCGGACGCGACGCCTCGCAGCCAGGTGAACAAGTGGAGTGCGCCGACACCAAGTCCGACCGCCAAAAGCCCCACAACGACGCCGGTGATGAGCGAGGCCGGCACGGGGTCAATGCGAGGCAGGCGCCACATGCGCACGGTGTCGATGACGTACCAGAACGCGTCAGAGACGACCGCAATGATCTTGCGGAAGACGGCCACGAATCCGGAGCCGATCGAACTCGCTCGCTCTTTAGGGTTCGGCAGTTTCAGCGACGGCTTGGACAGCGACGGTCTCGGCAACGACGGCCGAGGCAGGCTGACCCGCTTCTTCGACTTGGCCGCCGGAGCAGATTGCTCTGAACCGACATCGTCGAGATCTGGAAGGACGACCTCTGTGGTCTCTTCATTGTCGTGGTCAATCACGACCGTGTCAGAGACCGATGACGCGCTCGGGCGAGGCTCCGGCTTCTGCTTCGGTGCTGGTTTGGGCGCTACCTTCGCGGCTGGTGCACGGTTGACGGGGCGGCCGTAACGAATCGTCGGCTCTGCGGTGGGCGGCTCAGCAGACGTCGCTGTCTTCTTCCGCACGACACGCTTGACGACCGGTTTTGCGGGTCGCTCCTCGTCGGCCATGGAGAGAGTCTTTCACGCAGGAGGGCGCACCGGAGGCGGGGTCAGGTTGCGATCGTGTTGAGTTTTGCGCGGGTCATGTCAGTCAGCCCAGAGGCAGCGAAGTGACAAAGCAACTGCCGGGGAGCCGGTTGTCTTGTTGCGCTTGTTTGAGTCTTCCCAGCAGGACTCCCGGATCGGGAGGAATGGGGAGGGCATCGGCGCGGGCGGGCTTGCCGTTCAATGTCAGATCCCAGCACGGTTTGAGGAACCGCAATCGGGTCGAGGTAACTGAAATAGGCGAGACGGTGATGCGTCCGTCAAGGTGCTGCTCGATCCACGAGCGAAGGCGCGGATCGGCTTTCGGCAGGGCCGACCAGGTCACACGCGGAACCTCAATGGCGGCGTTGTATTCACGAGGGTGGTCATCGAGGCCCTTGGCGCGGTTCGCTTGGCGGAACCCGTCATAGGCCCACAGCGTCAGGTCAACGTTTAGCCCGTTGGCGATCTCAACTCGTACGGTCGTCGGCGTGCAGGCCCAATTGAACGATGAAATCTCGGCGGGCTTGCCACCCATCGTGCCCAGATAGCGCTGTGTTGCCGGGGTGATCTTCGCCGCGGCTCGTGGGACTGAATTGCCTGCTACTGCGGCTGTCGTTCGAGTAAACGACCAGGTTTTGGCGTTGAGTTTCTTGGTCCAGACACCAGATTTCGTGCCGCGCCAACCTTCAACATGTAGTTGCTGATCGCCGGGGTTGTTGCCGGTGGAGAGGATCGTGATCCGATCGGTGGTTTTTCCTGGCGGCTGCGGTTGACGAGTCCAGTCACGCACCGGCAGCTGCCAAGCAGTCGAATTTGCAGGTGCATTGTCGTCCCAGGTGTATTCACCGAAGACCGGATTGGCGCCGGTGACATCAAAGTCATACAACCGGGTATGAATCTGTCCCGATTTCGTCACCACTGCGACGGTTGACCGGGTCGCGTCCATGCCAGCGATCGCCGCCGTGCCACCGGCTGGCAGACACACTTCGCGGCTCTCATCGGCGGGCAACCACGGATCGAGGTACGTCAGCCGGCGGCCGTTATCGGCCAACAAATAGAGCGTGGCGACACCGATGGGTTGATGGGCGCGGCCAGCAATATCGGTGAAAGTTGCTGGAGCTGAAAAGTCTGAGGTCGCGAAGTCGGTGAGGCTCTTCGGCAGTTTGGTGCCGAGTCCGGTCCACAAGTACGGCCCCCATCGCCACGTCCAGCGCTCGGGCGCGAGATCGCCACCGGGCATGTTGTGGCTGTACAACTGGCGGCCTGGGCCCAGCGCCAGCAAGAGGTTGCTGTCGGCGGAGATTGCGGTGATTTTGCCGTCCAGGCACGCGGGTAGTTTGACCTGACGCCATGTTGAACCGGCATCACCGACGCCGTTCTTGGCCGGTCGTGCATACAAACGTCCGTCACGCAGTGCGAATGCGTACCTAGCCGAAACGGTGTTGCTGGCGTCTTTGAACCAGATGCGGTCCGGCAGCGCCAACGCGGCTGGCGCTGCTTGTCCCCACGCGCTTTGTCCGATCAGCGATGACAACGTTGGGACGCCTTCAAGACCGATCAGCCCAGTTCGTCCGGCAATCAGTGGCAAGCATGCGGCATCCGTCGGCGGCCCGTACTGAACAGTGTCGTTGTCTGCTGCCTGTGCGCCTGAACCAGCAAAGAGAAGGCCAGCAATGAGGGCGATGGCGGCGGGGAGCGTCAACGAAAGAGAGCGGCGCATGATGCAGTGACAACGACGTCGCGAAGGCCGGAGTCACGCCACTCATTACCAATCCGCGACGGGTGGTGAAAACAAAAGGGGCAACTCCTCAAAGTGGAGCCGCCCCTCGCGGATTGGTCGGGGTGACAGGACCCCGTCGGCGCGTTTAGGTGACCACTGGCCGAAGCGCAGCGAGGCAAGGCGCCGCGCGAAGCGTGGGAGGCGGTGAGGAACGAATCGCCGCGACTGCGAGGAACGAGCAGTCCGCCCCTCAAATCCTGACTTCCACAATCCCAAGCCTCAGCCGCTCAGGCCGGGTCGTAGACAGCAAACAGGGCGGGTTCTCAATGAGAGACCCGCCCTGAACGGCTGAGTCGGGGTGACAGGACTCCGTCGGCGCGTTTCTGTTTGGGTGTGGCGCTTGGTTGTTGATGCGCCTCCTCACAAATCCTGGCCTCCACATCCCAAGTCTCAGCGGCAGACGGCAGGCCCAGACAGCAGAAAAGGGCCGATCTCCGAAATGGAGGCCTGCCCTCTGCCACTGAGTCGGGGTGACAGGATTTGAACCTGCGACCTCTTCGTCCCGAACGAAGCGCGCTACCAAGCTGCGCCACACCCCGTGCGCTCAATTCAGAGCGAACTAGGCGAGTCTAGCGCAGTCAGGGTGAGCACAGTCGCCTCGGGTCGGCAGGCAAATCGGACCGGCGTGAGCGGCGAGGAACCCGCTCCGGCCGACACATGCATCCAGGACGGATCGTTGCCGTCGACGCTGTGCTGGTGCAGGCCACGAGCGCGCTTGGTGTCGAGATCGCAGTTGGTGACCAGGGCGCCGTAGAACGGCACCCGCAACTGCCCGCCGTGCGTGTGGCCCGCCAAGATCAGCGGATAGCCCAACGAGTTCCAGCGGTCGAGAACGCGCAGGTACGGGGCGTGGGCGACACCAATCGCGAGGTCGGCGCTGCGGTCGGCGGGTACGTCGTCGAGCACGTCGTAGCGCAAGTGAGGATCGTCGACGCCGACGAAGGCCAGAGAACGGTCGCCAATGGTGAGGGCGTCATGCCGGTTGGTCAGGTCAACCCAGCCGCGCTGGTTGAAGGCTTGGCGCATCTCCTCGAACGGCAGGTCGGCCTCCCTGTTCCACGGGCCATCGACGTCGACTCCGGTGCCGCCGTTGAGATAGCGGGACCACTTTTTCGGCTTAGGCGAGAAGTAGTCGTTGGAGCCGAAGACGAATACGCCAGGAAGGTCGAGCAGGTCGCCGTAGGCGCGCAACACCGACGGCACGGCGTCGGCGTGCGAAAGATTGTCGCCAGTATTGACGACCAGGTCCGGCTGAAGATCGGCAAGCGAGGCCAGCCAGCGTTGCTTCATTTGCTGGTTGGGCGTCATGTGTACGTCACTGATGTGCAGGATCGTGAACGGCTCGACGTCTGCCGGAAGCACAGGGACAGTGAAGCGGCGAACTGTGAACATTCGAGGTTCAACGACCGCCGAATAGGTCAGGCCAGCGGCACCCAGCGCGATTGTCGCGCCGGCCGCACGCAAGAGGGAACCCATGACCCCAGCGTGGCATAACACCGAAAGTGGGACACTTGAGCCATGTCAGCCCTCAAGGACCAGCTCCGTTCCGATCTCACCGTTTCGATGAAGGCGCGCGATCAGTTGCGGTCGTCGACGCTGCGGATGGTGCTGACCGCGATCTCGACCGCCGAAGTAGCTGGCAAGGAAGCCAAAGAGTTGGGCGATGACGAAGTGCTGACGATCCTGGGCAGCGAAGTCAAGAAGCGCCGCGAAGCCGCCGAAGCGTTCACTCAGGGCAACCGTCCGGAGTTGGCTGAAAAAGAAATGGCCGAAGCCGAGATCCTGAGCACCTACCTGCCCGCACAGATGTCAGCTGATGAGATTGCCGCCATTGTCACCGCTGCCATCGAACAGACTGGCGCTGCGGGAGAGGGCATGAAAGCCATGGGCAAGGTCATGGGCATCGTTTCGGCTCAGACCAAGGGCAAGGCCGACGGCGGTGCGGTGGCAGCTGAAGTCAAGAAGCAACTGGCTTAGCCGTCGTCGTCATCGCCGCCGTTGTCGTCGTCGGCCTTCTTCTCCTTCTTCACCGTCACCGGTTGGCGTTGGGGCGGAGTGTCAAAGCGAGCTGGAGTCAGCAAGGCGGAAATCGGACCCATTGCGGCCTTCCACATGGGACCTGCGAGCGCGCTACCGGCGGCTTCGTTGAAGGAGACGATGCGTCCCTTGACCCGTTCGCCGTTGATCGGGATGGGGCGGCCGTCCTTGCTGGCGCCGGCGAGCATTGCGGCCGTCGACAGTTCTGGGGTATAGCCGACGTACCACACCGATTTGTTGCTGTTGGTTGTGCCGGTCTTGGCTGCTGACTCAATGGGCAGGCCAGTGCCACGCGCATAGCCGAAGCCGCCCGGCCGCTGCAGACCAGCGAGGATGTCGTTAATCTGTGCGGCGTTTTCCTTGGTCATCACCTCGGTGCACTCGGGCTTGTATTGCTTGAGCACTTCGCCCTTGCGGTCCAAGATTTGAGCGACCGGTTGCGGCGTGCAGTACTTGCCGCCTGATGCAGCCGTCGCGTACGCCGCGGCCATTTCGAGAGGGCTCACGTCAACGACGCCGAGCGTGAACGACGGCACTTGTTGTGTGATGCCGTTGTCGGGGTCATAGGGGACTTTGATGCCCATGGCCTCGGCAGCCTTCACGGTGTTGCAGAGTCCGGCGTCCTTCTCCAGTTGTGCGAAGTAGGTGTTCACCGACTGGCGGGTACCGGTGTACATGTTGAATGTGCCCGCGCCCGTGGAGTTGCCGACTTCCCACAGCGCGGTGCCGCGGCCTTCGCAGTCAAAGTAGGTGCCGCTGGGGATCCGCATCCGTTGGGGGGAACGGTAGGACTTGCTGACCGGGATGCCCTTCTTCAGCGCTGCTGCGACCGTGAAGAACTTGAACGTCGATCCGGCCTGGAAGCCATTGGACTGGCCGTACTCGGTGGGGACCGAGAAGTTGATGTAGGTCTGGCCCTTCTTCTTGGCACGCCCCATGGGACGGGATTGGGCCACACCGCGCACCTTGCCGGTGCCGGGCTCAACCATGGCGATCGACCCAATGGCCTTATCGGTGGGATCGACGTGCGATTTGACGGCCTTGTTGGCTGCCTTCTGCATGCGCAGGTCGATATTGGACTCGACGGTGAGGCCGCCACGTTCCAATGCCGACTTGCGTTCAGCGACGGTGGCGCCGAGCGCGGGCTCATCCAGCAGGTACTGACGGATGTAGTCGCAGGAGAACGACGCAACGGATTCGACACAGCCGTTGGGGTATTTGGTGATTTTCAGCCCAAGGTCTTCGGCTTGAAGTTTCTCAGCCTCGTCACTAGTGATGAGGCCGTCGCGCGCCATGACCGAGAGCACGATATTGCGGCGTTGCAGCGCCTTCTCGGGGAATACCGCGGGATTGAACTCGTCCGGGTTCTTGACCAAGCCAGCCAGGGTGGCGGCCTGCTTCGGCGTCAATTTGTCCGGGCTCGTGGAGAAGTAGTGGAACGCTGCGGAGTTGACGCCCCAGGCACCGTCGCCGAAGTACGCCAGATTGAGGTACCGCTCCAGAATCTCGGTCTTGGTGTGCTTCTCTTCGTACTTGATAGCCAGTTTGAGTTCGCGGATCTTGCGGGCCTTCGACTTTTCGATGGCCGCGAGTTGCTGCTCTTTCGTGGTGGCTTGGGAGACCAGAGTCAGCTTGACCAGCTGCTGGGTGATGGTGGATCCGCCCTGAGTGGAGCCCTCGGCTGCGTTGTTCACCAGCGCGCGGAGTGTGCCCTTGAGATCGAGCGGGCCGTGCTCATAGAAGCGAGCATCTTCGATCGCGAGCAGTGACTTCTGCATCACCGGTGCGATGTCGCCGAGCGGAATGTCTTGGCGGTTCTCCTGATAGAAGTACGCCAGACGTTCGCCATTGGACGCCAACACCACAGTTGTCTGGGCATTCGGCAGATCTTCGAGTTCCAGAGGGAGATCGATGGCCGCTTGGCTGATGTCATTCCCGGTGTACGCGATGAAGGCGGCAGGTGGAATCGCGATGGCCGCGACGCCAACGCCGGCAACGACAGATAGCCGCGCGATTCTTCCCACCGCACTCACTGTCGACTTCGGTGAGTCCCCGGACCGGGCGATGGAGCGCAAAGAGGCGAGGAACGGCATAGATCCCAGGGTACGTGAGGTCGTCCAGCGAGCATGCCGCCGCGCGCTATGGATCAGAGACAGATAGTCCAATCGAACCATGCAAGATGACTAGTTGGTGTCTGTCACAGGCCGTCACGAATACCTGACGATGGCAAGACGCAGTCGACCCTCGGTCACAGACCGGTCTCGGGGAAGGTTTCACTCCTATGTTGAATAACAATTGGTCCGCCCAAGCGGCCTGCCGCGGCAAGACCGAACAGCTCTTCGTTCAAGGCGCTGAGCAGAATCGCGCTAAAGCGATGTGCTCATCGTGCTCGGTCCGCGCCGAATGCCTGGTTGAGGCGCTTGACAACCGCATCGAATGGGGCGTGTGGGGCGGAATGACCGAACGCGAGCGCCGTGCACTGTTGCGTCGCCGCCCGAACGTCACGACCTGGCGCAACGTGCTTCAGCCGGTCGGCTGAGCAGCCCCGGCGAGCAAATCGCCGATTTCGCGCAGCCCATCGAGGTCATGCACATCGCCGGCGAGAGCCGGGACAGCCACCGTCGGCACCGACGGATGTGCCGACGCGAAAGCGTGGCGTTGGTGATCTTCGCGGCCGGCAACGGTAAGGCGATCGGCACGGACAGCGAGTAGGTCAGCGACCAGATGGTCAGTGGCCCGGTCCGTTGAACGAAGTTGTTCGGCTGCCGCCTCGGCTCGTGCTGCGGTGATGCCGTCAGCGCCGTCTGTATGCACACGGTTGACGACCAAACCTGCCAGCGGCATGTGCTCGCCAGCAAGACGCTCGACGAAGTAGGACGCTTCGCGCATTGCTGCGGCTTCGGGTGCCGCGACCACGACGAATCGGGTCTCTTTGGCTTGTAGCAGTGAATACGTCGCTTCGGCGCGCTGTCGGAATCCGCCGAAGAGGGTGTCGAACGCTGCGATAAACGTTTGCAGATCGGTGAGGAACTGGGCGCCCAGCACTTTGTTCAGGGCACCAGTCACCAGGCCAAGTCCGGCGCTCAGGAGGCGGGCCGGCCCCTTAGCCGGCATCAACAGCAGCTTGAGGAAGCGGCCATCGAGCAGCGAGGAAAGTCGCTCGGGAGCATCCAAGAAGTCCAGAGCGGACCGCGACGGCGGAGTGTCGACAACGATGAGGTCGTAGCGCTTCTCGGCATGCAACTGACCCAACTTCTCCATCGCCATGTATTCCTGCGTTCCGGCGAACGAACTCGACAGCGCGACGTAGAACGGGTTGCTCAGGATCTGCTGGGCCTTCTCTGGTGACGCGTGACGTTCGACCACCTCGTCGAACGTGCGCTTCATGTCCAGCATCATGGCGTCGAGCGAACCAGCACCATTGGCCGATTGCACCCCGGCGACCGGGCGAGGGGTGTTGTCGAGTTCGGTCAGACCCATCGATTGGGCGAGTCGTCGCGCCGGGTCGATGGTGAGCACGCAGACAGTGCGACCTTGTTCGGCAGCGCGCAACGCCAAGGCAGCCGACGTCGTTGTCTTTCCAACTCCACCCGATCCGCAGCACACGATGATCTCGGTGGTGCGATCGGCTAGAAGACCATCGACGTCGATGCGTCCGTCGCGCGACTTGTCGTCGATCACGACGCGGTGGTTTGACTGGCGTGCCATCACTGCAGCTCCTCAAGACGCGCCGCCAGTTCATACAGCGCGCCAAGATCGATGCCGCCGGATAGTCGCGGCAACTCCACGACAGGTCGGCCGCTGTGTTCAAGCACCTCGCGCTGCTCGCGCTCCAGATCTTCGCGTTGGATAGCCGACAGTCCTCCGGCGAGAAGCCCGTCGGCAGCGTCCTTGGGCAGCCCCACGGATGCGAGCGAATCGCCAACCTCTGCGGTGGAGATGGTCCCTGAATCCAACGCCGCACGCGATTGCGCCGATATCAGGCTCGGTCGGATCAAGTTCACGACCACGTGGCCGACAGGGAGCTTCTCGGCAGCGAGGTCGGCAACTCCGTCGATCGTCTCGGTGACCGGCATTTCTTCCAGCACCGTGACCAAATGGATGTGGGTCGACTTGGCGCGCATCATCGTCATGATCGACTCGGCCTGCCGTTTGATCGGTCCCATCTTGGCGAGGCCTGCGAGCTCGGAGTTGACGTTCAAGAAGCGGGTGATGCGACCGGTTGGCGGGGCGTCCATCACGACGGCGTCGTAAGCGAACCGGCTTCCGTCTTTTCGCTTGGCCGCCTCGTAAACCTTGCCGGTGAGCAGCACATCGCGCACGCCCGGAGCGATCGTGGTCGCGAAATCGATGATGCCGAAACGGTCGAGTGCTTTGCCGGCTCGGCCGAGTCGATAGAACATCTGCAGGTATTCCAGCAGGGCCGATTCGGGGTCGATCGCCAGCGCGAAGACCTCGCCGCCATCAGGGCCGACGGCAATTTTCCGTTCGGCGTACGGAAGGGGTGGAACGTCGAACAACTGGGCCAACCCCTGGCGACCTTCGACCTCGCACAGCAGGACACGGCGCCCACGGCCAGCGAGCGACATGGCCAAGGCCGCGGCAACGGTGGTCTTACCAGTTCCACCTTTGCCGGTGACGATGTGTAGCTCGGTCGCAATGCTCACTGGGCGAGCGTACCGACGTAGGCAGATACAGTCAGGGACATGACCAAGTGGGAATACCTGACGGCTCCAGTGCTCGTTCACGCGACGAAGCAGATCCTCGACAATTTCGGTTCAGACGGCTGGGAACTGGTGCAGATCGTTCCGGGCATGAATCCGGAGAACCTGGTGGCGTACTTCAAGCGCCCCATCGCCTGACAAGGAGCACCTGATGAGCGTCGCTGACCGCCTGCGTGAACTGGGCCTAGAGATCCCCGCCGTACCCGCCCCCGTGGCTGCCTATGTTCCGGCGGTCCGATCCGGTGGCTACATCTACACATCGGGACAATTGCCGCTGCGCGACGGTCAGCTCCTTGCCACCGGCAAAGTCGGTGCTGATGTCTCCGCCGAGGACGCCTACGAGTACGCACGCCAGTGCGCCCTGAATGCGATCGCCGCCGTGGGATCGCAGGTTGACCTCGACACGGTGCGCATTGTGAAGGTGGTTGGCTTCGTCGCCAGCGCTCCCGATTTCACCGGCCAGCCCGGTGTCGTCAACGGTGCTAGCGAACTGTTGGGTGCGGCGTTCGGCGAGTTCGGCGTCCACGCGCGCAGCGCAGTCGGCGTCGCAGTACTCCCGCTGGACGCTCCGGTTGAGGTTGAACTCATCGCCGAGGTGCGGGCGTGAAGGTGCACCGAATCCCGCTGCCCGAGAACTTTCTCGAAGCAGCCGGCAAGGCCCCAGAGGTCCCGGCGCCCGTCAAGGACGCGGCCACCATCGTGGTCGTTCGTGACGGCGATGAAGGCATTGAGGCCTATCTAATGCGCCGGCAGAGCAGTATGGCGTTCGCTCCTGGTTTCTACGTTTTCCCCGGTGGCGGTGTGCTGCCGGAGGACTATGACGAGGTCCCGTGGATCGGTCCGGACCAGACGGTGTGGGCCGAAGGCTGGCGCACCGATGAAGACCGGGCGCGTGCGCTGGTAGTTGCTGCGGTGCGCGAGACATTCGAGGAAACCGGGGTCTTGCTCGCGGGTCCGGACGCCGACACCGTTTTGGCCGACACCGCCGATCTCGAACCGATGCGCGATGCACTTGAAGCCCGCGAAGTCCGCTTCGGCGACTTCCTTCGCGAACGTGGACTGTTCTTGCGCGCCGACCTCGTCGGTGCGTGGGCGCATTGGATTACCCCTGATTTTGAGCCCCGGCGATTCGATACGCGGTTCTTCGTCGCTGCTTTGCCTAAGGGCCAGAACGTCGGCGCGATGAGCGGCGAAGCCGATCGTGTGGTCTGGGCGCCGCTGACCAAGGTGCTGGCTTCCATCGACGCAGGCGAGGCGACGATGATGCCGCCCACCATCGCTACGTGTCGCGAAGTTTCAGTGCATTCCGCCGCTGAAATTGTTGATGTGTCGCTGCATCGAACGTTCCCGACGATTCAGCCCAAGCTTGTCCAAGACGGCGATCAGTTGTTCCTTGAGACCTACCTCGGTGAGGATGTCGTATGACGGTTACGCAAGTCACCGAACGTGCGTCGTTCGTGTTGGCCGAGAATCCCGGCATCATGACGCTCGACGGAACCAATACCTGGATCCTGCGCCAAGGTGAGGGACGCGGGGTTGTCGTGGATCCCGGTCCGCCGGATGAAGAGCACCTCGCCGAAGTGGTGAAAGCGGCCGGCGGAAACGTCGCGCTGGTGCTGTTCACGCACCGCCATTTCGACCACACCGAGTCATTGGACAGGTTCGCAGAAATGACGGGTGCGGTGTGCCGAGGCACCGATCCGCAGTTCTGCCGCGGCGCAGATCCGCTGGCCGACGGTGAACGCATTGAGGTCGATGGCCTGATCATCGATGTGATTGCCACCCCTGGCCACACGACCGACTCCACCTGCTTCCTGCTTCCCGACGAGAACACGCTGCTCAGCGGCGACACCATCCTCGGTCGCGGCACCACGGTCATCGCCCACCCCGATGGGGTTCTAGGTCCGTACTTGGATTCGTTGGCGTTGATCCGGGAATTGATTGAGGAGGGCGTGGTGCAGCGCATCCTTCCCGGCCACGGTCCAGTCATCACTGATCCTGCACCGTTCGTCGACTACTACCTCGAACATCGCGCCGAACGGCTTGACCAAGTGCGTGCAGCAGTGGCCGACGGAGCCACCACTGCGCGCGAGGTCGTCGAGAAGGTCTATGCCGACGTCGACCCGGTGCTGTGGGGCGCGGCCGAGATGAGCGTCGCCGCTCAGTTGGAGCACCTCAGCGCGGGTGGCTAAAGCGGTACACGTTCCGTCGTTGGCCGGAACAGTTGACCGTCGCTTGACGGACGGGATGAACTGCGTGAGCAGGTCGTGGATTCCAAACGTATGTGACTTCTGAAACCACTACTGTTCGGTCATGCAGATGATCAGCGATGCGCGGGTGGTCGAGTGGATGGATGCCTTCGCGCAGTGCGTACGAGACGCAGATTTTCATTCCGGCCGCGCGCTGTTCAGTGATGCTGCCGTCGGATTCGGCACGGTTGTTTCTGAATACGTCGATGCCGAAGATCTGCTGACGAACCAGTGGTCAGACGTCTGGCCGCGGACGACTGACTTCCGATTTGATGAGGTACTGGCCACCTGGGCAGATGGACGAACCTGCACAGTCGCGGCCACCTGGAGCTCAGTGGGTACGGACGAATCTCAGGCGAGGTCTCGTGCTGGCCGCGTCACGCTGGTCCTTCGTGAGGATGCTGATGGGGTGCTCAAGGCAGTGCACTCGCACTTCTCAATGCTTCCTGGAACCCGCGCGTGATTACGTTCTACTGCACGACGCCGCACCGCTACACCGTTCGGAGTTATCTGAAGAAGTGGGCACCAGCGGGATTTGCCGACCAAGTGAAAGTGGTCGGATACAGCACGATCGATCTCTCCGCCGAAGCGGCACCCGGACTTCACATCTTCACCGATTTCGAGCGCTTGCTGTCGCCCGAGCGGGCTCTGGTGAAGCGTGTGATTCGCCGGCTGCGCGGTCGCGATGACATCCGAATCTGGGGAGATCCAAGCCGGTGGTTGGGCCGACACGCGCTGTTGACCCAGTTGGCCGACGAGGGGATCAACGACTTCCGCTCGTTCACCGTCGACCAAGTAGCGGATGCGCAGATCGCCTTCCCGGTCTTCGTGCGGTGGGCCAATGACCACCGTGGAACAGTGGGCGGGGTGATCGACGATCGCGAGTCGTTGGATCGTCGCCTAGCCCGGGTCGCTCGTCAGCACCATCGCCGGATGCGGTGGATCGGCGACCAGCTGCTGGTTGTGGAGAAGGCGGACGCCATTTCGCCTGATGGCCTGTATCGGAAGTACTCGGTTTTCCGGCTCGGTGATGACTTCATTCCTGGCCACATGATTGCCGCCGAAGGGTGGGTCACCAAGAAGTCCAAGGTTGTCACTGACGATCTTGTTCGTGAAGAAGACGAATTCTTGGCCAACCCCAAAGACCTCGACGTCATCAAGCGTGCATTTGAGATCGCCGGGATTGACTACGGCCGCATCGACTGGGGCTATGTCAACGGCCGTCCTCAGATTTGGGAAATCAACACCAACCCGATGATTTCCCCGGCAGCCACACCGCACGAAATGCGGATGCCGGCTCAGTTGCATCGCGCCATCGTGGTCGCCGAATCGTTGCAACGCCAGGCCGCATTGCCTGAACTGGACCGCCGTCGTCGACCGCTCATTTCAGCGCCCGAACGATGGGT
Organism: Aeromicrobium sp.; assembly: GCA_040392565.1. Lineage (GTDB taxonomy): Bacteria > Actinomycetota > Actinomycetes > Propionibacteriales > Nocardioidaceae > Aeromicrobium. The sequence continues at coordinate 5,378 of JBEBVW010000005.1, read as the reverse complement.
GTGGCAATTGGTGAACCGGGCGAGTCAGTCGTGGGACACCCGTCGACGCTGAGGAACTGCCACCAGTCGGCAGTTAGGCTGCGAACATGGGTCCCAAGCTTGTGGGGGTGCGAGGGTGATCACCTACTACTCGACGACGCCGCACGGCTATACCTTCCGTCGCTACCTCAAACGGTGGGCGTCGCCGGAGTTCGCCGCTGACGCCAAGTGGGTCGGCTATAGCCAACTTGATCTGGCAGCCGCGCCCAAACCAGGACTGCATGTGTTCACCGATTTCGAACGCTTGTTACCGCCGGAGCGGGCGCTGGTCACGCGCCTGGCGCGGAGATTGCGCCAGCGTGACGACATGTGCGTGCTCGGAGATCCGAGTCGGTGGAAGGGGCGGTACGAGCTGCTGACCAGGCTTGCTGACGACGGCATCAACGACTTCAGGGCCTATTTGGCCGACGACGTCGATCCCGGACAGGTGAAGTACCCGGTCTTCCTGCGATGGGCCAACGACCACCACGGCAGTTTGGGCGGTGTCATTCACGACCGCGAGACGCTGGAACAACGCCTCGCTGGGGTAGCGAACAAATATCGCCGCCGCATGAAGCTGATCGGCAATCAACTGCTGGTCGTTGAGCAACTCGACGCGCTGTCGCCGGACGGGCTGTATCGGAAGTACTCCTTCTACCGAGTCGGCGATCAATACGTGCCGGCGAACATGGTTGCTGCGGAAAACTGGATCACGAAGCGGTCCAAGGTGGTCACGGACGAATTGGTCCGCGAAGAACAAGATTTCCTCGACAATCCACGCGACCTCGACGTCATCAAGCACGCATTTGAAGTGGCGGGCATTGAGTACGGTCGGGTCGACTGGGGATATGTGAATGGGCGCCCGCAAATCTGGGAGATCAACACCAATCCGATGATCGCCCCACGCCTGGCTCCACACGATTTGCGATTGCAAAGCCAACTGCAGATGGGTGCGCAGGTCGGCGCAGCGCTGCAGCGGCTCGAAGCGATGGCTGGTCCACCCGGGACGCCACGGGCCATCATCCCCGCGCCAGAACGGTGGGCGTGGCGACTGATCAAGCGTGGTGGCCGAGCATGGGATGCCCGTCGCGCCTAGCAGTCCGACCGTGAAGCGTCAGTTGATCTGCTTCTCCTGGCCAGCCCAGAACTCTTCGCGGAGCTTGAACTTTTGCAGTTTGCCGGTGGCGGTGCGGGCGAGTTCGGCGCGGATCTCGACTCGTTTGGGGCACTTGTAGCCAGCCAGGTTTTCGCGCGCGTGGGCGATCAACCCTTCGGGTGTGGCCTCGGCACCGGGTTCAAGGACGACGAGCGCGGTGACCATTTCGCCCCACTTCTCGTCGGGGATGCCGATCACTGCCACTTCACGTACTGACGGATGCGAAGCGAGTGCGTCCTCGACCTCAATCGACGACACGTTCTCGCCGCCAGTGATGATGACGTCCTTCTTGCGGTCGGCGATCGTGATGTAGCCGTCCTCGAAGGTGCCACCGTCACCTGTGTGGAACCAGCCGCCGGCCTGAGCCTCGGCCGTCGCTTCGGGGTTTTGCCAGTAGGACTCCAAGTTGTGATTGGACTGCGCCAGCACTTCGCCTGAATCGTCGACCATCATGCGCACACCAACGACGGGAGCACCGGCGCGGCCCAGGAGACGCGCCTGTTCTTGCGGCGGGAAGTCGTCCCACTCTTGGCGCATGCGGCTCATGGTGAGCAGCGGCGCGGTTTCGGTCAGGCCGTAGATCTGGATGAACTCCCAACCCAATTCTTCGCGGACGCGCTCGATCGTGCGGGTGGGCGGTGGGGCACCGGCGACGATGATGCGCACCCGGTCGCGTCCAGGTATTTCGCCCTGCCAATCCTTGGCTCCGTCAAGTGCCGCGGTGACGACGGCCGGCGCGGCGCACAAGTAGGTGACGCCGTGCTCTTCGATGCGCTTGAGGATCTCGGTGCCATCGACCTGACGCAAGATGACGTGCTTGACGCCCATCGCAGTGGCGGTGAACGGGTGGCCCCAGCCATTCGCGTGGAACATGGGCAACGTGTGCAGGTAGACGTCGCGGTCGCTGACGTTGGCCTGCCAGCCGAAGACCGCGGCGTTGAGCCAGTTGTTGCGGTGTGTCAGCTGCACGCCTTTAGGACGCGCAGTGGTGCCAGACGTGTAGTTGATCGTGGCTGTGGCGTTCTCTTTGTCGACCGGATCGGCGACCCACGGTGCGGGCTCGGCGTTCGACGCCCAAATCTTGTCGTCATCGCGCCCCAGGACGAACGTGTGCTTGGCCTCAACGGCACCGATCAGGTGTTCCAGCTCGGGGTCGATCATCAGCACCTCGGCGCCGGAGTGCTCGACGATATAGCGAACTTCTGGCACAGACAGGCGGAAGTTGATCGGCACCAGCACGCGGCCCCAGCCGGACACTCCATAGAAGGAGGTGAGCATGCGGGCCGAATTGTGCGACACGATCGCAACCCGTCCGCCGACCGGGACGCCGAGTTCGTCAAGCGTCGCGGCCTGCTTCTTGGCGCGGCGGTGCATTTCGGCATAGGTGATTTCACCCCACGACTCGGCGGGCTGATTCGGCTCATCGACCACAGCAATGCGGTCGGGGTAGACCGTCACAGCACGGTCCAAGAAGTCACTCACGGTGAGGGCGAAGAACACGGCATCTCCTTGTCGGCACGCAGTTCGCGTGATCACGTCGTTCTATCGTGCCTGTCGTCGCATCAACGTTGCATCTGTTTTTCGTTCAACGGCCAGATCCTGCGACGAGCGGCGCTGCCGATAGGCTCCGTTCGTGGCCTGGCATGACATTTTTGACGGTGGATTCGAACCTGACGAGGTTCGAGCGTACGAGCAACTTCTGCGCAATCTGCACGACGTGCAGAACCGATTGGCCTCGATGCGCATGGACCGCGGCACCGTCGAGGAGATTGCGGCGGACTTGGAGAAGTGGCGCGATCGTCTTGATCCATTGGTGACCGATGAGCCGAATCAGGTCAACGGGCGAGTTCTTCAACTTCCGGTGCGCGGCCACGCGATGCTGCCGCAACTGGTCGTGAGCCACCGCGATCACGAGCGGCTTGAAGGCACGGTCACGTTCGGTCGCTGGTTCCTGGGCGGTGGAATGGCCGCCCACGGCGGCGCGGTCACGTTGATGTTCGACGAAGCCTTGGGCAACCTGGCAGGCCCTGCAGCCAAGGGCATGACTCGCACGGCCTACCTCAAGGTCGACTATCGAGCCTTGACTCCGATCGACGTGGAACTAACCACGCACGTCTGGGTCGAACGCATTGAGGGCCGCAAGCTTTATCTGCGTGGCGAACTGCGCCACGGTGATGTCGTGTGCGCTGAAGCCGAAGGCCTCTTCCTCAAACTGCTCCCTGAAAACGGGATGGGCAAGCGCACCACTTAGCGGTAGGGGTAGAAGCCGTGGCCGGACTTCTTGCCCAGTAGGCCCGCGTCGACCATGCGGTCGAGCAGTGGCGGGGGCGAGTACAACGGCTCCTTGAACTCTTCGTACATCGAGATGCCGATCGCCCGGACAGTGTCGAGGCCGATCAGGTCGGACAGAGCCAGCGGACCCATGGGGTGGCCACAGCCGAGCACCATGCCGCGGTCGATGTCTTCGGCCGAGGCGTAGCCAGCCTCGTACATGCGGATCGCCGACAACAGATACGGCACGAGCAGCGAGTTGACGACGAAGCCGGCGCGGTCGGTGGCATCGATGGGCTTCTTCCCCAGGCCTTCGGTGACCCAGTTGCGCATCCGGTCCATCGTGGTCGACGCGGTGGTGAGCGACGGAATGAGCTCAACCAACTGCATGACCGGCGCGGGGTTGAAGAAGTGCACGCCCATTACGTGGCCGGCGCGGCCGGACACTGCACCCAGCTTGACGATGGGAATCGAGGAGGTATTCGACGCAAGAACGGCGTCGTCGGACTTCAGGATCGAACCGATACGGCGGAACAGATCGAGCTTGATGGTTTCGACTTCGGTGGCCGCCTCGATGACCAGATCGCGATCGGCCAGCGCCTCAAGGTCATCAACAAACCGGATACGCGAGAGAACATCAGCGGCATCGGTTTCGGCGAGCTTGCCGCGGGACACCGCGCGGTCCAGCGATGAACGGACGCGGTCTTCGGCTGCCTTGGCAGCATCTGCGGTGACTTCGACGTTGACGACATCTCCACCGGCCCGCGCGACGACCTCGACGATGCCCGAGCCCATCAGGCCGCCACCAACTACGCCGACTTTCTCGATCCCGCTCATCTAGTTCCTCTTCCTGCACGAATGTGGTACTCAGTACCATAATGTTGGTACGTCGTACTCCCAAGTAACTAGAGAGCGGGTTCCATGGCAATCGTCGATGCAGCGTTTGAACTGTTCGAAGAACGCGGTTACGACGAAACGACGGTTGACGACATTGCCGAGCGCGCCGGCGTCGGACGCACGACGTTCTTCCGACATTTCGGGTCGAAGGAAGCGGTGATATTTCCGGCACACGATGAGTTGCTCGCCCAGATTTCGGCGCGATTGAAGGCGGCTGATCCCGCTACTCGTGACATCGCGGTGACAGAGGCGGCCCGGATTGTGCTGCGCCACTATGTGGCCGAGGGCGACCGCGCTCGCCAACGGTATCGGCTGATCGGGCAGGTTCCTGCGCTGCGTGATCGCGAGAACGCTGGCCAGCGTCAGTACCAGCGCACGTTCGCGGCGGCGTTGGTTTCCCGCTGGGCCGATCGGCCCGATGCGGAACTGCGTGCTGATCTGATGGCGGCCGCCGTCGTGGCGGCGCACAACTACGTCTTGCGTCGCTGGCTGAGGGGTGACACCGATGCCCCAGAGGCCGAGCTGAGTCAAGCGATGGGCCTGGTCGTGAGTCAGGCAGCGATTGATGAGGGCGTCACGTCGACGGTCGTGGTGGTTAATTCATCAAGAAGTCCCGACGACGTCGTGGCGCGCATTCGGATGGCTTTGGATTCTTGAACCAGCGGTGATGGGATGTCGCTATGGCATCTCTGCGTACAACGGCCCTTGCAGCGGCTTCGCTGATGATTGCCCTAGGCGCGTGCGGCGGTGGCGCAGAACCCGAGCCGAAACCGACCGCTACGGCGACTGCGAAGAAATCAAAGCCAGCGCCTGAGCCGACTCTTGCGGCTGGCACTCCGGCTCCTGAAGCCTTGTCGAAATTCCAGTGCGCGAAAAGTAAGGACAAGTGGAAGGCGTCCGGCTACTTGTCGAATCGCGGCAAAGCGGCCGCCACCTTCCAGGTCACGGTCTACGTCGGGCCGCCTGACGGTGAGCGGCACGCTGCACGGACCAAACAGATCGCGAGTATTGCGCCGGGTGGTTCCGTCAGCTTCGA
>JBEBVW010000004.1:0-35046 GCA_040392565.1 Aeromicrobium sp. | reverse complement strand
CCGGCCAGATGTCGCATCGCGAGATTTTGGAGGCCCTCAGCGGTCTGCTTCTCGCGATGTTCGTGGCGATGCTCTCCAGCACCGTCGTCACCAACGCCCTGCCGGTCATCGTGACCGAACTGCACGGCACCCAGACTGGCTACACCTGGGTTGTGGTCTCGACGATGCTCGCGATGACTGCAACGACGCCCATTTGGGGCAAGCTCGCCGACCTGGCCAGCAAGAAGCTGCTCGTTCAGGTCGCACTGATCATCTACACGATCGGCTCGCTGATCGCAGCGTTTGCTCCGAGCATGAGTGTTCTCATTTCTGCCCGCGTCGTTCAAGGGCTGGGCGTGGGTGGCCTCATGGCGCTCGTCCAGGTTGTCATCGCTTCCATGATTCCGCCGCGTGAACGAGGCCGATACTCCGGCTACATCGGCGCCGTCTTTGCCGTCGCCACGGTCAGCGGCCCGCTGATTGGCGGCCTCATCGTCGACAGTCCGCTGGGCTGGCGTGGCTGTTTCTTCATTGGGCTGCCATTTGCCGCCCTCGCGTTCATTGTCCTGCAGCGCACATTGCACCTGCCGGTGATCAAGCGCCAGGTCTCGATCGATTACGTCGGCGCCACGTTGATTGTGGGAGGCGTCAGCGGATTCTTGATCTGGATCTCGCTCGCTGGCTCAAGCTTTGCGTGGGGATCGGATACCTCGTACGCGCTGGTCGCACTAAGCACAGTGTTGATCGCGGCCGCGATCTTCGTCGAAGGGCGAGTGGCCAAAGAGCCGGTCATTCCCATGCGACTGTTCCGCGACCGCACCACATCGTTGTCGACCGTGGCCTCGGTCATGATCGGCATTGCGATGTTCGGCTCGACCGTCTACTTGAGCCAGTACTTCCAGTACTCGCGGGGTATGTCACCGACGGAAGCGGGCTTGATGTCGATCGGAATGGTCGGCGGCCTGATGGTGTCGAGCCTGGTCAGCGGCCGGATCATCACTCGAACGGGTTACTGGAAGCGGTGGTTGGTCGGCGGGTCGATGTTGGTGTGCGTCGGTTTCGGCTTGCTCAGCACGATTGACGCCGACACGTCGTTGGTCCTGATCGTTGGATTCATGTTGGTCCTGGGCCTCGGCATGGGTGCCACGATGCAGAATCTGGTGCTTGCGGTGCAGAACAACACTCCGCTCAAGGACATGGGCGCAGCCAGTTCGGTCGTTTCGTTCTTCCGAACGCTGGGCGGCTCGGTCGGTGTCGCGGCGCTCGGCACGGTGTTGAGCCACCAGGTGGAAGGCAATATCAAGAGCGGTGTCCAACAACTGGTGGCCGAAGGCAAGCTCACACCCGCAGACCTTGCCCAGTTGAAGCACAACACCGGTTCGATCCCCGACTTGTCGACGTTGTCGCCGACCATGCGAGGCCTCTATGAGAGTTCGTTCGGCAATGCGTTCGGCGATCTGTTCCTGGTCGCTTTGCCGTTCGCAGTTCTCGCGGTGCTATGCGTTGCGCTCATCAAAGAGGTCCCGCTGAGGACCACAGTCGACTCATGAGGGACAAGGTGCTCGACCAGCTAGAGGTCGAGCTGGGGATTCTGATTCGCCGTATCCGTCGAGCCTCGTGGGAGCGCACGGGATACGTCGTCTTGGGCATGATCGCCGAACAGGCGCCGGTACGGGCAGCCGACCTCTGTTCGATGATCGGAACTGACAAGGCGGCCGTCAGCCGACATGTCCAACACTTGCTCGAAGCAGGGTTCGTTATTGCCTCGCCTGACCCCGATGATGGGCGAGCGAATCTGCTCAGAGCTACCGATGCCGGCCGCGCAGAACTCGAACTCATTGGCAGCCAGCGGCGCGAGCGGTTACACCGGCGTTTAGGCGGTTGGAATGACGACGATCTGTCTACTTTCGTCCAAGGACTCGAGCGCTACAACGCTGACCTGGCCTAAAAGCGTCCACATCGTGAGACGGTTGCAAGGTGCGACGATCCTGCAATAACAGGGAATTCCGCATAGTAATTGCACGTGGTGTGAAAATACTTTCCTGAACCAGTGCCTCGGTGCTTGTGCTGACCCTGTGGCGCGGGTCACACTCCGGCCATGCTGCGAACGGTGACTGAGTGCTGAGCGTTCAGAACCTGGAGGTCGTGTACGGAGAGGTCGTACTCGCACTTCGGGGGGTTTCTCTGGACATTCCCGACGACAAAATTATCGCGCTGCTCGGCGCCAACGGCGCAGGAAAATCGACTCTGCTGCGAGCGCTCTCTGGGATGCTCGATATTCACGATGGCGACGTCCGAAAAGGCACTGTCACCCTCGACGGCGAATCGATCGCCAAGCGGAGCGCCAGTCAGCTCGCCACCCGCGGCATTAAGCACGTACTTGAGGGCCGCCGGGTCTTTCGCGAATTGACTGTCGAGGAGAACCTGCGGGTCGGCGCCTATGCAGCGCGCAAGGATCTCAAAGAGAACCTCATCCGGGTGTACGACCTGTTCCCACGGCTGATCGAGCGAAAGGCTCAGCTGGCCGGGCTGTTGTCGGGCGGCGAACAACAGATGGTCGCGATCGGGCGCGCACTGATGTCAGGCCCGCGCTATCTGCTCCTCGACGAGCCGAGCCTTGGCCTCGCGCCCATGGTTGTTGCGCAGATCCGTGACGTGGTCGCCGAGATCAACCAGCAAGGCACGGGCGTCTTGCTCGTCGAGCAGAACGCGACGATGGCACTGCAGATTGCTCATCACGGCTATGTGATGGAGACCGGGCGCATTGTGATGGACCGGCCAGCCGCCGAGCTGCTGGCCGATGACGACATTCGCGAGTTCTATCTCGGGCTCGGTGCGGAGGGCGAGCGCACGTCGTATCGAGACATCAAGCACTACCGGCGCCGGAAGAGGTGGGCATCGTGACTGTGCTCCAAGTGAAGGACGTGACCTTGGCATTTGGCCAGGTAAAGGCGATCAACGGCGTCAGTTTCGACGTCAACGACGACGAGTTGTTCGCTGTCATCGGACCGAATGGTGCAGGTAAAACCAGCATCTTCAACGTCATCTCGGGTGTCTACAAGCCGCAGCAGGGCTCAGTGTCCATGAACGGCGAGTCGATACTCGGCAAGCGGCCTGCCGACATCGCCCACCTGGGAGTTGCGCGCACCTTCCAGAACATTGAGTTGTTCGCGAACCTGACGGTGATCGACAATCTGATGCTCGGCCGCCATCAGCACATCGGTTACGGAACCTTGTCGGCGTTCGCATGGCTCGGCCGCGCTCGCGCTGAAGAGTTGCGGCACCGCCGGGTGGTCGAGGAGATCATCGACTTCCTCGAATTGGAGGCCTGGCGCGCACTCCCCGTCGGCATGTTGCCGTACGGCGTGCAGAAGCGGGTTGAGCTGGGCCGTGCGCTGGCGATGGACCCGAAACTGCTGCTGCTCGACGAGCCGGTGGCGGGCATGAACTTGGAAGAAACCGAGGACATGGCGCGATACATCCTCGATGTGCGAGAGGACATGCACATGCCGATGATCATGGTCGAGCACGACATGGGATTGGTCATGGACTTGGCGGACCGCGTGATGGTCGTCGACTTCGGCGTTCCTATCACCACCGGAACCCCTGCTGAGGTACAGAACGACCCCGCAGTGATCGCCGCGTACTTGGGGGCGGCGTGACCACCACGACGATTGCATCTCTCGTGCGTGATCGCGCGGGAACCTTGCCGAAGGCCATTGCCATGCGCCACAAGGAGTACGGCATTTGGCGCGAGTACAACTGGACGGACTATTGGAGCCTGATTCAGGATGCCGCGCACGGTCTGCTCGCATTGGGGGTCCAACCGACCGACCGCGTCTCCGTTCATTCAGAGAATCGACCCGAATGGTTGATCCTTGACCTTGCCACCGTCGCCATCCGCGGCACAACGGTTGGCCTCTATCCGACGAACCCGGCGCCCGAGGTTGAGTACCTCGTGACGCATAGCGGCAGCGTCGTGCACCTGGCCGAAGACCAAGAACAGATCGACAAAGTGCTCGCGGTCGACGTTCCGGACGTCCGCACGATCATCTACGTCGAGCGTCGAGGTATCACGTACGACGACGACCGGCTGATGTCGTGGGATGACTTCATGGCCAAGGGTGCCGAACATCGGGCCGCGAACCCTGGTGCCGTCGAGCAGATCATGGCTGAAGCGCAGCCCGATGACGTGATCACGCTGGTGTACACATCGGGCACGACGGGTCCGCCGAAGGGCGCGATGCTGACCGTCGCCAACGCCGAGTTCGCGATGCACACGGTGTTTGACGGCAACAGTTTCGTTGAGCCGGCGCCTGGGCCGAAAGACCTGACGCTGTCGTATCTGCCGCTGTGTCACGTGGCCGAGCGGTTCTTCACGACCTGGTTCAACGCAGGTGCTGGCGTGCAGACCAACTTCGCCGAATCGATCGACACCGTTTCGCAGAATCTGCGCGAAGTTCAGCCGACGCTGTTTTTTGCCGTGCCGCGCATCTGGGAGAAGTTGCTGGCGATGGCCCGCATCAAGGTGGATTCGGCGACCCCGCTCAAGCGGATCTACTCGCAGTTCTGGCTCAAACAGGCAGACAGCATTGGCAAGACGCTCGCCAAGACCGGCGGTTCTCACACCTTCGGAACCCGCATCCGGTACGCGATCGGTTGGCCGCTGTTCTTCCGTGCCCTCAAGACCAGGCTCGGTCTGCGGAATGTGCGGTACGCATCCTGCGGTGCTGCCGCGATCGCCCCGGAAGTGCTGCAGTTCTTCATGGGAATCGGTGTCCCGGTCCACGAGGTCTACGGCATGACTGAGAACTCGGCCATCGCGACCGCCAACCGACCAGGCCGCGTGCGGTTGGGCACGGTGGGCGAGGCGCTGGAGGGCGCCGAAATCAAGATCGATGAGACGACCGGCGAGATTCTGACCCGTCACCCGGCGGTGTTTGCCGGCTACTGGCGCAATGAGCAGGCCACCGCCGACACGATCGATCGCGACGGCTGGCTGCACACCGGTGATGTCGGAGAAATGGTCGAGGGCACGCATGTCGCGATCACCGACCGGATGAAGGACATCATCATCACCGCTGGCGGCAAGAACATCTCGCCGTCGGAGATCGAGAACGCGCTCAAGGCTTCACCGTTCATCAAGGAAGCCATTGTGATCGGCGAAGGTCGCAAATATCTGACTGCGCTGATCGGCATCGAGCTGGACACCGTGGGGGAGTGGGCGCAGCGCAAGGAGTTGGCGTTCACGACCTACCGGGATCTGGCTGAGAAGCCCGAAGTCGTTGCCCTGGTCAAGGACGTCGTCAAGAAGGTCAACGAGCGGTTCGCTTCGGTTGAACAACTCAAGGACTTCCGGATGCTGCCGAAGGAACTTGACCACGAGGACGGCGAACTGACGGCAACGCAGAAGGTCAAGCGGTCGGCCATCAACGCGTCCTACGACGACCTGATCAGTTCGATGTACAAGGGGGCAGCAGCATGACCGAACTCTTGTCGGCCCTCTCAATGGGACTGGGTCAAGGCGCGATCTACACGCTGCTCGCACTGGGCTTCGTCATCATCTACAAGTCGATGGGCGTCATCAGTTTCGCCCAGCCGGCACTGATGATGTCGGGTGCGATCTTGGTCAGTTACCTCAGCCCGAAGCTCGGCTTCTGGGCTGCAGTGATCCTCGGCGGCCTGCTCATCGCGGTAGTCGCATTGATCGTCGAACGACTCGCGATCCGGCCGATGGTCGGCAAGGCGGTGTTCGTCATCGCGATCATCACGATCGGCGTCGACATCGTCGTACGAGTCGTGGCGGGTGCGTTCGTGGGAACCGATCCACGGGTGGTGGGAGATCCGTGGGGCATCGAGCGCTGGACGATCGGCGGCGTCCACATCGAACACCGGCACGCCGCAGCGTTCATCGCAGCGGCCGTGATGGTCGCACTGGTCGCAGCGTTCTTCCGGTTCACACCCATCGGTCTGGCCATGCGGGCCGCTGCACTTGATCAAGAGGCCGCGATGGCGCAGGGCGTCAGTGTGGGCGTCGTCTTCGCGGTTTCGTGGGCGATGGCCGGCTTCCTGGCCGCAATTGCCGGGGTGTTCGCCGCTGCCGGAAATCCGCTCGATCAGAACCTGTGGATCATCGGCTTGGCGGCGTTGCCGGTCATCATCCTCGGCGGTCTCGATTCGCTACTGGGTGCGGTCGTGGGCGGTCTGACGATCGGCGTTGTTGAAGCCCTCGTGCGCAACTACCACACCGACATCTTTCCCGGGATCGCAACGAATACCGGACCTCTTGCCCCGTATGTCGTCATGTTGTTGGTGCTGCTGGTGCGGCCCTATGGGTTGTTCGGCACCAAGGAGGTGGAGCGGGTATGAGTCACACCCGTGTGAAAGGCCGTCCCGAGCTGTACACGGCCTACGCCCAGGACATGGCGTTCTTGAACACCCGTCCCAAGCAGGTCGGCGTACTGCTGATCGTGATCTTTGCGGCGCTGCTGCCGATGATGGTGGCCGACGATCTCCTCAAGGTTCTCGGGACCGGTTTGGTGCTGGCGATCGGCGCCATCGGACTGAACCTGCTGACCGGATTCGCTGGCCAGGTGTCGCTCGGTCACGCATTCTTTGTGGCAGTCGGTGCGTATACGGCGTCCTGGATGGCGGGCGATCCCGACGGTCGAACGATGGGCCTAGGAATCACTTTCGCCCCGGCTTGGATTCTCGGGGCAGGCGTGATGGCTGCCATCGCGGGAGCGATCGTTGCTCCCCTCGCCGTCAGACTGCGCGGGTTGTACCTCGCAGTGGTCACGCTGGGCCTGGTCATCATCGGCGGCTTCATCTTCACTGAGTGGGCCAGCTTGTCTGGTGGTGCCCAGCAAGGCCGAGAGGCGCCTGTGCCCGTCATCCTGGGCGCCGACCTCACGGTGAGCGGCGCCTACACGAAGGAACAGAAACTGTTCTGGTTTTTCCTGGTGGTCTTGGTGATCTTCGCGATGCTGGCTCGAAATATCGGCCGGTCCAAGATCGGCCGGGCGTTCTCGGCCGTCCGCGATCGTGACATCGCCGCCGGCGTGATGGGCGTTGAGTTGACGAAGTACAAACTCATTGCCTTCGTGCTGTCGTCGTTCTACGCCGGGGTGTGCGGATCGCTGCTGTTCGTCGCGAACGGCTACTTCGGACCCGAACGGTTCAGTGGGGGTTTCGGGCTGCTGTTGTCTGTGCAGTTCATCGCAATGATCCTGATCGGCGGCGTCGCCACAGTCTCGGGCTCCATCATGGGCGCGCTACTGATCGCTTTGCTGCCGCGCATCTCCAGCGAACTCCCGTCGTTCCTGCCGTTCATCACCACCGCGGCGAATAAGCACCCCAACGTCTTTGAGGTCGAAACCGCGATGTACGGCGTCTTGATCATCGCGTTCCTGTTGTTTGAGCCACGTGGCCTGTTCGGCATCTGGCATCGCATCAGGGTCTATTGGAAGAGCTTCCCCTTCTCGTATTGAGCGGGGCGAGGATGAATCACACCGGAAGAAGGAGTCACCAGATGAGGCGAACGATTCAACGCGCGACCGTGGCGATGGCCGCCGCAGCGCTCGTTCTGACGGGATGTGGTCGCGGGGGCGACGACTCCGCAGAAGCGGTACCAGGGGTCACGGACAAGCCGTGCCCCAACGCCATCGACAAGGAAAAGGGCTGCATCTACCTCGGCGTCATTAGCGACCTGACGGGCGCTTTCAAGGGCGTCGGTGTTCCGTTGACCGCTGGCGGCAAGGCGTTCTGGGACAAGGTCAACGCTGACGGCGGCATTGGTGATTACGAAATCGACATCACCACCAACGTCAAGGACAACAAGTACGACCCTGAAACTCACTCCCAGGTGTACTCCGAAATCAAGGGCGACATCCTCGCCGTCGCGCAGTCATTGGGCACAGTGCCCACCGAGACGATGCTCCGTGACCCGGACGCCAAGGACCTCCTCGTCGTTCCCGCGACGCTCGGATCGAACTGGCTGTTTGAGGACCGCGTACTTGAGCTCGGCACCAGCTACTGCGGTGAAGCGATGAACGCTGTCGACTACGGCGTCGATGAACTCGGCGCCGACAGCATTGCAGCCGTTCACTTCCCCGGCGACTACGGCGATGACGCCGCACAGGGTGCGCGCATTGCCGCTGAGGCGCGTGGGGCCAAGTTCAAGGACATCCCGACCGGGCCCGGTGCTGATGCACAGGCCGCGGCAGTCAAGGCAGTCCTTGAGTCGGGTGCCGATGTAGTTGTCGTCGCGACGGGCCCGCTGGAGCTCGCTGCAGTGGTGGGCGGTGCTGCAAAGGGTGGCTTCAAGGGCAAGTTCATCGGTTCGATCCCGACGTGGAACGAAGCGCTGCTGGGCACGCCGGCTGGACCCGCACTTGAGGCATCGTTCCTCTGGGCGACGTCATTCCCGCTGTGGGATACCGACAGCGTCGGCTTCAAGGCCATGCGTGAGGCGGCCGGTTCGGAAACCCCGAACGCCTACTTCGCCATCGGTTGGGGCGGCAGCTACGTGCTGAAAGCAGTGATCGAGAAGGCCATCGACGACGGCGATCTGACGCGCGCCGGCATGATGAAGGCCGCCAAGTCCATGAAGGGCGATCTCGATTCTGAGGGCATGCTGCCCGAGGGCTCGGCCAACTACGCGGGCGACGCCAACGCGGCGGCCGTCCGGGTGACGCAGCTCGCCGTTCCGAAGAAGGGCGCTGGCACCGGTGTTGCGGAGTCGGTCGACTTCTTCACCGGTCCGACGCTGAAGGACTACAAGTACGACGAGGCTTGCTACCTCAAGAAGTAGTCACCGCTAGTACCCGACGCCCTCGTCGCGCGCACGTTCAACGTCCGCGGCGAGGGCGTCGTGGTGGTACGGACCGTCGGCTTTCAGATGGTCGATGACGTTCTGTACCGACGTCGGTGTCTTGTCCTGACTCATCTTGACCTTGAGCGTGAACCGGTCGATGGGAATCCGCAGGCCGACCGTTCCGCGCGCTGCCTTCGCGCCCCATTCCTGGTCCAGCCACATCGGGTCCTCGACGTGCTGTTCAAACATCTTCACCATGTCGGTCAGTACCTGCAGGTTCTCGTCGGCGTCGAGCAGTTGGGGGACGCCGCTGCAGTGCGCTGCCGTGAAGTTCCAGGTGGGAGCTTGTGATTCGCCTGGTTCATACCAGGACGGCGAGATGTAGCCGTGATCTCCCTGCAGGATGACGAGTACCTCTCGATCGCTGAAACCGTGAATGCGTTCATCTGGCCGCCCGACGTGGGTGAGCAGCGACAGATCGTGGTTCGGATCGAGCATCACCGGATAGTGCGAGGCCACGAGTTCGCCGCCGTTGTGCGAAACGATGATCGCCCAGGGGTGTTCTCGCACGAGCCGGCGGACGATCTGCGGATCGTCGCTGAAGTGCCGTGGGTTGTGCCTCATGTGTTGACGATCGCGTCGATGATCGTCGAGTACAACTCGACGGGGATGTCGTGCCCCATGCCCGGAACCTCAATGAATTCGGACTTGGGGATCGCCGCATGGGTTGCGCGCCCGCCGGAGATGTGCACCAACGGATCGGCTAATCCGTGGACCACCGTGGTGGGCGCCGTAACGCCAGCCAGTGCCTTCGTGCGGTCAGTGGCGGTGAGAACCGCCATCATGTGCCGGGCAACGCCGCTGGCGGCCCAGCCGCGGTCGTAGGTTTCGATAGCGCGGGCGACTGCACGCTCGTGGTCGGTGGGATACCCCGGTGAACCGATGATCTTGCCGGATTTGAGCGCGCGGGCGATGTAGTCATCACGCGTACGACCGGCCGAGGCGAGCATCGCGCGCAGCACCTTGGGATGCTGCCAGCCGACGGTGCGCTTGCCAGTGGTCGACATGATCGACGTCAGCGACAGCACCCGGTCCGGGTAGGTGATCGCCAAAATTTGGCAAATCATGCCGCCCATCGACACGCCAGCGACGTGTGCCGCAGAGATATCGAGGTGGTCGAGCAGGCCGATCGCATCAGCTGCCAAGTCGTCGAGGCCATAGGCGGCGTCGACGCCCAGGCCCGCGAACGCCCGCACAATGTCGACCTTGCTGACGCGGTGCTGGCGCAGTTTGGTCGACCGGCCGGTGTCGCGATTGTCGTATCGGACGACTCGATATCCACGTTCGGCGAGTTGGGTGCAGAACTCATCGGACCACCACCCCATCGGCCCGCCCAGGCCCATGACCAGCAGGACCACGGGATCAGACGCATTGCCGAACGTCTCGAAGCAGATGTCGATGCCTGACGGCAAGTGGGCAAACTGCTCCCCAGAACGATTCACAGCCATGGGTTGAGCGTACTCAAGCGCTACGGATCAAACCGTGGCCCTTTTGAGCATGGTGTTTCTTCGATTTCGGCGTGAGGTTGTGACCGATGGTGCTTCCACGTGGCCACGG
Organism: Aeromicrobium sp.; assembly: GCA_040392565.1. GTDB lineage: Bacteria > Actinomycetota > Actinomycetes > Propionibacteriales > Nocardioidaceae > Aeromicrobium. Next base: position 24,635 of record JBEBVW010000004.1, on the reverse strand, counting down.
GATCACGTGGTCAATTTCGCATTTCCACGCTGGAATTAGACATCGGGGGATCACGCAGGTGCCGTACTTGAATTCCAGCGCCTGCCGCAAGACCTTCGGGGCGAAACGCCCCTTGTATTCGATGCTGAGAACGTCTTGGGTGACCGGTTCGACCACCATGCGGTACCAGAACGGGTTCTGAGACTCTGTCAGTTCTCGAATCCACTCGACGGGGACAAACCAAGCGCGGTCTGGGCTGGTGGCGAAGCCAGAGGCCGCTCCAGCGATCACATCGGCGTCCACCACAACGGCGATGGCGGCATCGACCTGCGGTTCGCAAGCTTCGCTGTTGGTGGCCCAATAAACCAAGAGATCGGCCTGCTTCTGTTCAAGCGTCCGGTTGTCCTTCTCAAGGCTGCGTGCAGCTTTGTAGAGCCGTCGTTCAATCGCAGTTGCCATATGCGAGGGGATGTAGGCAGTGAGCGAACTCATGCCGTCGTCGCCGTGGACAACAGTGACATTTCGCTTTTCGCGCTCTGCCTCAGCGCGAGTCAGCGCAGCGTCGGTTTCGACCCGCACGATGAACGCACGTAGCCAACGCTTGAGCTCGGCAGTGGTGTGACCAGGCGAGTAAGTGACGACCTCGGCATCGAGCTGAGAGACCGATTCGGGCTCCTGCAACTTGTCGATAGTGGAGGCGATCTCGCGAATCCGGGGGAAGTCAATGACGCCCTGGCTGAAGGCCTTCCAGGTCAATGGCGCACGGTCGCGCACAGTGCGCGCCGCGAACATTCGATTGAGGATCTGGCCCTCCGACAGATCAGTCGCTTCGCCGATCTCGTCGGAGTACGTGGTTGAGCTCAGATACCGAGCCATCGGCGTGAGTTCATGCTGGGCGCGCTCGCGGCACTGTTCTTCGACGGCGAACATCGCCTCGATCGTGCGGAACTCGGCCCGCACTTGTTCGCGCCACACCGCAGCCATGTCGACGGCGGTTAAGGCGCCGCTAGCATGTGGTTGTTCGAACATGTATTCGACTATACGGTGCCCCTCGGACACTGCCAATTGGCTTTTCCACACATCGCTTTTGGGTGGACCAACGCCTTGCTGCTTATTCGATATGCCAAGGCGAGGGGCTGGCCAGCGAAGCCGAACTCGCCGAACAGCGTCGGCGTCTTCTTGGTTCGCTGTGAGGGAAGGGGATCAGGCGGCGAAAGGGTCGTGCACAGTGAGCCCGGCGGATTCGAACGGTGCTCTATCGCGGCTCGCGACGGACATTCCGTGGTGTCGAGCGATTGCCGCGATCATGGCGTCGAACTGGTGGACGGGCGTGCCAGTTGTGCGACCCGCGGCTCGAATCTGGGCGTAGTGGCGTGACGACGGCTCGTCGAAATCCAGGATGCGATCGCCAAAGGCAGCGACGATTTCGTCCTCGAATCGCGACGCGAGAGTGCGTTGGCGGCGACCCGCAGGGAGCGCGGCGATGCCGAAACGCACCTCGGCGAGTGTGACGGTTGTCAGAAAGAGGGTTTCCATGGCTTGCGTGTTGAGCCAATTCACGACGTTTAGATCTGGCGTTGGTCGCATCGGTTCAGAGATGACGTTCGTGTCGAGAACAATCACGAGAAGTCGATCGGTTCGCTTGGCGACGTGCGCTCGGACTCGAACTCTAGACCGTCAACCAGTTGGCCGAGGCTGACCAACAGGCTGCCCAATTGGAGTCGGTCGTCTGGCATCACCGCATGGTTGAGAATCATCCTCACCTCGGACTCTGTGCTTCGACCGTTTTTTCGTGCGAGCGCCTTGAGCGCGCGATGGGTTTCGTCCGGCAGGTTGCGGATCGTGATGGCGGCCATTGGATCAACCACTTCCGGTGATATCAATTTGTCATTGATGATATCAATCTCCTTCCCGATCACCTTTGACCGTAGGGAGAAGCTCTGACAGTCGCTCAAACGGAGATTTGTTGCGCTCCACTTGCGCCATGTGTGGAGGTGGGTCAAGAAATCAGTCGGCGCGCCTCTCGACGTCACGTACAGCATCGAGTTCGAATGCGAATGGCTGTCTTCTCTTGCCTGTAATTTCAGGACAGATTGACTTTTTCAAAAGGTCGCGCGGAGGGGTAGTGGGGCAGTAGGTTGTGGCCACGTCTCGGGCAATGAAACGCCTACCGCAGGGAGATTCCATGGCATCACAGGTACTTCATCGTTCGGGGATTCGCGTCGGTCTTGCCGCTGCCGCACTACTGGCACTCAGTGCCTGTGGCGCAGGCGTCGTCGAGCAGAAGGACGTCGAGGGGCAGATCAAGGACAAGTTCGGCGGGGAGTTCGACAAGATTGGCAAGATCAGTTGCCCCGAGGACTTGACCGCCGAAGTCGACTCCACCATGACGTGCTCGATGTCTGGCGACGGAACCGACTACAAGGTCGAAATCAAAGTCACGTCGGTCAAGGGTGACGACGTGCTGTTCGACATGGAAGTGAAGTAGCTGCAGTACTGACTGCAGGTCTATTTCAGTGTTCGTAGTCGATGCTGGAGTAGGCCTGCAGCTTGCTGAGTTGGTGCTCGCTGGTGATCTTGCGGATCGTGCCTGATCGCGAACGCATCACGATCGATTCGGTGATGGCGCGGCCAGCCCCGTAGCGGACGCCGTGCATGAGCTCCCCGTCGGTGATGCCGGTGGCAACGAAGAAGCAGTCGTCGGCAGTCACCAGGTCGTCGGTGCTCAGCACGCGCTCAAGATCGTGGCCAGCGTCGATCGCGCGCTGGCGCTCGTCGTCGTCGGTCGGCCACAGGCGCCCCTGGATCACGCCGCCGATGGCCTTGATGGCGCAGGCCGTGATGATGCCTTCAGGCGTGCCACCGGTGCCGACCAGCAGGTCAACTCCCGTGTCAGGACGGGCCGCGGTGATAGCGCCTGCGACGTCACCATCGCTGATGAACTTGATGCGGGCGCCAGCTGCACGAATGTCGTCGACCAACTGAGCGTGGCGCGGGCGGTCGAGCACGCATACGGTGACGTCGCCCTTCTGGATTCCCTTGCCCTTGGCAACCCGTGCGATGTTTTCTGCGACAGGAAGGCGAATGTCCACGTACTCGGCGGCCTCGGGGCCGGCAACGAGTTTCTCCATGTAGAACACTGCGGACGGGTCGTACATGGTGCCGCGAGGCGCGACGGCCATGACGCTGATCGCGTTCGGCATGCCCTTAGCCGTCAGCGTGGTTCCGTCGATCGGATCGACGGCGACATCGCACTCCGGTCCGGTGCCGTCGCCGACCTGTTCGCCGTTGAACAACATGGGCGCTTCGTCTTTTTCGCCCTCGCCGATGACGACAACGCCGTTCATCTCGACGGTGTTGATCAGTGAGCGCATCGCGTTGACTGCCACACCATCGGCACCGTTCTTGTCGCCGCGGCCAACCCAGCGGCCAGCGGCCATGGCGCCAGCTTCGGTGACGCGCACCAAGTCGAGAGCAAGATTCCGGTCCGGTGCCTGCGAGGCAGGCTTGAGCGTCTCCACGGTCGAAGTCTATCGGCGGCTTACTTAGCCCGTTCGAATACCTACAGATCGTTGCGTTTGCCACATGCGGTGAATGATGAGTGCCGCGCACAACGAACCCATCGTTCCCAACGCCATGTCGGCCAAGGTGTCTGCATATGCGCCGTTGCGCTCGACGTGCTTGCTCAAGAAAGCGAAGTATTCAGCGATCTCCCATAGAAGCGCCGATGTCACCCCAACGACCAGGCCCCGCTCGACGGCTTCAGCCAGCGTTGCTCGATAGGTCAACGTGAGCATGATTGCCGCGCCGGCGATGAGTCCGGTGTTCACAAAATGCACCAGATCGTCGAACCACCACACGCTGTCGTACAGCCCAATGCGGTTGCCCAGAAGATCGCTGAAACACGGGATCGTCACCATCAGGTCGGCAATCCATGGGAACGATCGATCTCTGCCCCAGCCGTACCAAAGCACCGGAATAATGAATGCCAGTAGTGGGTAGCCGACGGCGCGTGCTGAGGCGGCCTTGCCTTCTAGGTTGACGGCTGCCGGATCCACGAGGGCAGAGATCAGCAGCAGCACCATGATGGATTTGGCTGCAATGTCGAGGATGGGGACGGCGCGGGGGACCGCGTAGGGGGCTGCGGTTTCGATATGACTCACTGCTCTTGAGCCTACGTCAGTGGGGGTGGCAGACCTCCGTAGGATCATTCGGTGGCCAGTTCTCGTGGAAATCCCGATATGGGAGACGTTCTTCGCTCCGTCGCCGTGCTGGTTGTTGCCGTGCTGGCGCTGTTCGGTATCGGGCAGTTCCTCTCGTCAACCCCGGACCAACCGGCGCGATCGGTCGACTGGAAACCGGCGGCACAGAGCGCCAGCCGCGGTGCTGATTACCCGATCATGGCGCCCGCATCGTTGCCGGCGGGCTGGCGCGCTACGTCGGCCCGCTACACCCGCGAGACCAGTCGGTGGGTGCTGGGAGTCCTGACGGACAAGGACGACTATCTCGGCATCGAACAGACCACTGAATCGGTGCGGTCAGTGCTTGACCGGGTCGCCGAGGGAAGTGAACCGGCCGGATCAGCGAAGGTGCGCGACCGGGTATGGGCTGTCAATGCTGGGCCGAATGACAAAATTACCTATTCAAGCCGCGTCGATGGAGTCTCGACGGTGATCACCGGAACGGTCGATCAATCTGATCTTGAGGCGTATATCGCCTCGCTCGAAGAGAAGTAGCGCTCAGCCGTCCTGCTCGCCGTCATTGGATGCGTCGAGGCGGGCGCGTGCACCGTCGAGGAACGTCTGGCACAGCTTGGCGAGTTCCTCGCCGCGTTCCCACAACGCGAGTGACTCTTCGAGCGTCGTGCCACCGGTCTCCAACTTCTGCACTGTGGCGATGAGTTCGTCTCGCGCCTGCTCATAGGTGAGATCTGGGGGAGTGTCGGTCATGCGTCCTCCTCGAGGGCCCGCACATGAACGGCGCCGTCGGTCAACTTAAGGGTCAGTGAGGTGCCCGGCGGTGCTTGCTCGACGCGCGTGACGACATTGCCGTCGGCGAGCTGAGCGACGGCGTAGCCGCGTTCGAGTGTGGCCAGGGGTGATAGCGCACGGACACGCGCCAAATGGTGGCCGATTTCGTCGTGCGCCCGATCAAGGCGGTGGCTCAATGAGCGTCGAGCGCGGTCGCGTTGTTCAGCAACGATTTGTTCGGCGGCGTTGATGAGCGTGTCGGGTGAAGCGAGTACTGGCCGGGACCGGAGTTGGTCGATGCGGTGTGTTTCGTGATCGACGAGACCACGGACGACGCGCCGCATGCGATCGCGGGCATGGTCGAGACCATTGATCTCTTCGGCGACGTCGGGCACTACGCGCTTGGCTGCGTCAGTGGGGGTCGACGCTCGAAGGTCGGCCACGAGATCAAGCAGTGGGACGTCCTGTTCGTGGCCGATGGCACTGACGATAGGAGTCTGCGCCCCAAATACCGCGCGGACGAGCCCTTCGTCAGAGAACGGCAGTAGGTCTTCCAGCGATCCGCCGCCACGGCTGATCACGATGACATCCACAGCTGGATCAGCGTCGAGGATGCCGAGCGAATGGATAACGTCGCGTGCTGAATCTGGACCTTGCATCGTGGTGTGTCGGACGACGAAACGCACGCCTGGCCAGCGGCGACGCGCGTTCTCCAGTACGTCCCGCTCTGCAGCGGAGTCTTTGGCGGTGATCAGTCCGACGCCGTGCGGCAGGAAAGGCAGTGGGCGCTTGCGCTCGGTGGAGAAGAATCCCTCGGCGGCGAGCGCGCTGCGCAATTGTTCGAGACGGGCGGCCAGAATGCCTTCGCCCTGCAGTCGAATCTCGCGGATCTCGAGTGAGAACGATCCGCGGGGAACGTAGTAAGTGGGCTTGGCGTGGATCACGACGTGAGAGCCGGCGCCCACTGGCGCCGGGAGAGCATCGAGAACTGCGACGTGGCAGGTGCCTGGCACCACCACATTGGCGACGCGATCCTTTAACGTGAGGAAGCAGGTTCCCTGACGGCGCCGTAGTTCGGTGACCTCGGCTTCGACCCACACTCCGCCTAGTCGCGAAACCCAATCGCCTACTGCCGCTGAGATCGTGCGGAGTGCGGCAGGCGCGTCCGGCGAGGTCTGCAGGGCCATGGCGCTCAGCCTAGGGGTCGGGTCAGACTGACCCCAGTAGACTGGCCGCATGGCCTCGCATGTGAACTTGGGGATGCCGCCCGTGGGCGGCACCGTCCTTCTTGCAGACCCGCGCGGGTACTGCGCCGGAGTTGATCGTGCGGTCATTACCGTGGAGAAGGCGCTCGACTTGTACGGCGCGCCTGTGTACGTGCGCAAACAGATCGTGCACAACAAGCACGTCGTCAACACCTTGGCTGAGCGCGGAGCGATCTTCGTTGAAGAACTCGATGAAGTGCCGCCGGGGTCGACCGTCGTCTTCTCTGCGCACGGTGTCTCGCCAGCGGTTCACGCCGAGGCGGCCGAGCGCGATCTGAAGACCATCGACGCCACCTGCCCGCTCGTCACCAAAGTGCATTATGAAGCGCGCCGGTTCGCAGCAGAGGGAAAGCACATTCTTCTGATCGGCCACGCGGGCCACGAAGAGGTTGAGGGCACCGCGGGCGAGGCGCCCGAATCGATCACGCTGGTGGAGCACCCCGACGACGTTGACGCGATTGAGTTCCCCGCCGATGCGCGCCTGTCGTGGCTGTCGCAAACCACGCTGAGTGTCGACGAGACAATGGAGACGGTGCGTCGGCTGCGAAAGAAGTTCCCGCAGTTGGAAGATCCGCCGTCCGACGATATTTGCTACGCCACCCAGAACCGCCAGGTTGCGGTCAAGGAGATCGCGAAGGAAGCCGACTTGGTCATCGTCGTGGGTTCGGCGAACTCCTCAAACTCGGTGCGCCTGGTTGAGGTGGCGCTCGAAGCTGGAGCCAAGGCTTCGTACCGCATCGACGACGTCAGCGAATTTGATCCTGCATGGCTTGACGGTGTCGACAAGGTGGGCGTGACGTCAGGCGCGTCGGTGCCAGACGACCTAGTCCAGGACGTGCTGGCGTTCTTGGCTGAAAACGGTCATCCGGATGCGAACGCGATCCGCACTGCTGATGAGAACTTGACGTTCTCGTTGCCGCCGGAGTTGCGCCGTGACATGAAGGCCGCTGGCGTCAGCTGACGTCCCGCTGGCGCATACCTAATACGCCGGCTGTGGTGCAGGCGATGGCTACCAGCACCATGAACGGTCCGAAGACGTCCTCGGGTGTGTAGCGCGTTGCGACCCACCCGGCGAAGATCGTAGGCAGCGCCATTGCTGCATAGGCCAGCACGTAGAACGCCGACATCACCTCGCCGCGGTGGTCTGCCGGAATATTCTCGGCGAGATGCCGTAGCGAGCTACCGAAGGCCAGGCCGAAGAACGCGCCGAGCAATGCTGAGTCCGCAGCGATGGCCCAGCCGTTGCCCGAAGCCACGGCAGGCACCGCCAGCAGCAGGAAGACGGCCGTGCCGAAGTCTCCTGCGATGGCAGTCCGCTTGGCGTCCCAGGTTCCGGCGATGATCTGACTGACCGAAGCGGCCGCGGCGGAAACGGCCACGACCGCCGCTCCGAACATGACGCCGTCGGCATCGACGGCACGTGAGGCGATGGCTGGGTAGAGCGACAGGAATACACCAAGCACAGACCATGAGGCCATCGCGCCGAGTGACGAGAACCGGAACTGCGGACGAATCGACGCTGGAACCCGAGGACGCGCGATGTTCAATGTGGTCGCACGGTCGGTGGTGTGTGGTTCTGGGATCAGCGCGATTGCAATGAGGAGCAAGACGAAGATGGCGGTCAACACCACGAACGGAGTCACCAGCGGGTGTGGGCCGTGATCGGCGATCCACCCGGTAGCGAGAACGGCCACCGTGATTCCGAAGTTGAACGTGATACTGGTGTTGCGGCCAGTGCGGGCACCGTCATCTGGGCGCAGATCCAGCAGCGCCGCGGTGCCGACGACGACGGTCGCGCCCACCCCGAAGCCGTGCAGCGTTCGGGCCACCAAGAGCCAACCCACACCCTGAGCGGCGATGAAAAATCCCAGTCCGGCGAGAATCAGCAGCGTCGCTGTGATCAGCACCGGCTTGCGACCGAGGCGGTCGGATATGGCACCAGTGACGAGAACGGCGATCAATGCGGCGGCCGCGTACACCGAGAAGACGATGGTCGTCGTCAGTTCCTCAAAGGCCCACTTCTCGGCGTAGAGCCCGTACAGGGCCGCAGGTGCTCCAGAGGTTCCTAGTGCGATCGCGATCAGGGTCATGAGTGCGGTGAACGCCGGTCGATGTTGTGTTGAGCGGTCCGCCGTCACTATTGCCACATCGGCACCTTATGCGTCGAGATGAGACATGCTGACCGGTGGGTCGCTGACAGACTGGGGGAATGGACGTTGCCTTGACGATCGTCACCGTCGTCGCGATCGCAGTTGCGGTTGCCGCTCTGGCGGGGCGATGGTCCATGTCGGCGCCGCTGGTTCTGATCGTTGCCGGGGTCATCGGCTCCTATGTGCCGTTCGTTCCCGAAGTCGAACTCACCCCCGACATCGTCCTGCTGGGTCTTCTTCCGCCGCTGCTCTACTCGGCGGCCATCAACACGTCACTGTTGGATTTCGGGGCGAATCGCCGGTCGATCGGGCTATTGAGCGTTGGGCTCGTGTTGTTCACGACGGTCGGCGTCGCGGTCGTCATCCACTCGTTGCTTGATACGTCGTGGCCGGTTGCCTTCGCGCTCGGGGCAGTGGTCGCCCCGCCAGATGCTGTTGCGGCCGTTGCGGTGGCTCGTCGAATCGGCCTGCCGCGACGGGTAGTGACCATTCTGGAGGGCGAGAGCCTGGTCAATGACGCGACCGCCATCGTGACGCTGCGCACCGCGATCGCGGCGATGGGCGGCACTGTCACCGTCTGGGACGCGGGGGCGAGCTTCATCGTGTCGGCCGCCGGCGGAGTGCTCGTGGGGCTTGTCGTGGTGCTGGTCGTCGGAAAGATTCGGCTCAAGATCCAAGACGAAGTCACCGACGTCGCGGTATCGCTACTGACGCCCTGGTTGGCTTACCTGCCCGCGGAAGAGATCTCGATCCCTGGTGTTGACGGCCACCCGTCTGGAGTTCTTGCCGTCGTGACGGCCGGCCTGCTGCTGGGCCACAAGGCGCCACGCATTCAGTCGGGCACGTCACGGCTGTTCGAGCGCACCAACTGGGCCACCGTGTCATTCGTCCTGGAAAACGCTGTCTTTTTGTTGATCGGCCTGCAGATGCGGTCGATTGTGGAATCAGTTGAAGCCAGCGACACCAACATCGGGACGGTCGTCGCTATCAGCTTCGCGGTGCTGGCCACGGTGATGGCGCTGCGCCTCGTCTGGGTGTTTCCCGCGACTTATCTGCCACGTCTGTTCCCCAAGGTTGCGGCAGCGGATCCGGCGCCGTCGTGGCGCACTACCTTCGTTGTCGGCTGGGCAGGCATGCGCGGCGTGGTGACGCTTGCCGCGGTATTCCTGCTGCCCACCGATACTCCGCATCGCGCTGCCCTGGTTCTGAGCGCTTTTGTTGTCACGATTGGCACGCTGATGATCCAGGGCGTCACGCTTCCCTGGGTCGTGCGAAGGCTTGGGGTCCCTGGCCCTGATCGTCACGAAGACCACCTGCAAGAGGCCACGGTTTATCAGGCCGTGACTGCTGCAGGGCTTCGATACCTCGATGACCTGCCGGACGCAGAGGCATCGGACCGAGTGATCGCGCGGCTGCGCGAACGAGCTGGCGATCGCACGAATGCGGTGTGGGAGCGGCTCGGAAGCATCGACACCCCGACTCGTCAGTACACGCGCGTGCGCAGCGGGATGCTCGACGCCGAACGGGACGAGCTGCTGCGGATTCGTGCCGAAGGGCTTGTCGATCAGGCCATCTTGACCCGGGTCATGAACGCACTAGACCTTGAGGAGTCGATCCTGGATCGTGGATTCCTCGACGACACCACGGCCGATCGGGAGGTCGATTTGCGACCCACCTACGACAATGAAGGCGCCTGCGAACATCTCGCGGAAGCGTGCATCGTCCCGGATCCGCTCACACCTACCGGCTGCGAGGAGTGTCTCGCCGACGGCAGCGCGTGGGTGCACTTGCGGCTGTGCATGACGTGCGGACACGTGGGCTGCTGCGACTCATCTGAGGGCAAGCACGCCACGGCCCACTTCCACCAGACAACTCACCCGGTGATCCGCTCATTTGAGCCCGGCGAGGCCTGGCGCTGGTGCTATGTCGACGAAGCCACCGGCTGATTAGGCGTTCGGCGCCTCGTACTCCGCGGTCGTGAAGTCGACCGTGCGGCGCGTGTTTGCCATCGCGGTGATGGTGACGACACCGAGAACGCCCTGGCGGTCGTACATTTCGGCGACGCCGACGACGAGTCCATCCGACGGGATGTGGTCGGTGGCGCGCAGTCCGACAAGAACATCGACCGGCTGGCGTGACAGCGCGAGACCGACGTCGGTGTTGATGTACTCAACACCTTCGGAACCCCAGTTCGTCACCATGCTCGCCGCGTCCGCGATGGACGCTGCGGCTTGGAATGGCGTGCATTCTTCGCCGAGGACGATCGGTACAGCGGTCTGCCAGGTCTGATGACGGCCAGAATTTTGGTGAGCACGGAAGTTGTCCGACCAGTCTTCGTGGCTGGTGAAAAACGGCACGTGATGCTCGCCGTGCGGCGGCAGGAGTTCGGCTGGGGGAAGTGCTGGGCGGTCGTCAGCTGAGGGCGACCATACTTCGCCAGCGGGTGTCTGGCTTGGCTTGAGGAACGTAATGCTCGCTCGGGCCATCACCTCGCCGCCCTGATTCAGCACGGCATCAATCAACATAAGCCGAGGTCCGTCACGCACAATCTCGACTGCGGTAGTAGTGGGAGCCATTTTTGCCGGACGGAACATGTCGAGTTGGAAGCGCGCAGGCACTAGTTCAGAGCGGCCAGCGTCGGCAACGCATTTCTCCGCGGCGCGCGCCAGCAATCCAGCGACGGCAACGCCGTGTATCTGCTCGGTGCTCCACCCCGAAGCAGCAATAGGCCCCGGATGGAAGACCTCGCCGTCGGGTGTCTGTTCACAACTGAACCAGGCGAACTGGAACGTGTTCTCGTCCATGTCCTCATGATGCCCTGCGGCACTCTCGGTTCAGCGAGCGAGGTAGTCGGCAGCGAGCTTCTTTGGTGCTCGGGCCAGCCAGGCGTCCTCGATGATCTCTGTCAGTCGCGATTCGTCGACCGCATCAAGGCGCACCAACAACATGGCGTATTTGTCGAAATGGGAGATGGTGAAGAAGACCTCCGGGTCAGACGCCAACAGCGCTTGCTTCTCGCTGTGGTCCTCGGCGTGCACGCCCATCGTGGGGCCATCTGGTGCAGCTGGACCCAGTTCTGCGCGGTCCTTCTTGCGCAGCGGGCGATCCCAGACGAACGTTTGGTCGTTCACTCGCCACGTGGTGTTGCCCCATGCCAACTTTTCGGTGACTTCAGGGAACGTCATGGCGATCCGGCGGACGTCGTCAATCGAAGCCATCAGATGCCGCGCAGAATCCGCCAGACAACTGCGGCCAAAGCCAGACCGTGACCGACGACCAGCGTCATTCCGTGATCGACGACTGTCGCGATGTAGCGGGTGATCAGGCTCGCATTCGTGGCCACGCCATCGACCGCGACGCTGTCGGCGGCCGCCAGACACAACGCCAGCAAACTCACCAGGAGCAGCACAGGTGGCATGACCCCTGCAGTGAACAGATTGCGGCCATCGACGGCGAGCGCCACGGTGAGCGAGACCAGCACGAACCCAAGCGAGAAGACGAACTCGATACGCCCGTTGACCAGGTCGAGGGCGGCAATAACGACCATCGCGCTGGCCGCGACGGTGATCGCTCCGCGCGACGTGAGGTCGTCAGCCGCTGGGCCCAGCGGCGTGCGGGGTGCGTGCGAGGACGCCGAATGCGTCATGCCTACGACCGTAGCCCGTCAAGGAGCTCAGGGGCCGTCATCTGGCGGGGTGTCGTTTCAATGATTCTGGGCGATTCGACTGGTTGATCGGCTACGTGGAGCGCAGCCATGCGTCGGGCGGAGACCAAGAACCGCGACTCGATGGATCCAATCGCGTCGTTGTACGCACGGACGCTGCTTTCCAGTGAGCGGCCTAGCCGATCGACGTGTTCGGTGACGGTGCCGATTCGGTCGTACAGTTCGCGCGCTTCGCTCCAGATCTCGCGGGCATTCTCGGCCAGCCGTTCCTGCGTCCAGGCGTAGGCGACGGTGCGCAGCAGCGCGATCAACGTGGTTGGCGTGGCCAGCACGACCTTCTTGGACGCCGCATATTCAAGCAATGCGGGTTCGGCCTCCAACGCCGACGACAAGATCGCCTCTCCAGGCACAAACAACACGACGAATTCCGGCGAGGAATCGAATCGATCCCAGTACGCCTTGGCCGCCAGCTGGTCGATGTGGGTGCGGACCTGACGGACATGACGGGCCAGGTGTTCGTCGGCGCTGTCATCAGAGGTCACCAGATCGAGGTACGCCTCCAGCGGCACCTTGGAGTCGACCACGACAGACTTTCCGCCGGCCAAGCGCACGACCATGTCAGGGCGAAGCACTGAATCGCCCGTACCGGAATGGCCCGTGGTGACCTGTACATCGAAATCGCAGTGCTCGAGCATTCCCGCCAATTCGGCCGTGCGCTTAAGGTGCATCTCGCCCCAACGTCCGCGCACCTGCGGCTTGCGCAAAGCAGTGGAGAGCGATGCAGTTTCCTTGCGCAGAGAGTCGTTGGTGAGCCGGACCGACTCGACCTGCTCGCGCAGTTGGGCGTGCCATTCGATGCGGCTGTGTTCGAGTTCGCGCAGTCGATCACCGAACCGATCAAGGCTCTGGCGCACCGGATCGACTGCGCGCGCTGTGGCATCGAGATCAACATCTCCGCCACCTCGTCGCCCGAGGAGCAATCCGATGGCCAATCCGGCGCACAAGGCCAGGATTGCGGTCAAAAGGAGGGGGAAGGCTTCCATGGCATCAGAGTGCGTCGGGGGTCTGACATTTCCACGCAGATGGATGCTGCGGCCAGTTGAGCAGGTTTCGAGAAGCATCGCCGCCCATTGCGGACTTACGTTCGAAATATGAAAACAATGACGTGCCGCCAGTTGGGCGGAGCTTGTGACCAGGCGTTTCAAGGCGAAGACGCGAATGTCGTGATCAAGGCGCAGGACCAGCACCTTAAGGCGGTCGTGAAAGCCGGCGACGAAGCCCATGTACCCGCCCGCGAAGACATGAAGCGCCGCTGGCGCAATCCGGTTTGGGGCATGAAGTGGTACAAGCAAGCGCAGGCCGATTTTGCGGCGTTGCCCGACGACGCCTGATCGAGTTGGCTCTGGCCCAGCAGCCGAACGGGATCGCGCCTAGGCTGATTTCATGAGGTCTCGCATCGAAACGCAACGTCTGGTGCTGCGTCCTTACACCTACGCCGACGCCGATCGGGTGTACGAAATCCTCAGCGATGAGCGCGTATATCCCTGGCTCGACGATCCGCCGCACCAGCCAATGGCGTCTTCCGAAGCGGCTCGAGCCTCGATCGACCGCTGGGCCGCAAGTGAGGCCGAAGATTCGTTCACAGGTTTTCGTGCTGTCGAAATCATGGAGTCGGGTCTGGTCGCTGGGACGGTGCTGATGGCGCGGCTTGAACGCAATGACGGCGGGTTCGTCGGCGAATACGAGGTGGGCTGGCATTTGGCGCCCGACTGTTGGGGTCACGGCTATGCAGCCGAAGCAGCCGAAGCGTTTCTCGACGCAATGTTTGCCGATGGCATCGACGAAGTGTGGTGCGGAATGTATCCGCACAACGAAGCGTCACAGAAGGTCGCCGAGCAGTTGCGACTGCCCTTCGTTGGCGTGCAGGACGACCCTTGGTACGACGGTGACAGTCGGCTCTACCGCGTTAATCGCGATGAGTGGTCGACGCGGTGATCGTCACCGAGCGCTTGGACTTGCGCCGCATCGACACAGCTGACGCCGAGTTGGTTTTCGACCTGTTCTCCGATCCGGAGATTGCGCGCTGGACGTCGGTTCAGCCCATGACCTCGATGGACGAGGCGCATCAACGCACGACGTATTTCATGGGTCGCGGCGGAGCGCTGGAGTGGGCGGGAATTTATGTGGTTCGTGAACGGGCCACCGGCTCAGACCTGGGGATCGCGCTGGTCGTTCCGCTGCCGTTGTCTTCTGGCGAAGCGCCGACCGATGTCGAAATTGGCTGGCACTTTCGCCCGTCAGCGTGGGGAAACGGCTTTGCCACAGAAAGCGGCTTAGCGATGGCTCAGCATGGCTTCGCCCACGGCGTCGAGCACCTGTACGCCGTGACTCACCCAGACAACTTCCGGTCGCAGGCCGTATGCCGGCGAATCGGCATGAGCGACATCGGCGTCACCGACAAGTGGCACGGTCAGCCGTTGCGGTCTTTCCGGCTCGATCAGGACCGCCGGTCAAGCGCTACTTCGTAGGACCACAGTTCAGAGCTGATGCCGACTGGACGCTGCGGCTGCTCGCCGTCGGCGGGCTGCTGAGCGTGGCTGCGACCGAAGGACTCCGATGAGCGCCACGCGTCATAGGACGCTTCGTCAGCCCAACGTGTGACGACCAACCATGTGGTGCGATCGTCCGCGGGCTTGAGTAGTTCAAACCCTTCGAATCCGGCAGTGCCGTCCATCTTCTCGGCGTTCGCGGCGAAGCGGTGAGCGAGGGCGTCGCCGGAGTCAGCGGGCACGGTGATCGCGTTGATCTTGATGACGGTCATGACTGCACACTACCGACGACTAGGATTGCCCCTTGTGGCTCTCTCCATCGGCATCGTCGGTCTCCCCAACGCGGGCAAGTCGACGCTTTTCAACGCACTGACCCAGAACAACGTCCTCGCGGCGAACTACCCGTTCGCCACGATCGAACCGAACGTT
Source organism: Aeromicrobium sp. (assembly GCA_040392565.1). Classification (GTDB taxonomy): domain Bacteria; phylum Actinomycetota; class Actinomycetes; order Propionibacteriales; family Nocardioidaceae; genus Aeromicrobium. The sequence continues at coordinate 9,629 of JBEBVW010000004.1, read as the reverse complement.
GGGGTGGTTGGTGTCCCCGACGAGCGGCTTGCCCAGCTCGCCGAAATCTTCGGCTCAGAGCGGTTGCTGCCGGCGACGGTGCAGTTCGTTGACATCGCCGGCATCGTCCGCGGTGCGTCCGAGGGCGAAGGCATGGGCAATAAGTTCCTGTCCCACATCCGTGAGTCCGACGCGATCTGTCAGGTCACCCGGGTGTTCCGTGACGAGGACGTCACGCACGTCGACGGCGATGTGAATCCAGCCAACGACATCGAGACGATTTCGATCGAACTGGTGCTCGCCGATCTGCAGACCATCGAGAACGCGCTCCCGCGGTTGGAGAAGGATTCGAAGAAGGACAAGGCACTGGTGCCGTTGTTCGAGGAAGCGAAGAAGGCCAAGGAGGCCCTCGGCGCCGGGACCGGCGTGCTGCGTGCGGGCTTGGACCTGGAATTGCTGCGCGAACTGCACCTCATGACGGCCAAGAAGTTCCTGTACGTCTTCAACTGCGATGCCGATGAACTGGGCGATGAAGATTTGAAGAAGAAGATGCGCGATCTGGTCGCTCCAGCTGAAGCCATCTTCCTTGACGCCAAGAGCGAAGCTGAACTGGTCGAGCTCGGCGACGACGAAGACGCCGTGGCGATGCGTGCTGAAATGCTCGCCGACATGGGTGTCGACGAGCCCGGCCTGGACGCGCTGGCTCGCGTTGGCTTCGACACCCTCGGTTTGCAGACCTACCTGACGGCCGGTCCCAAGGAAGCTCGCGCCTGGACGATCCACAAGGGCGACACCGCTCCAGAGGCCGCCGGCGTCATCCACACCGACTTCCAAAAGGGCTTCATCAAGGCCGAAATCGTCTCGTTCGACGATCTGATCGAAGCCGGCTCAATGAACGCCGCGAAGTCCGCCGGCAAAGTCCGCATGGAGGGCAAGGACTACGTCATGGCCGACGGCGACGTCGTGGAGTTCCGATTTAACGTGTAGCGTTATTGACGCATTGCGTTATATGCTGACTCTGTGATCAGATCGTTCGCTGACCGCGATACGGAGAGCGTCTGGCGCCGTCGGCCTGCGAAACGACTTGATCCGCGGATACACAAGACTGCCAACCGGAAGCTGCACCTGCTGGACGCTGCCACGGCGCTCGATGCGTTGCGGGTTCCGCCCGGCAATCGCCTCGAAGCGCTCAAAGGCGATCGGGTCGGCCAGCACAGCATCCGCATTAACGACCAGTGGCGGATCTGCTTCCGGTGGACCGATGCTGGTGCTGAAGACGTTGAGATCGTGGACTACCACTGAGGAGGGACGATGTCCGAGAAGCTCTACCCACCGATTCATCCAGGCGAGGTCCTCATGGAGGACTTCATCGAGGGATTCGGTATCACCCAGAATAAGCTTGCCGTCTCGATCGGAGTGCCACCGCGTCGGATCAACGAGATCGTGCACGGTAAGCGGTCGATCACTGCTGACACTGCGCTACGTCTGGGGCGATATTTCGGGATGGACCCGCAGTTTTGGCTCAACTTGCAGACTCGGTACGAATTGGAGGTCGCGGAGGACCGGGCAGGCGAGAAGATCGCTGCGATCGCACCCCTCAAATCCGCATGAGTAGATTGTTTGCGCGGCGGCCGCGGACCTAGGATTCACCGCATTCACTGTTGCGTGATTGCTGAGGAGTGCCATGGCCCGCGCCAGAGTCCACAATTTGCTTGTTTCAGCTGACGGTTTCGCCGCTGGCGATTACGTGACGTTTGAGGAACCGTTCGGCAAGGCGATGGCGCTCGTGCCGTTCTTCGACGGCCGGGTCATTCACGGCGTTCACGGCATGGACGACCCGGTCACGGCAGACCACGCGCTGTTCAGCATGTGGGGCCAGGGGATCGGCGCAGAAATCATGGGCCGCCGTAAGTTCGGCCCGCAGACCGGCGAATGGCCCGACGACGGTTGGGATGGCTGGTGGGGCGATGAACCGCCGTTCAAGACGCCGGTATTCGTGATGTCGCACTACCCGCGCGAATCGGTGGAGTTCGAAAACGGGACGAGCTTTCACTTTGTGAATGGGACACCCGAGGAAGTGCTGCGGCTCGCGATGGAAGCGGCAGGTGGATTGGACGTTCGGCTCGGTGGCGGCCCGTCGACGGTTGGCCAGTTCCTCCAAGCTGACCTCGTCGACTTCATGCACCTGGTGATTGTGCCCGTCGTCTTGGGCACGGGAGTGCGGCTTTGGGATGGATTAGCCGGCTTGGAGGATCGGTTCTCGGTTGAATCGGTCAGCAGTTCGAGCGGCGTGGTCCATCAGCTCTGGAACCGCAAGCCGCGCGACTAGCCGATGGAGGCTGTCGGCCAGACTGGGGCGATGAAGATTGATGAGCTGGAGGTTGCCGACTCGGCGGAGGCGTGGCGAGCAGCGGGATTCACCGTCGACGGCGACGTCTGCAACGTGGGATCGGTGCGTATTCGGCTCGCTGATGTGGAGGGCAAGTACGGAATCCTCGGCTGGTCGATGACGGACCTGCCGCGCGAGGTGAAGGACATCGATGGAGTGCCGACTGGCCTGTCGGCCAGCTCGCGGGTGGATCCTTCGACGCATCTCAACGGGGTCACGTCGATTGATCACGTCGTGCTGATGTCTCCGAATCTGACGCGCACGAGAGCAGAGCTTGCCCAGATCGGACTTGAGCCGCGGCGCGAGCGCGACGGGGAGTTGGGCGGCATGTCAATCCGCCAGATCTTCTATCGCTTCGACGATGTGATTGTGGAAGTCGTCGGCGACCGGGCCGCCGAGAATCCTGGGCCCTCATCGCTGTGGGGCATCACGTTCAATGTGGCCGATATTGACGCCAGCGCTGCGTTCTTCGGCGAACGAACCGGACGGGTCAAAGACGCCGTGCAGCCTGGGCGCAGGATCACCACGCTGCGGCATCGCGACCTCAACATGTCGGTGCGGACGGCGTTGATCAGCGAGCGCTAAATCCCGGGAATGTCGGGAATCAGCTCCTTGGCGCGAGCGATCAGTGAATCCTTCACCGCTTGAGTGACGGCCACCTCAACCTGTCGGTTAATTTCGTCCTGGTCCGTCAGATTGCGGAGCAGAGTCTGTATGTCCAGCGAAGAAATCGCACGGCTCAGGACGTCATCGACCTTCACCGCTCCGTTGACGGCTTTGTCGGGCAGCAGTCGGATCGCTCGTTTGGCAATCGGGTGCAGATCGGCGTTGGTCATCGCTTCGTCCAGCAGATCCGAAGCATGGGGGAGCGAGCCATCAGTAGACATTTGCTCCACGGCATCCAGCAGGCCCTGCTGAATCGCCTCAGCCTGACGCCCGGACACCTCGCCCGATTGCGCTAGTTCAAGCACGAATTCCTCACGCGAAAGAGTCAGGCTGCAGGCAGCTTTAGACAGACCGATCAGCACGAGTTGTTCGGTCAGCCCCTCGATGCCGCTGGCCTGTGGAGTGATTGCGTGCTCGTGGCACGCCGATGGCGGTTTGAGAGGTTCGTACTGGCCGCCGCCTTCGCGCAGTTGAACGGTGACGGTCGCAGCGACCAGGAATGCTGCCAGGACTGGCAGGCCGATCCAACGAGGGGCGCTCACGACAGTTCCTCTCGTCGGCGAGCAGGAATCAGCACGGTGACCAGCGCTAATCCGGCTAGGCCAGCCCCAATCAGGAACGAGTCGCGAAAGGCGAGCGTCGCTGCGCGCTCGAGTTGGTCTGTGAGCTCGGATTCGAGGCGGTCGACTGCTGCGCGTTCGTCCGCATTGACCACGAGCCGCTCGAACGCTGGGCTGAGATCAGGCACCTCGCCTCGCTGTGCCGTGAGTTCGCTTCCCAGCGACTGCGCCAAGTTGATCTTGGTCTGGGGTTGCAGTGGCGCATCGAGGATCAACGCCGTGATTGCCTCCTGCGCTGGCATTTCTGCATCGAGTAGATCGGCGGTGAATACCGGCGTCAAAATGGCGAGTCCGATGACCGTTCCGAGGTGTCGCGCTGCGATAGTCCAGCCAGCGTGTTCGGCCTGTGGCAGTCGGGCCTCCATCGCCATCGTGGTGAGGCGGTCCACCGTCAGGCCGAGCCCCAAACCCACGAGCACTAGCGGAGCAATCGTCCACCCGAGGTGCGACGACGGCGGCAGCGCCAATCCGACGAGTCCGCCAGCAACGAGGAAACAGCCAACGGCCACCTCAACAGTCGGCGGGGGCTGGAAAAACCGAGCAATCGGTGGTGCGAACAGCGCCGAGATCGCGACGACAGAAACCGTGATGGCTGCCGTGGCCGGTGAGTGCTTCCACCCTTCGACCAGCAGCAATACCAGCAAGAACAAGGCCGCGGTAAGTGCCGCAGACAGAAACGCCTGCGTGAGATTGGAGCGAATCGCTGGTCGGTGTCGATCAGGCACAACGTGGCGATCGGCCCGGACAGCTAGGGCCGCCGGGACGGCAAGCGCGGCGAACGGAACTTGAACGACGAAGATCGCCTGCCAAGAAATGGCGTCGGTGAGGAGTCCGCCAACGACGGGACCAGCGGCAGTGCCAAAGACCCCCGCGGTGATCCAGGTGCTGAGTCCCCGGTGCTCCCCTCGTCGGTGAACCAGCAGGACCATGCAGCCCACGAGCGCCAGCGCTCCGCCGATGGCCTGCACGCAGCGCGCGATGATGAGTAATTCGATTGAGTCTGCCGCGGCACAAGCGGCTGACGACACTGCAAAGACTGCGATACCCATCGCGGTCAGCCCTGACGGCGACGCCCGGCGCAACAGCATGGCGGAAGGCACCGCGGACAGTCCGAGCACGATGTTGTAAGCGATGAGTACCCACGCCACCTGGCCGACCGTCGCGTTCAAATGGAACAGAATGTCCGGTAGCGCCAGCGTCACCACAGCCGAATCGGCCAGAACCATCGCCACCGTGATGGCGAGCAAGGGAGTCGCAACGCGTCGCACAGGGTTATCTTGCAGCAATCGCGTTGCCGTGGGCCGAACCGAACCCAGCTACTTCACCATGTAAACCGTCACTTCACTGGGCAAATTTGCCTCGTGAAGTGACGGTTTACCACGTGAACGTGGTAAACCGACGCCCCGTTCGTGGCCAACTGAGCTGGACGTGGGAGTGTGGAGGTGGCCGACTGGCCAGCCGGACGAGGGAGCCGTACCCGGACAGCGACAAGACGGCCATGAGGAGTCGTCATGGCGTGGCTGGTCTTGGTCGTCAGCGGAATGTTCGAAGCGGTGTGGGCGGTGGCGCTGGGCAAGAGCGATGGATTCTCGCGGCCACTGCCGACGGCGGTGTTCTCGGTGGCCGTGGTCATCAGCATGGGTGGGCTCGCTTACGCGATGCGCACATTGCCGATCGGGACCGCCTACGCGGTGTGGGTGGGTATCGGTGCAGCGCTCACAGTCACATTCGGTATTGCTACGGGATCTGACGATTTCAGCTGGCTCAAGCTGGCGCTGATCGCTGGTCTGATCGGCTGCGTCATTGGGCTGAAGGTCGCCCACTGAGACAGGCAAGCAAGGGTTTCGAGGCTCGTTCCTCGTACCTCAACCAGCCGGGTAGGTGCTGATTGGGGTGCGAGCGTCGAAATCAGCAGACTCGCACTCAAGCCTGCACGGCGCGGACCAATTCGATCAGTTCGTCGGCGATCAGTTCCATGGGCTCGGTCGATTTCTGCGCCAACCCCAAAAGCACTGCGCCCTCGATGGCAGACAACACCAGCGTGGCCATCGGCCGAAGCCGCTGCGATGGGATTCCGGAGTTGGCGAGCACCTGCTCAATCAGCGATGCCCAGTGGCTGAACGCCTCGCCAGCAATGTCGCGGGCTGACCCAACTTCGGCCCCAGCCAACGCGGCGGCTGCGACTGGGCAGCCTGCTTCATATCCACTGTCCTGAATCTGCTGCCGCCAAGACTCCACGACCAACGGCATGGCCTGCTCGGCGTCGAGGTCGGTGACCATCGCGAAGGCTGCGCTGTATTCGTCGGCAGCTGCTGCAGTCGCCTCATCGATCAGTTGAGCCTTGCCGCCTGGGAAGTAGTGATACAGCGATCCGCGGGAGGCGCCGGCGTCGGCGATCGCGTCGAGCATTGACGTCGCGCCCACACCATGACGGCGCATCCGTTCCTTTGCGCTGTCGATTACCCGGGCGCGGGTGGCCGATCCGGCGCGACTCATTTGCCGCGCGCTGGCAGGCGAACGGCGTCGATGCCGTGTTTGACCATGTAGCGGGCGACATTCCTCACCGGGTGCCGACTGGGATCGGGCTCCTTCCCATCGCCCATTCGCCACATCTGCACGGTGTAGTTCGTCAGTTCACTGAGGCTGTCGATCACTCGGATTCCACTGCGCCGGACTCGGATCGTGGCTCGGTCGAGCGTGCCGTCCAACAGTGCGCGGGGCGAATCAGGCTCCATGGTGAGTGGACGTCCCAGGCCGACGATGTCGATGCCACCGGATGCGACGGCTTCATTCATTGCCTCAGCCGTGCGGAATCCGCCGGTCAACATGAGCGGCAACTTCGGCAGTTCGGCACGAACCCGCAGGGCGTAGTCCAAGAAGTACGCCTCGCGCTGACGGGTGCTCTCCTTCAACGAAGGATCAACTCCGAACATCGCCGCCGATGAATAGGTGCCACCCGAAATCTCAAGTAGATCGATCCCTTCGGCAGCGAGGGCATGGACCACTTCAATCGACTCGTCTTCGCCGAAACCGCCGCGCTGAAAATCTGCCGAGTTGAGTTTGATGGCCAACACCTTGTCGCCGATCTCGGCACGAATCGCACGTACGAGTTCGATGACGAACCGGCGCCGGTTCTCGGCGGATCCACCCCAACGGTCGGTGCGCTGATTGGCCAGGGGCGAAAGGAACTGACTGACCAGATAGCCGTGGGCCCCGTGAATCTGTACGCCGTCGAATCCGGCCTGCGTCACGATGCGAGCTGTAGTGGCGAATCTGCCGATGAGTTCTTCGATCTCGACGTCAGTCAGTTCCCGGGGTTTAGCAAAGGAGCCTGCGGTTCCAGGAACTGCGATGGCCGAGGGAGCGACTGGGTGACGGCTTAGCGTGCGCGGCGACTGGCGACCGGGGTGATTGATCTGCACCAAGGCAACCGAGCCTGCCGACTTAATGATTGACGCCCATTCAGTGAGGTCATCGAAGTGGCGTTCGTCCTCAACCACGACGTTCCCGGGCTCGCCGATGGCTCGACGATCAACCATCACATTGCCGGTGATTGTGAGGCCCTGGCCGCTGGAGGCCCATCGGCGGTAGAGATTCTTCAACTCTTGGCCGGGCGAGAAGTCCTCACTCGACATGCATTCGCTGAGTGCAGCCTTGGCCAATCGGTTGGTCAGAACAGTGCCATTGGGAAGGGCGAACGGTTGGTTCAGCGACGACACGTCGGTCGTAGTGGGAGTCATGCACCCAGATTTATGTAGGTATGCATAGTTTGTCAATGTGAGGTGAACGATAGATTGCCCGGCATGGCTGACGCGTTGCCCGTATGTCCCGAATGTTCCAGCGAACACACCTATGAGATGGGCCCATTGCTGGTGTGTCCGATGTGTGCCCACGAATGGACGCCAGTCGCTGAGCAGCTCGCCGACGAGGCGCCGTCAGTGGTGAAGGACGCGGTCGGCAATGTGCTCGCTGACGGCGACACGGTCTCGGTCATCAAGTCCTTGAAAGTCAAGGGCTCGCCGACGGGAATCAAGGCGGGCACCAAAGTGCGAAATATCCGGCTGATCGATGGCGTCGACGGTCATGACATCGATTGCAAGGTCGACGGATTTGGTCCGATGCAGCTGAAGTCGAGCGTCGTCAAGAAAATCTGACCGCGTCCTGCCTTAGTGGTACCGAGCCCAATGCTCGTCGGTTCCGGCTGCTCGAGCGACGCGTTCTTGCAGCGCAGCTGCCTCCTGGTCGGCGGCCGATTCGCGATCGACATACCGGGCGGCCAGGTACCGAGTGATCGGCAACGCCACGAGCCCAGTGAGTCCCAGCGCCAGAACGCGGGTTAGCTCGACGGCAAGCGCTGGCTGAGTGAGCTCGGCAATGACATTGGCATCGGTGTCGTTGAGAGCCACTAGCGTCGAGACGGCAGCTCCGACGAAAACCAGTGAGTAGGTCATCAGTCCGGACGCCACAAAGCGCTGATCGACGTCGTCGACTTGGCGAGTCGTCAGGTCAAGCAGAAGTCCGGCGGCAATCAGAACAGTCGTGGCGGTCAGGATGCTCACCTGGCGGTCGTTGTCGCTCAGACCAGAAATGTCGGCCAGCGTCAAAGTGGCCCAGCCGAGGCCAGCGACCAGTGCTAAGCCAATCGAAGTTCCGACGATTGCTGATGCGGTGCGCCTGCTCAGTCCGTAGATCAAATAGCCACAAGCCACGGCGATGGTGATGGCGGCCGCCAGAGCCGCGCCAACTGCCGGGCGACCGTCCTGAATCGCCGGCACGACGTAGAAAACGATGGCTGCAACAGCTAAGAGCATCGCAATTGATGTGCGCAAGCCGCGCCAGCCAGCCGTGACGACAGCGCCCACCACGAGCAGCAAGGTGAGACCAGCCAGAACGAGGCCGCGATCGCGGGCGTCGTTCGGTGTGCCGTCAATCGTCAGGGTGAAGGTGGGGTGCCACCAGGCGGCTGCCGCTACTGCCGCCGCCCCGACGAGTAGGGAGAAGGTGACAAGCAGCCGGCCGCCCTTCACTGGGATTCGGTGATCGTCCGAGTCCTCGCGATAGTCGGGGGGAAAGGTGGTCGTGGTTGGCGCTGGCGACGGCGGTGGATACATGCTCATTGCCTCGGCGATGACCGGCTCGTCCCGATCTAGCGTCTCGGGCGCGGCGGGAGCGACAACCTCAACAGGCTCGACAGGCTGATCTGCGCGGTGCCGCCGTGTTGATCGGCGGCGGAACCACCCACCTGCGGGAAGCGTAGGAGCGTCGTCGATCGGGAGCATCGCCACAGGTGGCGGAACGTCGACGGGCTCAGTCGTCGGCGGACGTAACCATGCCGGCTGGGTCGTGTCGGTCGTGTCCGCCGCATCGCCCCCGACGCTCACGTCACGATGGTCTTCCTCGTCGTGTGCCACGATGAAAGCGTGCCACGTGAAGACGGAGAAGTGCTGGAAGGCGGCGCCGTCGGCGGTGCGACTCGCATCGGTCGAACGGTTCGGCGCCCTACTGGCCCATGGACGCCTGCTGTTCACGAATTGCTCGCTCACCTGCGTGAACGCGGCTTACGAGGCGTCCCTGCTGTTGAGGGGATCGACGACCAAGGCCGCGAGATCCTGTCGTATGTCGAGGGTCGTGGGGTTCCTTCCGACGAAGTTGTTCTCGACAACGTCTTGGTCGAAGCGGGCGAATGGCTGCGCGAGTTTCACGACCTGGTTGAGGACTTCCGTCCGTCCGGGCCGCAGGTCTGGCGGCAGGCCGGTGAGGTCGAACTCGAACCGGACCAGGTCATCTGCCATAACGATCCCGGCGCCTATAACTGGATCATTCAAAGCGGACATTTCGTTGCGATGGTCGACTGGGATATGGCTGGTCCTGGCGATCCGCTCGACGATCTGGCGTTCCTAGCCTGGACCGGAATCCCGTTATACCGCGAGACTCCGATCGATGATGTCGCTCGGCGCCTCGATCTTCTCTGTGAC
>JBEBVW010000003.1:0-36348 GCA_040392565.1 Aeromicrobium sp. | reverse complement strand
GCAAGCAGGGCTCGCCCAAGAAGGTCGTCGTGCCCGACGGATGGCTCGATTCACGCGAGTTGGTCGGTGAAATGGACCCCCTCGCTGAAGACGGAACATCCGGGGGTTGATGCGACGAGGAGCGCAAGAGGCGAGATCGCGTCAGCGTCAGTCCGGCGTGAGCGGTGTTACGCCGAAGGCGCCGCTAGCGTCGTGTTAGTGGACTCGGGCGACTTGGTCGTCCCAGAAGCGTCGAGCCTCCGATTGGTTGAGGTGGGAGCCGTCGACGTCGACAGGTCCAGGCGGGGTGTGGACTTCGACCGTGGCGACTCCGCGCCAGCGCTGTAGTGGGCCCTGTCGGATCTCTACTGACTGCGACTTGACGTGCGGCACCAAGCATGTGGTGCGCTCGATCCAGCCACGCCGCGACACCACGACACCGTGGCGCGCCTCGATCCAGCGGTAGCGCCAACCAATCGGGGCGAATGGCCAGGATCGCTGTGTGGGGCGGTCGGTGGTGATGACTTCGGTGCGCGCAGGGACGAGCTCGGCGATGATCGCCTCTGCCAGCGCGGGATCGCTGATGGGCAACAGCGTCGAGATGTCGACGCCAGCATCGTCGCCGGATCGGGAGGCGTAACCAGCGACGTCAACCTCAAGGCGCTGCCAGCTAAATCGCCGCCAGACGAAGGGTTCTTTGACAGCGATGCCTTGAACTCTGTCGTACGGAATGGTTTGCGATGTGCGAGACAGCAGGCCGCGCTCAATGCGCAGCCCGCGATCACCGCGTGAGAGCGTGAAGTCCCACTGCTCAATGACCCGCTTAGCGATGATCTGAATGACCGCGCCACCAGTGGGGAGAACACCGAAGGCGAGCGCCGCCTGGTCGAAGACGAAGGCCGCAACAACCGCTGCGATTGCCGCCGCAATCGCAGCAAGGAAGTCCAGCGAGAGCATCGTGCCGATCACGATGCGTTCGGTGGGAACGCGGGTGATCAGCGAACGCTGCTCAACTACCGGATCGCCGCCGATCTCCATTGATTCGCCGTGTGCTCTCGCCAGAAGCAGGCGCCGGAGCCGACGAACCTCGTCAATGGGCAAGAAGCGCAGAGTAGTGGTGGACTCGCTGCCGCCAGCCATATCGATGCGCAGTTCGGCGAGCTTGAAGATGCGGGCTACGAGTGGCTCGGCGACGTCAACCGATTGGATGCGTTCATAGGGGATGCGTCGAGACTTCTTGGTGAGGACGCCATGAGTGATGCGCAGTTCGGTGCCGTCGATGACATAACGGGTGAAGTACCAGCCGACATAGCCAGCGATGAGACCGATGATGACGCCAGCGACGGCCGCGCCACCGACACCGAACGTGATGCCGGCAACCCCGACGCCGCCGCCTTCGCCGCTGATGAGCGAACCGAGTATCGCTAGGAATGCGCCGCCGCCCCACAGAGCCCCTTGAACAGCGCCGGTCAGCGGGTGGGTGCGGTGCCCAATCGCTTCCTCGTTAGACACCGGCGCCTCGCGATTCGCCCAGTTCAGTCAAGGCGTTGCGCAAACGCGCGGCTTCGGCGGCTTCAACTCCCAGAATGTGGCCGGCCGTCTCGGTGCTTGCGGTATGCAGCGTGACGGTGGCGATGCCGAACAACCGATGCACCGGTCCGGCCTGCACGTCGACGAACTGCATACGTCCGTAGGGCACTGCGACGAGTCGGCGCCACCACACACCTGAGGTGATGAGTAGTTCGCGTTCGGTTTCGGCGTAGCCCCACGCCGCGGTGTTGCGCTCGGCCCACGACCACGTCCATGCGGCGCCGGAAAAGACCAGGGCTGCGGCAGCGACGAGTGGCCATCTGGCTGACTCGATCAGGCCCCCGGCAACGAAGAGTCCGATAGCTAGCGCGGTGAGCGGAAGTGAGATTGTCAGCCGCCGTACTTTGATGAGTGCAGGCGAGACGCGGGTCCACTCAGCACCGACGACAGGATCGAACGGATTGGCCATGCGCATCACCCTACCGGCGCCCAACGACGCCCTGGTGCTGCGAGTTTGACCCCTCCAATGACCGGTGGGACACTGAGAGACGCAGCGATTCCACCGCTGCCCCGTCTGTCACAAGACTCGATCTCAACGGAGACATTTCTTCATGGCCAAGGCTCTGATCGGCTACGTCGGTGGTCCGACCGCTTCGCAGATTCGCGAGGTCGCACTTCTCCGCCGGCGCGTTGCCGACCTCGAGGCCGAGGTGTTGCGGCTCAAGGCCGAAAACGACGGTTTGCAGGCTGCCGTGGCCGATCGCCACGACGTGCTTACCGCCAGCGACATCCTCGAACCCATCGCACACTGAACTGCCGTCCCCACTTTCTGACTGGACGGCACATTTCGTCATGCCCCTACGGTCTGCTATCTGCGGAGATCGACCGACTAGTGTGATCGAGAACTTGATCCAATCGACTTCCAGGGGACATTTGTGTACCTCAAGAGCCTGACGCTGCGTGGGTTCAAGTCGTTCGCGTCCGCGACGACGCTCCAGCTCGAGCCCGGCATCACGTGTGTTGTCGGACCCAATGGTTCGGGAAAGTCCAATGTCGTCGACGCCCTCGCCTGGGTGATGGGTGAGCAGGGCGCCAAGTCGTTGCGTGGCGGCAAGATGGAAGACGTCATTTTCGCCGGTACGGCAGGCCGTCCGCCGCTGGGCCGCGCCGAAGTTGCGTTGACCATCGACAACTCAGATGGCGCATTGCCCATTGAGTACAGCGAAGTCACGATCTCACGCACCATGTTCCGCAATGGCGGATCTGAATACGCGATCAACGGCACTACTTGCCGGCTCATCGACATTCAAGAACTGCTCAGCGATTCTGGCATCGGTCGCGAAATGCACGTCATCGTCGGTCAGGGCCAGCTCGACAACATTTTGCGCGCTACGCCCGAGGAGCGCCGCGGTTTTATCGAAGAAGCCGCAGGTGTGCTCAAGCACCGCAAGCGCAAGGAGAAGGCGCTACGCAAACTCGATGCAACGCAGGGAAATCTGACTCGGTTGAACGACGTACTGGTCGAATTGCGTCGCCAACTTAAGCCGCTGGGACGTCAGGCTGAGGTTGCCCGTCGGGCAGTCGGTATTCAGGCGGCAGTTCGCGACGCTCGTGCACGGCTGCTCGCCGACGACGTCGTCCGTGCTCGCACCATCATCGAACAAGAATTGGCCGATGAGACGGCATTGCGCGAGCGGCGAGAGTCGTTGGAGAAGGCGATCGCTAGCGCCCGGGTTCGCGAAACTGAACTTGAAGAGCAGTTGCGCGACGATTCCCCACGTCTGGCGACTGCGCAGGAGACTTGGTACAGCCTGTCGGGCCTGCGTGAGCGATTCCGTGGCACCGCAGGTTTAGCCAATGAACGCATTCGACTAGCGGCAGTCGAATCGACCGACCAAGCATTGGGCCGCGATCCCGAAGAACTTGAAGCCGATGCTCGTCGCGCCCAGGAGCAGTTGGCCGAACTGGCGACAGCGGTAGCCACGGCAACTGAGGCGCTCAACAAGGTCATCGCCGAACGGCAGGAAGCCGAGCAGGCGCACGACGCGGAAGAGCGCCGTGTTGCCGGTCTGTTGCGAGCGGCGGCCGACAAGCGGGAGGGTCTGGCGCGACTTCATGGCCAGGTCAACGCCTTGCGCAGCCGCGTGACTGCAGCTGAAGAGGAGATCGGCCGGCTCTCTACGGCGCAAGGCGATGCCGATGAACGCGCGGCAGCAGCGCTCAAAGAGTTCAGCGCGCTCGAGACCCAAATCGCTGGGCTCAACGCAGGCGAAACAGGTCTCGACGAAGAGCTTGAGGCCGCCGAAGTTGAACTCGAACGACTCGCCGCCGAGCTTGAAGCGCTAAATACCGATGAGCAGCAAGTGCAGCGAGAAGTCGCTGCCCTGCAGGCACGCAAGGAAGCGCTGGAACAGGGTCTGGAGCGCAAGGACGGAACCGGCGCGCTTCTGGCCGCAACTGGTGAAATCAGTGGCTTGCTCGGATCGGTGGCTGCGCTGTTGGCCGTTCAGCCTGGCCACGAGACCGCGATCGCCGCAGCCTTGGGCAGCGCCGCTGACGCAGTCGCTGTCGATGAGGTGTCGACCGCTGTAGTGGCCATTGAGAAGCTGAAGACCGAGGATCTCGGCCGTGCGGGTCTGCTGCTCGGTGGCGGCGAAGTGGACGACACGTCGTGGCCTGGCCTGCCGGACTTCGCGACCTACGCGGTCGATGTCGTCGACGGTCCGGACACCCTCAATGCGGCGCTGCGTCGTTTGCTGTTCAAGATCGCTGTCGTGGAAGACCTACCGGCTGCTCGGCAGCTCGTCGAACTGGTTCCTGACGTCACCGCCGTGACCCGAGACGGCGATTTGCTCGGTCCGCATTTTGCCGTAGGCGGTTCGTCGGCGAAGCAAAGTTTGATTGAAGTTCAAGCCGCAATTTCGCAGGCCGAATCGGACCTGGCGAAGGCGCAACATTCGCTGGAGCGGTCACGGTTTGAGGCAGAGCAGCGTCGTCAGGCCCGTGAGCAAGTGCAGCAGCGTGCGGACGCCGCGCTGAGCCGTTTACACGAGTCCGACGCGAATATGACCGCTATCGCTGACAATCTCGGTTCACTTGGCTCGCAGAGCCGCGCCGCAAAAGGTGAGGCTGAGCGGTTGGCTCAGGCCATTGAGGCAGCCGAGCAGGCCCGAGACGCAGCCATCACGGGATTGGCCGATTTGGAAGCACGGTTGGCTGAAGCCGAAGCGGCACCTGACGAAGAACCAGACACGACAGCGCTTGAGAAATTGTCGGCGGCGGCGAGTGAGCATCGCCGTGCCGAAACCGAAGCCCGACTCGTGCTTCGCACCAACGAGGAGCGAGCACGTGCCCTGGAAGGCCAGGCCAAGGCGCTGATGGCGTCCGCCGAAGCTGAGCGTGAAGCGCGCCGTCAGGCCGCCGAGCGCCGCGAGCGCCAGCGCCGTGAAGCCGAAGCCGCCCGTGCCGTGGTGGCGGCCTCCGATCGAGTCTTGGTCCGTCTTGAGTCCTCGATTGAGGAAGCCGCACGGATTCGCCTGGAGATTGAACAGTCCCGCACCGGTCGTGAAGAAGAACTTCGTGAAGTGCGCGGCCGTCTGCGTGAGTTGGGAACCGAGCACGATCAGCTCACGAACGCCGCCCATCGCGACGAAATGGCTCGCGCCGAGCAGCGGCTGCGCCTCGAAGCGCTCGAAACTCGCGCCCAAGAGGAACTCGGGCTGGAAGTAGAAGCCCTCGTCGCCGACTACGGCCCCGACGTCCCCGTCCCCGTGGTCGATGAGGAAACCGGCGAACCCGTCGCCGCGACCCCCGCTGAGGAGTCAGTTAGTTCGGCTGAGGAGTCAGTTAGTTCGGCTGAGGAGTCAGTGAGTTCCGCCGCGATGGCTACGGTCCCGTTCAATCGCGAGGAACAGGTCAAGCGTCTCCGCACCGCCGAGCGATCCTTGGCGATGCTGGGCAAGGTCAATCCCTTGGCGCTTGAAGAGTTCTCCGCACTTGAGGAACGGCACCAGTTCTTGTCGTCGCAGGTTGATGACTTGAAGAAGACTCGCCAGGATCTGCTCGACATTGTCGACGAAGTCGATGCCCGAGTTGAGGAAGTCTTCACCAAGGCTTGGGAAGACACCGAGCGTGAGTTCGCCGACGTCTTCTCGCGGTTGTTCCCCGGTGGCGAAGGCCGACTCATCCTCACCGATCCAGACTCGATGCTCACCACCGGCGTTGATGTTGAGGCGCGTCCTCCGGGCAAAAAGGTCAAGCGACTCTCGCTGCTGTCTGGCGGGGAGCGATCCCTTGTCGCAGTGGCGTTCCTGGTGGCGCTGTTCAAGGCCCGCCCCAGCCCGTTCTACATCCTCGATGAGGTTGAGGCGGCACTTGACGACACCAACCTCGGCCGACTGCTCGGCATCTACGAAGAGTTGCGCGATAACTCCCAGTTGATTGTCATCACGCACCAGAAGCGCACGATGGAGGTCGGCGACGCGCTATACGGCGTTTCGATGCGCGGCGACGGTGTGTCTGCTGTCATCAGCCAACGCCTTCGCGAAGAAGAGAGCGTCTGATGGTCCACGAGCCGGCCGACCCTGTGCGCAGCGATTTTCCCGTGTTGCGCACCATCAGCACTCGCTGGGAAGACGAAGACGTCTATGGGCACGTCAACAACGTCGTCTACTACTCGTTCTTCGACACCGCAGTGAACGGCTATCTCATTGACGCCACCGGCACCGACATTCGCAAGCTTCCGGAGTACGGCGTGGTGGCCGAGACCGGCTGCCGATTCCTGCGCGAGCTGAAGTTCCCCGGTGATGTCCACGCGGGCCTTCGCCTGGAAAAGCTCGGTACGTCCAGCGTGGTGTATGAGATCGGTCTATTTCAGGGCGACAATCCCGCACCAGCGGCCATCGGGCGTTTCGTCCACGTCTACGTCAATGGCGCTGAGCGCACGGTCACAGCGGTGCCTGACATCATTCGGCGCGCGCTGGAGCCGCTCGCGGTCTAGATCACCGTCACGGCGTGCGCAATCCACGGGATCGCCAACGTCACCGTGGGCACCACGATGACGGCTGCCGAAATTGCCAGTGATGCAGTCGCCGAGGCGAGCCGTGCTGCGGGTTTTGCAGGTGTGCGCAGACGATTCAGCCGCACCATCGCATCGCCACCGGCGCCGAGCGTTCCAGCAGGGGTACTTGTTCCGGCCAGAGCGACAATCGCAGTCGCCAGCGCGTGATCGCCAGTAGTTCGCCGAGCGGCGTCATCAGACATCAATTCCACCAGAATTTGACTCTGGCGCAGAGGTGCGTCGGTACGAAGTGGCCGTGGAAACGCGCGATGCAGGACGCCGAACGCTTCCAACACCAGATCGTGGCGCAGCCTCACGTGGGCGCGCTCATGCTCCAGAACCGCCTGAAGCGAGACGTCATCGAGCGAGTCAATAGTGCCGCTGGAAATGACCACACGGGAATCTCCGCGCCGCGGAATGCAGTAGGCGATGGGCGTTTGTTCGGCGAGGATCCGTACCGCGGGCAACGCTCCATGTGGTTCGCCCAGCAGGTCCACCAGTTCGCGGTGACGTGCGCGTCGTGCTGACGTCTCTGTGGCAACTTGCCATGCAGCCCACCAGAATCGGGCCCACACCAACACGCCGGTCGCCAACAAAAGGAAGTGCAGGCCCACGCGCCACCAGGTGAGCTCGTCGTCGGTCACCAGCCACAACGCGGTCGACAAGGCGGATCCGGAGATCGCCAACACGGCGGCCAGCGCGAGTGACTGCCACAAGATGATGCCGGCTGCGGGTGCAAGCTGCGGCCAGGTGGCCCGAGCCAGGATGGCAGGCACGGGGAGTGAAAGCGACAGCCCGATGAGTGCGAGCCAGATCGGCGTCACGGGTCGGTCCGGGCCAGGATTTCATCAAGGGCAGCCCGCAGAGCAGCAGCCTCTGCGGGATCGACAGTCTGAGCGAAGTGCACCAGGGCGGCCGTGCGGTCGCCGCCGGCCTGATCAAGCGCATCGTTGAGTAACTCAGAGGTCGCTTCATCACGAGTTGACGCAGGGGAGTACCGGAAGGCTCGGCCGTCGCGTTCGCGCTGCACCATGTCTTTGGCGCCGAGGCGATCGAGCACTGTCATGACGGTGGTATATGCCAGTTCGCGACCGGAGTCGGGGGTGTCGAGCGCGTCCAAGACGTCGCGCACGGTCAGTGGCTGCGGGGAGTCCCACAACACGTTCATGACCGAGCGTTCAAGGTCACCAAGACGAGGCATAGAACTAATCTACGACATTTCGTAGTAGTTCGCTTGCGCTGACCCGGCACTGCTACTACCGTAAGTAGTAGTTACTACGTTCCGTAGTAGAAATGGGAGTACAGCGCATGGACGCATTGGAACTGGCACGCTGGCAATTCGGCATCACCACCGTGTACCACTTCTTCTTCGTTCCGTTGACGATCGGACTGTCGGTCTTGGTCGCCGGAATGCAGACCGCGTGGTGGCGAACCGGCAATGAGCGTTGGCTCCGCCTCACCCGATTCTTCGGCAAGTTGTTCCTCATCAACTTCGCGATGGGCATCGCCACCGGCATCGTCCAGGAATTCCAGTTCGGCATGAACTGGAGCGACTACTCGCGGTTCGTGGGCGACATCTTCGGAGCTCCGCTGGCCATCGAGGGGTTACTCGCCTTCTTCCTGGAGTCGACGTTCCTCGGCCTGTGGATCTTCGGCTGGGATCGGCTGAAGCCTGGCCTGCACCTCGCGTGCATCTGGATTGCGTCGCTGGGCACGGTGTTCTCGGCGTTTTTCATCCTGGCAGCGAACTCGTTCATGCAGAATCCGGTTGGCTACAAGCTCAACGGCGATTGGGCCGACGGCACGGGCCGGGCCGAATTGACCGACATCGGTGCGGTGTTCTCCAACAAGGTCTTGCTGGTGACCTTCCCACACCAGATCTTCGGCTGCTTCATGGTCGCGGGCGCATTCGTCGCCGGCATCGCTGTGTGGCAGCTCGTGCGGCACCCCGACCGCGATGCTGACGCCTTCCGACCCGCTGCCCGCATGGGCGCCGTCGTGCTGATCGTCGCTGGCCTCGGCACCATGATTTCGGGTGACTTCCAAGGCAAGGTCATGACGGAAGTTCAGCCGATGAAGATGGCGGCCGCGGAAGCGCTCTACGAAGACGCGCAGCCCGCACCTTTCTCGGCCTTTACGATCGGCACGTTGGATGGCTCCGAGCCGCTATTCCAACTTGAAGTGCCGCGGCTGCTCTCGTTCTTGGCGGCCGGAAATTTTGACGCCGAAGTGCGCGGAATCGATTCGCTGCAAGCCGAGTACGAAAAGACCTACGGCCCCGGCGACTACCGACCGAATATTCCGGTGACCTACTGGACCTTCCGCATGATGATCACCGCTGGTGCCGTCGCGATGGTGGCCGGTGCCTGGATCTTGTGGGCGACACGCAAACGCCGCACGCCGGCGACAAGGTGGCTGGCCTACACCGGTATTGCGCTGCCGTTGCTACCGCTGTTCGCCAACTCATTCGGCTGGATCTTCACCGAGATGGGCCGCCAGCCGTGGCTGGTGTTCGGTTTGCTGCCCACCGAAGCTGGCGTCTCTCCAGGTACGACCGTGGCCGAGGTCGGTACGTCGTTGGCTGCGTTCACGGTCCTGTACGGCTTCTTGGCCTTTGTTGAAGTCCGCCTGCTCATGACATACGTCAAGAAGGGCCTGCCGGACGCCGATCCACCCGTCGTCAGTGACGACGAGGACGCCCCACTGGCGTTCGCCTACTGAGAGGAACCGCGCCATGGAACTGACCACTGTCTGGTTCGTGCTGATCGCCATCTTGTGGATCGGCTACCTCGTGCTCGAAGGGTTCGACTTCGGCGTCGGAATGCTGATGGCGCTGTTGGCGCAAGACGAACGTGAGCGCCGAGTGCTGCTCAACACGATCGGCCCCGTCTGGGACGCCAACGAAGTGTGGCTGCTCGTCGCCGGCGGAGCGACCTTCGCGGCCTTCCCCGAGTGGTACGCCACGCTGTTCAGCGGCTTCTACCTGCCGCTGCTGTTGATCCTGTTGGCGCTGATCGTCCGGGTGATCGGCATTGAGTTCCGTTCTAAGCGGCCCGACGCCTCCTGGAAACGCTGGTGCGATGTCGGCATCATCATCGGGTCCTTCGTGCCAGCCCTCCTATGGGGTGTCGCACTGGCCAACATCGCGCGCGGAGTGCCTATCGACGCCAAGGGCGAGTACGTGGGGTCGTTCTTCGACCTGCTGAACCCCTACGCGCTGCTGGGCGGTCTGGTGACGGTGTCGGTGTTCTTGGTGCATGGCGCATTCTTTGTGGCGCTGAAGACCACGGGCGGTATTCAGGGACGCGCCCGGTCGTTCGCCAAGCGGGTTGCGCTACTGGCTGGATTCCTGACCACTGCGTTCGTCGTCTGGACGGTCGCCCGGGACACGACTGCGGCCACAGTCCTGATCGGTGTCGCCGTGTTGATCGCGTTCATCTTCGGTCTTGGACACGCCGCCGCCGATCGTGACGGATGGGCGTTCGCCGGTACCGCTCTAGCGATCGGGCTGTTGACCGTCTTGCTGTTCGTGTCGCTGTTCCCCGACGTCATGCCGTCATCGCTGAACGACGCGTGGTCGCTGACTGTAGACAACGCCTCGGCGACGCCGTACACACTGAAGATCATGACCTGGGTGGCCGCGGCATTTACTCCGTTGGTGCTGCTCTACCAGGGTTGGTCGTACTGGGTGTTCCGCCGCCGCATCGGCGTCCATCACATCCCGGCATAAATCCATGAAGCCCATCGACCCGCGCCTCATTCGCCGCTCAGCAGCGGTGCGCCGACACCTCGTGGCGGCCATCGTTCTGGGGGTTATCAGCGTGGGGGTGGCCCGATATTGCGGCGGTCGCGGGGTGACCGGCGTTGCGGTTGCCGCAGCTGCGGCAATCGCGGGCCGCGGATTGCTCGGCTGGGCGCAAACAGTGGTCGCCGCTCAAGCGGCTGCGCGGGTGAAGGTCGATCTGCGGGCCGAGGTCATCGAGGACCTGCTCGATCCGCGGCGGGTTGGTGCACGCCCTTCAAGCGCTCGCACCATCAACCTCCTGGGCAACGGGCTTGACGCGCTTGATGCCTACATCGGCCGGTTCTTGCCGCAGGTTGTCCTCGCGGCCGTCGTGCCGGGGGTCGTCGTGGCCGTGATGCTGTTCGCTGACCTATGGTCCGGTGTCATTGTCGCCTTCACACTTCCGCTGATCATTGTGTTCCTTGTGCTGGTCGGCCTGCGCACACAGGACGAGATCGGACGCCGTTGGCGGGCCGTCGACCGTCTGGGCAGGCACTTCGCCGACGTGCTCGACGGCATCGTGGTGCTGGCGTCATTCGGCCGCAATCAGGCCGAAGGGATTCGTCAAACCGGCGACAAGCATCGGGTCGAAACTGTTCGGTCGCTTCGGGTTGCGTTCACGTCGGCCGTCGCTCTCGACTTGTTTTCGACATTGTCAGTTGCGTTGGTCGCAGTTGAAGTGGGGTTGCGGCTGGTCTACGGCGATATTTCGCTGGCCACGGGCCTGTTCGTTCTGATCCTTGCTCCCGAGGCCTTCCTGCCGGTGCGCAAGCTGGGCGCGCACTTCCACGACAGCACGGAAGGTGTTGACGCGGTCAACGCGGTGATGGAGGTGCTCGACCATCCGCGCCACCCCGGGTCGAAGGAGTCACCGGATCCGCGTCGTGAAGCAATTGAGTTGGCCGATGTGCAGGTGCAGTACGACGACCGCGCTCAGCCTGCGCTCGAGATCGACCGGCTGGTGATTCTTCCGGGCGTCGTTACGGCCATCACGGGGCCATCGGGGTGCGGCAAATCCACACTGCTGTCGCTGTTGCTCGGCCTTCAATTGCCCAGCCAGGGACACATTGATGTTGCCGGAGTCGACCTGACTGAGGTCGATCCTCAGCGTTGGCGTGAGCACGTCGCTTGGGTGCCGCAGGTGCCAGGCGTCGTCGCCGGCACGGTTACCGACAACGTCCGATTCGGTCTGGATGACGCTGAAGTTTCCGATGTCGAGGTCGCCGCAGCGTTGCGTGACGCCGGTGCCGCTGATCTGGCGCCTGATCGTGTTCTTGGGGAGAGCGGAGTCGATGTTTCCGCGGGGGAGCGGCGCCGCATCGCCGTCGCCCGCGCGGTATTGCGAGCCAGGCGAGGAGTTGCCAGCCTGGTGCTGCTCGATGAACCAACCGCAGGACTGGACGCTGACCGCGAAGAGCAGGTGATCGACACGCTGCGGAGCCTGAACGTCACGGTCGTTCTGGTGTCGCACCGCGCGGCCACGCTTGCCGCAGCTGACCGAGTGGTGACGTTGGCGAATTCGACGACGGCGGTCCAGGCATGAGTGGGCGCTTGTTCCTCGGTCGGGTGCTTGGAGTCAGCGCCCAGCTCAGTGGTGCGGGCCTGTTGCTGACGTCGGCCTGGCTCATCGTGCGTGCGGCCGAACAGCCACCGGTCATGTTCTTGATGGTCGCGATTGTCGGCGTGCGTTTCTTTGGCGTCGCCCGTACTGCTTTGCGATATGCAGAGCGTCTCGTGACCCACGATGTTGCCCTGCGGCGTGTGGTTGATGTGCGGGTTCGTGCGCTCGAGGCAGTTGAGCAGCAGGCGGGACGTGTGGCCGATGCAGGTCGCCGTGGCGATCTGGTGCGTCGCGTCGTGGCCGATGTCGATGCGGTTCAAGACCGTCTGCTGCGAGTGCGTGGCCCGTGGATTGTTGCTATTGCAACCACCGTCACCGTCGTCATTGCGGTGGGATTGATCCTGCCGGCAGCAGCAGTGGTTTTGCTGCTGGGTTCAATTGCTGCGATGGCCGTCGTGCGGCTGACCGGTTCGGTCTCTGCCGATGACTCGCTGACAGCCGCTCGAGCTGAGCTGGCCACCGAAGTCTCTAATGAGGCCGTCGCTGCGCCTGATCTGATTGTTGCCAGCGCGATTTCGGGTGAGAAATTGATTTCCAAGGTCGATCGAATCGCAGCCTTGGAGCGCCGTGCGGCGTGGCGCGCCGGGTCAGCCCAAGGTTTCGTTTTGGTATGCACCGCAGTGGCCACTGGGCTGATTGCAATGTTGGCAGGCGATCTTGATGCGGTCATGGTCGGTGTTGTCGTTCTCGCTCCGCTGGCATTGGCCGAGCCGCTGGAAGCCCTAGCTGACGCGGAACGATTCCGACCCGATGTGGAGTCGGCGGAGCAACGACTGCAGGCGCTGTTCGATGCGGCTCCGGTCATGGGGGACCCTGCCGAACCAGCGCCGCTTCCCGAAGCCTGGGACCTGGAAATCGACAATCTCGCAGTGGGGTGGACCGATCCGCTGGTGAGTGGAATTGATGCGAGTGTTCCGGCCGGATCGGCAATCGTCGTGACAGGTCGAAGTGGGGTCGGCAAGAGCACGCTGGCGCTCACGCTGGCCCGATTCCTGCAGCCGCTGGCCGGGCAGGTTCGCCTTGGTGGAGTTGATCTGGCAACCATGGCCAAAGCGGATGTGCGCTCGCGGATTGGGCTGTTGAGCCAGGACGAGGTGGTCTTCGACACGACTGTCCGCGAGAACCTGCGCGTCGCAGATCCCGAGGCTGACGACGCGCAGATGGAGCAGGCCCTCATCGACGCGGGTCTCGGACCGTGGTTCGTGACCGCCAAGAAGGGCCTCGACACGATGGTCGGCGAGCACGGTTCGGCGTTGTCCGGCGGTGAACGACAGCGCTTGGCGATCGCCCGACTCCTGCTAGCCGGTCACCGTATTTGGGTTCTGGACGAACCCACCGAACACCTCGACGACCCCACCTCTGAGCAGTTGCTGGCCGATCTGCTCGCATTGCGTCCCCGCATCAGCCTGATCATCATCAGCCACGACCCCCGAGTCCTTGGTCGAATCGACCACCACCTTCACCTTTCGACCGAACCTCTTGCGCCACTCGGCGGGTTGGGACGTGGTGGACCTAGGCTGGTGCCGTGACTCTTGTTGAGCTGATTCTGATCATCGTCGCCGGCATCGTCGTGGTGGGCGGTGGCGTCGCGTTCGTCATGTCCCGCCAGCGCGGGGAGTTGCCTCCGACCGAGCAACTGGATCAGATCACCCGCGAGACGATCGATCATCCAGAACATCCCGAGCCGCGCCTTGAGTCAGATGACGACGAAGCGGTTGTCGATGTCGCGCCATCAGCCGACACCGCCGTGGAACGCCCCGAGGCGCCGCAGGGCCGGTTGGTCCGTCTGCGTTCGCGTCTCGCACGGTCGAACTCGTCACTGGGCAAGGGGCTGCTCGCTGTTCTTGGCCGCGCTTCGCTCGACGACGCCGCGTGGGAAGAACTTGAAGACACCCTGCTCGCCGCCGATGTTGGCGTTGGCCCCACCACCGAACTCGTTCAGAAGTTGCGCACTCGCCTGCAGGTCGAGGGAATCGATGACCCCGAAGCCGCCAAGGCCGTTTTGCGCGACGAGCTGATCGCTGCGATTGGCCTTGACCGCGACCGATCGCTGGCTGCTGAAGGTGCTGAGAGTCAGCCGGGTGTCGTCCTTGTCGTCGGTGTCAACGGCACCGGAAAGACAACGACGGTTGGTCGCATTGCCCGCGTGCTGGTGGCCGAAGACAAGACCGTTCTGCTGGGCGCCGCTGACACCTTCCGTGCAGCCGCAGCTGATCAGTTGCAAACGTGGGGCGAGCGTGTTGGCGTGCCGATTGTGCGCGGCCCAGAAGGCGGCGATCCGGCCAGCATTGGCTTCGACACCGTCAAGAAAGGCATCGAAGACAACGTCGACGTCGTACTGATCGACACCGCAGGGCGCCTGCACACCAAGACCGGCCTAATGGACGAACTTGGCAAGGTGAAGAGAGTCGTGGAAAAGCAGGCGCCGGTGACCGAAGTGCTGCTCGTCATTGACGCCACGACGGGCCAGAACGGCTTGACCCAAGCCCGGGTGTTCAGCGAAGTCGTCGATGTCACCGGAATCGTGCTGACCAAACTCGACGGCACGGCCAAGGGCGGCATCGTCATCGCAGTGCAAAACGAACTCGGCGTCCCAGTCAAGTTCGTTGGTCTCGGCGAAGGCCCCGACGACCTCGCACCCTTCGACCCCACCGAATTCGTCGACGCACTCCTGGCTTAATTCCCCGCTGAGTGACACGTTTTTACCGATTTTCGGCGCCAAAACCCGCAAAAACGTGCCACTCAGCGGGGGTGGGTGTAACGCAGACGTAACGTCTGGGCGCGAATCGTGATCTGCCTGCAACATCGGTGGGGCGTTGGTGAAATCTGTTCCGGGGAGTCTGGGTACTGCCGCGGCGGTTCGTCGTGAGCAGACGACTCGGAGGTTTCATGGATACCGGCGACACCGCGTGGATCTTGGCCAGTGCGGCCTTGGTCTTGCTGATGACCCCAGGTTTAGCGTTCTTCTATGGCGGCATGACGCGCGCCAAGAGCGTGCTCAACATGATGATGATGAGCTTCGCTGCGCTCGCCATCGTGCCGATTCTCTGGGTTCTCTACGGGTACTCATTCGCGTTCAGTCCAGGCGGCAACGGCCTGCTGGGTGGCTTCCAACGTCTCGGATTCGACAACATCGGCATCACGACGGCCTACGGAACGATCCCTGAATTCGTGTTCGCAGCCTTCCAGTTGATGTTTGCGATCTTGACGGTCGCGCTGATCAGCGGCGCCATCGCCGACCGGGCCAAGTTCTCTAGCTGGCTGGTGTTCATCGTCGTGTGGACGACCATCGTCTACTTCCCAGTTGCGCACTGGGTTTTCGACTTCGGCACCAGCTCTGATGGCGAGGGCGGCGGTTGGATCGCTACCAAGCTTGAGGCGATCGATTTCGCTGGTGGTACCGCTGTTCACATCAACGCCGGTGCGGCAGGCCTCGCGCTGGCGCTGGTGTTGGGTCGACGGGTCGGCTGGAAGCGTGATCCGATGCGTCCTCACAACCTGCCGCTCGTGCTGCTCGGTGCTGGGCTCTTGTGGTTCGGCTGGATCGGATTCAACGGCGGTTCGGCTCTCGGGGCCAACGGACTTGCGGGTCTGGCTCTGCTCAACACCGGCGTAGCTACGGGCGCGGCAATCGCGGGATGGCTGCTCTACGAATTCATCAAGGAAGGCAAGGGCACCAGCCTCGGCGCAGCATCCGGTGCTGTCGCAGGTTTGGTTGCCATCACTCCCGCGGCCGCAGCGGTCTCGCCGCTTGGCTCGATCGTTCTCGGTCTGATCGCCGGCGGACTGTGCGCCTGGGCTGTCAGCTGGAAGTGGAAGCTCGGCTTCGACGATTCGCTCGACGTTGTTGGTGTCCACCTGGTTGGCGGTCTTGTGGGAACGATCCTGATCGGACTGCTGGCCAGTTCGAACCCGGGCGGCGTTTCGGTTGAGGGACTGTTCTACGGCGGCAACGCCGAACTTCTTGGCCGGCAAACGATTGCCGCGTCGGTCGTGCTCGCGTACTCCTTCATCCTCACCTTCGTGATCGGAAAACTGATCGATCGGACGATCGGATTCCGCCTCGATCCGGAGGACGAAGTGACGGGAATTGACCAGGTCGAGCACCTGGAGTCCGCCTACGATTACACCGGTGGCACCGGTGGATCGCCCTTCAAGACGGGAGTCTGAGACATGAAGCTAGTCACTGCAGTCATCAAGCCGCACAAATGGGAAGAAGTCCGTGAGGCGCTTTCTGCCGCCGGAGTTGCCGGTATGACGGTGACCGAGGCCAGCGGCTACGGCCAGCAGAAGGGCCATACGGAGGTCTATCGCGGCGCGGAATACGACGTCACGCTGGTTCCGAAACTGCGACTGGAAGTTGTGGTGGATGACGCCGATGTTGAAACCGTCGTCATCGCCATCACCAGCGCCGCCCAGACCGGCAAGATCGGCGACGGCAAGGTGTGGGTCATCCCGGTCGAATCCGTTGTACGAGTCCGCACCGGCGAAACAGACGAAGCGGCCCTGTAGCCGTGACCCCGCTGAGTGACACGTTTTGACCAATTTTCAGCCTGAAAAACGGCAAAAACGTGCCACTCAGCGGGAATTGCGGGCCCGGGAGGCTGACGCTCGATTGGTCGAGCTGTTTGAGGGGGCGGTGGGGTCTGACGGGGGGACTGGGCTCGCGTTGGTCGCGGTCGGGGGGTACGGGCGATCGGAGTTGAGTCCGGCTAGTGATCTGGACGTCGTGCTGCTTCATGATCCGAAGGTTGCCGAGACTGTGGTGCAGCAGGTCGCCGAAGCGATTTGGTATCCGCTGTGGGATGACGGCGTTGCGCTGGATCATTCGGTCCGCGACACCCGCCACATGCGTTCGACCGCTGCGCACGACGACAGAGCAGCGATGGGGATGCTCGATGCGCGCCCCGTTGCTGGCGACGCCGCGCTTGTTGTGCAGTTGCGATCGCAGGTACTTGCTGACTGGCGTAAGGACGCCCGGCGGCGAGTTGCTGAGGTTCGAGCCACCCGCGAGACCCGCATCAAACGAGCTGGCTCCCTTGCCCATTCGGCAGTCCCTGATTTGAAGGAATCTGCCGGCGGCCTGCGCGATGGCGTGGTGCTTCAAGCGCTGGTGGCGACCTGGCTCGTGGAGGTTCCCCACGCCGAACTGCAGCGGCTCCGACACGGCCTGCTCGACGTCCGCGACGCTCTCCACCAGGTCACCGGCCGGCGTGTTGAGCGCCTGGATTCTGAGTTCATTCCAGAGGTCGCTATGGCACTTGACCTGCTGCCGGCTGAGCTGGACTTCGAGGTGCGTGACCTGGGACGACGCATGGAGCACCTGACTTCCACCACGTGGCGACGCATCGATGATGCACTCGCACCTCGACGACGCAGAACTGTCACGCGGCGAGGGCCGCGCACAACGCCGTTGGCCGAGGGCGTCGCACTTCTCGACAACGAAGTCATTGTGACCCGCGACGCCGACCCGTCGACCGATCCCGATGTTGCCCTGCGTGCTGCTGCGGTCGCCGCTCGCGAAGGTCGACGACTTGAGCCCACGACGGCCGCGCGGCTTGCTCGCACCCTCGGCCCATTTCCTGACGTGTGGTCCGGTGCTGCTCATCGGCAACTGATTGATCTGCTGACTGCCGGCCCGGAACTGGTCCCGGTGTGGGAAGAACTCGACATCGCTGGCGTCATCGACAAACTGCTGCCGGAGTGGGCCTCAATTCGCCTGCGTGGTTCGTCCTCGCCAGTCCACCGATTCACCATCGATCGCCACAGCCTGGAGACGGTGGTGAATGCTGCGGCGTTGTCGCGCGATGTGGCGCGCCCGGACGTTCTGGCGGTCGCGGCGTTGCTGCATGACATTGGCAAAGGTGCCGACGGTGACCACTCGGTGGTGGGGGAGCCGATTGCAGTCGAGATCGCCACCCGGTGGGGTTTCACGCTCGACGATGCTGAGTTGATCGGGAGGTTGGTGCGCCACCACCTGTTGCTACCGACGACGGCAACTCGCCGCGATATCGAAGACCCTGCAACAGCTGCCATCGTCGCTGATGCTGTGGGAGACATCGAGACACTTGAACTCCTTGCAGCGCTCACAGCAGCGGATGCCCAGGCCACCAGCAGCCAGGCATGGAGCAGTTGGCGACGTGGTCTGATCGAGGGGCTGGTGAGCAAGACGCGAGACGTCTTGGACAAGAATCGGTCCACCCCTGACGCCGACGGCTATGAGGGATGGCCAACTGCTGTTCCGCTGCCAGATGTGTCGCCGCTCGAACCTGGCGATGTGCGACTGACTGTCCAATCGCATCCAGACGGGTCGCTGCTGACGATTGTCGCTGCCGATCGTCACGGGCTGATGGCGACGCTCGCTGGTGGCATGACTGTGGCCGGGCTTTCGGTTCGGTCGGCCCGGACGGTCACCATTGGCGAGGTCGCCGCGTCGCTGTGGGAGGTCACTCGACCCGATGTCAACCCGGCGGTGATCGGATCACGCTTGCGCGCTGCGTTGTCGGGCGAAGTGGACCTTGACGCACGATTCGTAGTGGCCGACACCTCAGATGAGCCACGGACGCGACTGCTGGAGTCACGGTCGACGACAGCCACGGTCGTCGAGGTGCGCGCCCGCGACCGAAAAGGCCTGCTGTGGGCCATCTGTCAGGCGATCGCAGATGCGGGCGTGGGCATCCGGTCAGCGCACCTGTCGACCTTCGGCGCTGAAGCGCGCGACACGTTCTATGTGTTGGGTGCCGACGGCGGACCGTTGCCGAAGCCGCAGGCGAGCGCACTCTGCGACAGCATCGCCGAAGCGCTCGGTTGAGCAGTGGCTACTCGGCCAGGAACGCCGCGACGCGATCCTTTGGACGACCGATGATGGCGCGATCACCTCGCACCAACACGGGGCGCTGCATCAGTCGAGGGTGTTCCACGAGCAGGTCAGCGACCTGTTCTGGCGTCACATAGTCATCACTGTTCAGGCCCTGATCCTTGAAGAATCCGTCCTTGCGCACGAGATCGGCGGGGGAGTCTTCCAGTTTGTCCATCAAGGACAGCAGTTCATCTCGACTCAGTGGTTTCTTCAGGTACTGCACCACCTCAGCGGAGATGTCGAGGCCAGAGACCTCGTCGACTGCGTGGCGTGAGGTGGAACAGGCGGTGTTGTGCAGAATCGTGACGTCGGACATGGCGTCAGGATAGTTCGGGCGAACCGATAGGCTGGGCGACCTATGTTCGACTCCCTCCAAGACCGCCTTTCCAGCGCCTTTAAGAACCTTCGTGGCAAGGGCAAGCTGTCCGATGCTGACATCGATGCTGTCGCATCGGAGATTCGCATCGCACTGCTTGACGCCGACGTTGCGGTTCCGGTCGTTCGTCAGTTCATCAGCAATCTGAAGGAACGCGCGCGCGGCGCCGAGGTGAGCCAAGCTCTCAACCCGGCCCAGCAAGTCATCAAGATCGTCAATGACGAGCTCATTGCGATCCTTGGAGGTGAGACCCGGCGCGTCCAGTTCGCCAAGACGCCGCCCACCGTCATCATGCTGGCGGGTCTGCAGGGCGCCGGTAAGACCACGTTGGCCGGCAAATTAGGCCGCTGGTTCAAGGAGCAGGGCATGTCGCCCATGCTCGTGGCCTGCGATTTGCAGCGCCCCAACGCCGTCAACCAGTTGCAGGTGGTCGGCGAGCAGGCAGGCGTCTCGGTTTTCGCGCCCCAGCCCGGTAACGGCGTCGGCGACCCGGTCCAGGTGGCGCGCGACGGTGTGGCTGAGGCTCGCCGCACGCTGCACGACGTCGTGATCGTCGATACTGCCGGCCGATTGGCCATCGACGCCGAACTGATGCAGCAGGCCGCTGATATCCGTACGGCCGTCGATCCCGACGAAGTCTTGTTCGTCATCGACGCGATGATCGGACAGGACGCTGTACAGACCGCTCAAGCGTTCGCCGAAGGCGTCGATTTCACCGGCGTCGTGCTGTCCAAACTCGACGGCGACGCCCGCGGTGGTGCGGCACTGTCGGTTCGCTCGGTCACCGGTCGCCCCATCATGTTCGCCTCAACGGGCGAAAAACTCACTGACTTCGAGCAGTTCCATCCCGACCGGATGGCGTCGCGCATTCTCGACATGGGCGACATGCTCACGCTCATTGAGCAGGCCGAGAAGACCCTCGATGCAGAGCAGGCGGCCAAGGACGCCGAAAAGATCATGGGCGGCACCTTCACGCTTCAGGACTTCCTGAAGCAGATGGAGCAGCTGGCCAAGATGGGGTCGATGACCAAGCTGAAGGGCATGCTGCCCGGCATGGGTCAGTTCAAGGATCAGCTGGCCAACTTCGACGAGCGTGAGGTCGACCGCATCAAGGCCATCATCTTGTCGATGACGCCGACCGAACGCGATAACCCCAAGATGATCGACGGCTCGCGCCGTGCACGAATCGCCAAGGGCTCGGGCACCCAGGTTCAGGACGTCAACGGACTGTTGTCCCGCTTCGCCGATGCGCAGAAGATGATGCAGCAGATGGCCAAGGGCGGCGGTATTCCGGGGATGCCCGGAATGGGCGGAATGCCGGGCATGGGTGGCCCGGGCAAGCGCGCTGGTGCCAAGCAGAAGGCTCAGGCCAAGGGCAAAAAGGGCAAGCGGCAGTCGGGCAATCCGGCTAAGCGCGCTCAGCAGGATGCTGCAGCACCTGCATCCACCGACGGCGCTGGCGCATTCGGCTTTGGCAATCAGTCCGTCGACGATTTCGAACTGCCGCAGGAACTCAAAGACCTGCTGTAGGTCGTGCTGCTTCGCCGGCAGGAGTTGCGAGTGCGGGATCGGCGTCAGTATCGGGTTCACCCAGTTGAACCAGTACGACGCCGATCAAGATGATGACGCCGCCGACCAGTTGTATCGGCGCGGGCAGTTCATCCAGAAGCACCCATGCCCAGCCCACTCCGGCCACCACTTCGCTCAAGGCGACGAAAGAAGCCAGCCGTGACCCGAGTCGGCGTCCGGCTGCGACACCGGTGACGTAGGCGAACGCTGCCGTGACAAGGCCGAGAGCAATAAGTGCTTGCCACGGCTCGACCGTGTGGCCGGCGTAGGCAACGGGCGCGTCAGCAGTGTGGAACGGCAGCGCGCCGACGAGGGCGAGTAGGCCAATGGCCGCGGCACCGACGAGAAGACCGCAACCGGCCAACGTGATGGGCGGTAGGCCTGTGGTGTCGTCGGCGTTGATCAGGAAGTAGGTGGCACAGCCGATCATGGCGGTGAGCGCCCACAGCACGCCCGGCAAGCTCAGATCGGCGCCAGAGAGCAGATCCAGCACTAGCACTAGGCCGAGGGCGCACGTCGCAGCACCGATCAGCGTGGTGCGTCCAGGGCGTTCACCCCTGACGACCCACAACCACACCACAATTGCTGCGGGCGCGGTGTATTCAAGCAACAGTGCCGGCCCTACCTGCATGTATTGGACGGCCGAGAAATAGGCGAACTGTGCGCCAGCAACGGCGAGTACGCCGTAGAGACAGATGAGCCGCGCGTTGGTCCGCAACAGACTCCAGTGGCCGCGCAGCGCAATAAGGCCGAGTGGGGCCACGACCACAGCGGCAATGGAAATGCGGATGAAGGTGACTGCTCCGGGAGTCCACCCTGAATCGAGCAACGGGCGAGCGAGTGCTCCGGACATGCCGAACGACACTGCCGAGGCAAGAGCAAACGGTAGCCCCAAGCGTGCACTGTGCTTCGCGGGGTCATGAGTCATTTGCGTCATGACTAATGACGGTAGAACCAGTTGATGTAATGTGTCAATGTGATCTTCACTCATGACACAAACGAGGCGCTGCGTTCGGCGGTGTGGTTGGTCAACACCGCGCTCGACGTCGGCGGAAGCGAGCCCAGCGCATTGGATTCGGTCGACGATCTCGCTGCCTTCTACGACGATTTCGGTTACACCGGCCGGCTCGACGGCGACCGGGATGAACTCGCCGAGGTGCAGGCGATTAGGGGCGAATTGCGATCGCTGCTGACTTCAGAGCGCGATGCTGTGGTCGCCACGATCAACCGAGTCTTGGCCGAAGCGCAGGCTGTTCCGCAGTTGGTTCGTCACGACGGACTGGATTGGCACATCCATGCGATTGCCGATGACGCTCCGGTGGCCACCCGGATCCTGGTCGAGACCGCGATGGCCATGATTGACGTGATCCGGCACAACGAACTCGACCGCTTCAGCATTTGTGCCGACGAGACCTGCGAGGGCATCGTGCTTGACCTTTCACGTAATCGATCGCGAATGTACTGCTCAACGGCCTGCGGCAACCGCAACGCCGTCGCGGCCTACCGTGCCCGCAACGCCACAATGTGAGTTCTTCATGGCACGATGTACCGCCCAGCGGCGAGAGAGGAACTCGGGTGAGCGTTCGGTACGACGTCGATGACGACATCTGCACCATCACGATTGACCGTCCAGACGTACGCAATGCCGTCGATGGTCCGACCGCGATTGAACTGCGGGACGCGCTTGATCGGTTCGAGGCCGATGACTCCTTGCGGGTTGCTGTGCTCACCGGCGCTGGTGGCACCTTTTGCGCTGGCGCGGATCTGTCATCGGTGTCCGATCCTGAACGCGCACCTCACCTGGACCCCACGGGGCTAGGCGCAGGACCGATGGGTCCTTATCGTCGCCACCTGAACAAGCCACTCATTGCTGCCATCGCAGGCCACGCGGTTGCTGGTGGTCTGGAACTCGCGCTGCTGGCCGATTTGCGAGTCGTTGAGGAAGACGCCGTGATGGGCGTCTTTTGTCGTCGCTGGGGAGTGCCGCTCATTGACGGCGGAACCGTGCGACTGCCGCGCATCGTCGGACAGGGGAGAGCGCTCGATCTCATCTTGACCGGCCGCGCGGTCGGAGCGCATGAGGCGCTGCAGATCGGACTAGCTAATCGCGTTGTCGCAACCGGCGCTTCGCTCCAGGCCGCTCACGAACTGGCCGAGCAAATTGCCCGGTTCCCGCAAGGCTGCATGCTTGCCGACCGCGAATCGGCCTACCGGCAGTGGGATCTGCCCGTGGCCGACGCCTTCGCCGCCGAAGGCCGTGAAGGAATCCCGTGGGTGATGGCTGAAGGTGCCGCCGGCGCCGCCCGCTTCGTCGACGGCGCTGGCCGCCACGGCACCAGCGCCTCCTGGTCCGCTGACGAGTCACTGCGTACCCGCTGAGGAGTCACTCCGTACCCAGTGAGGAGTCACTCCGTTCTTGGAATGACCGTAGCGACGATTCCGCGGAACAAGGTGATGCATTGGTCGATCACGTCGTCCTGCGACATCGTCAGTGATCCGTCTTGCCACGACGTCAGAACTTCGCCGAATCCTCCAACGAGAAAACGCGCGGTTGAATCGAACTGAGCTTCTGGAAGCTCAACGAATTCTCCGGCCTGGGTGCGTAGGAGTCCTGCGAACATCGATACAACCTCAGGGCGTCGCGCGACGAGGGCAGGTTGAGTCAGGGGAGCGACGAACAAGATTCGGCCGCGTCGCGAATCGGCAGCAAGGTGATTGACGATGGCCGTCAGTCCCACGCGCAACTGCGATTCGGGTTCGGCCTCGACGTCTGCGAGTTGAGTCAGGGCATCGGTGACCAGATCGGTGATGACCTGTTCGTGCACTGCGACAGCCAGAGCATCGGTGTCGGAAAAGTTCTCGTAGAAGTACCGTGCAATCAGGCCTGATTGTTTGCAAACACCCCGCACGGTGAGCGACGGTTCTTCGGCGCCAAGCAGTTCGACACCGGCCGCCAAAAGACGAGTACGACGCTCAGCGGTTCGTTGGGCCCCACCGACACCGCCATAGGTGCGTGTTGCTGCAACGTCTGCCATGTCGTTCATCGTTCCACAGTGGGTCGATGGCGGTTTGGAGTGACTGCTTGCGGTCTGGCAGAATGTTGCCTTGCGTCCGGAAACGTGCGGCCCCTCTCAGCCAAGCGATCCCGGCCCACAGACTCTGCTGCCCGTGCCCCACGCGGATCCGGCAAGTTCGATCACCACTGATATCTCGAGGAGACACCACAACCGTGGCCGTCAAGATTCGTCTGAAGCGGATGGGCAAAATCCGCACCCCGTTCTACCGCATCGTCGTTGCCGATTCGCGCACCAAGCGCGACGGCCGCGTGATCGAAGAGATCGGCACCTACAACCCCAAGACTGAGCCGTCGACCATCAACGTGGTCTCCGAACGCGCTCAGTACTGGCTCAGCGTTGGCGCTCAGCCCACCGAGGCTGTCGCTGCAATCCTGAAGATCACCGGCGACATCGGTGGCAAGAACACGCTGAAGCAGCCCGAGGCCAAGACCTCGAAGGAAGAGCTGTTCAACGCTGCTCTGAAGGACCTGCACAACGCACCTAAGGTCGAGGCCACCACCGCCAAGAAGAAGGCGGAGAAGAAGGCCGACAAGACTGAGGAAGAGGCCGCTCCGGCAGCCGAGGCCGAAGTCGTCGCTGAGGAAGCCGCAGCCGAGGAAGCGCCGGCTGAAGCCGCTGCTGATGCCGCCGCTGCTCCCGCGGCTGAGGCTGAGGACGCTTCCTGACCATGGGTGCGCCCATGCAGGACGTCATCGAACACCTCGTCTCCGGCATCGTCGACAATCCCGACGACGTCCAGGTCCGCACAAAGCAGACCCGCAACGGCGAGTTGTTTGAGGTCAGGGTTAATCCCGACGACCTCGGCAAGGTCATTGGTCGACAGGGCCGTACGGCTACGGCGATCCGCACCGTCGCTGGTGCAATCGCCGGACGCGGTGGCGCCCGCATCGACTTCGTCGACGTCGACCGTCGTCGCTGACGCATGCAGGTGGTCGTCGGCCGTATCGGCCGAGCCCACGGCATTCGCGGTGAGGTCAGCGTCGAAGTCCGCACTGACGAGCCCGACCGCCGGTTCGCTGCAGGAATGCAGCTGACCGGCGGTCGTCGCACGTTCACCGTGGCGTCCACGCGGAAGCACCAGGGCCGATTGCTCGTCCGGTTCGCTGAGGTTCCCGATCGCACCGCCGCCGAACAACTGTCCGGCACACTGCTGGAGGTCGACATCGATCCCGCAGCCACGCCCGAAGCTGATGGCGAGTTCTACGACCACCAACTGATTGGTCTGGTCGTCCAGTCCGACGGCGTCAACGTCGGTCGTATCGCCGACGTGCAACACCGCGCCGAGCAAGATCTCTTGGTCATCACCAAAGCTGACGGGGCAGAGGTGTGGGTGCCTTTTGTCTCGGAATTAGTTCCAGAAGTCGATGTCGCTGCGGGCTACGTTGTGGTCGCCGATCGGCCAGGTCTGCTCGACCCGGCAGGCGCCGAATTAGTTGAAGGCGAACAGCGATGAGGATCGACCTCGTCACTATCTTCCCGGCCTACTTCGACACGCTTCAATTGTCGCTGGCCGGCAAGGCGCGTGAGTCCGGGCTGCTCGACATTGCCGTTCATGATCTGCGCGATCACGCGCACGATCGCCACCGCACGGTCGACGACACTCCGTACGGTGGGGGCGCGGGGATGGTCATGAAGCCAGAGCCGTGGGGCGAAGTGCTTGACACACTCGTGACCGACGAGACCATCGTCATCGTCCCGACACCATCGGGTCGCCGGTTCACCCAGCGCGATGCTGAACGGTTGTCCGCCGAGGCGCACCTGTTGTTCGCCTGCGGCCGCTATGAAGGCATCGACCAACGGGTGATCGACCATGCCGCCACGCGGTGCCGAGTCGAAGAGATTTCGCTCGGCGATTTCGTACTCAACGGGGGAGAAGTCGCGGCACTCGCGCTCGTCGAGGCCGTCGTTCGACTCATCCCAGGCTTCATGGGAAATCCCGAATCACTGGTCGAGGAATCTCACGGCGAAGACGGACTGCTGGAGTACCCGATCTACACCAAGCCCACCACCTGGCGTGGGCTCGACGTACCTGACGTCCTGCTCTCAGGTCACCACGGGAAGATCGCGCAGTGGCGCCGCGATCAGGCGCAAGCCCGCACTGAGGCTCGCCGCGCAGAGGCTCCCGACGCCAATTAGATAGTCCGTTACACGGTGTTTACGCCCGTGAACGTGATGTGATCTGTCTGTCACATCGTGGCAAGGATCCGAACACATCGTTTCGACACGATGTCGGAGTTCCCACCGGCAACGGCGCTGGCGGGCCGATGCCCACCCCCGAGATGTGAAGAGGTACGAAATGGAAGCGGGAACCATTTGGCTCCTGATCAGCGCCGCATTGGTGCTGTTCATGACGCCAGGACTGGCGTTCTTTTACGGCGGTCTAGTGAAAGCAAAGAGCGTCATCTCGATGATGATGTTGAGTTTCGGTGCCATGGGATTGGTGTTCGTCCTGTGGGTCCTCTACGGCTTCAATATGACTCCGGTTGGCGACGGCGACTGGATTTCCGGCCTTCTAGGGAATCCGTTCAGCGATCTAGCGCTGAATGACATGGCGAAAGACAACCCGGCGGCCTTCGCCGGCGTTGCCTTCGGTTCGACGTTCGCTGTCATCACCGTCGCGCTAATTTCAGGAGCGATCGCCGATCGCGCTCGGTTCTTCCCCTGGATGCTGTTTGCCGGCGTGTGGGCCACCTTCGTCTACTTCCCCTCCCAAGGTTGGGTCTGGGGTCTGGATGCCGAAGGCGAACTTTCTGGCTGGATCGGCAAGTTTGGATTTGGAGATACCGCCACCATCGACTGGGCGGGCGGAACTGTCGTCCACATCAGCGCCGGGGCTGCCGCATTGGCTCTCGCGCTGGTGCTCGGTCAGCGCACAGGGTTCAGCAAGGATCTGGCCAAACCCCACAACATTCCGCTGGTGCTGATCGGCGCTGCGATCTTGTGGTTCGGTTGGTTTGGGTTCAATACCGGAGCGGCGACGTCAGCTGATACTGCAGGTCTGATCTTCATCAACACCATTATTTGTCCGGCAGCAGGAATCCTCGGATTCATCGCGGTGGAGCACTTCCGCCATGGGAAAGCCACCGCGGTCGGTGCAGCGTCAGGTGTTGTTGCGGGTCTGGTCGCCATCACCCCGGCCTGCGCCAATCTGACGCCGCTGTGGGCGATTGTGTTGGGCTTGGTCGCCGGTGCGATCTGTGCCATTGCGATTGAGGCCAAGTACAAGCTCGGCTTCGATGACTCGCTCGATGTCGTGGGATTGCACCTGGTCGCCGGCATGCTCGGCTGTTTGTACCTGGGATTCTTCGCTATCGATACCGGGTTGTTCACCGGTGGTGGCGTCGACCAGTTGTTGTCGCAGATCGTCCCGGCGTTCACCGTGCTGGCGTACTCATTCGGCGTGGCGTACGTCGTGGCGAAGGTCATCGACCGGACGGTCGGCTTCCGAATTGAGCCAGATGAAGAAGTCGCTGGCATCGACTCGGTGCTGCACGGCGAGGAGGGTTACGCGCTGACCTGAACCCAGGTGCGCCCGCCGGTACGCCCGGCGGGCGCATCTGTCGTCCACGGCCGATTTCAGCCAGACGAGGCTGCTGTGGCAGAATGGATCCTCGGCGCACGACGTTTCTGCCGCAGGGGCGACGTCACTATGCGTCCGCACAACTTTCGAATCATCCCCATCATCCGTCGGTGACCTGTGGCACCAGCGAGGAGTCATCATGACCAACCTGATCGATCAGGTCGCCGCACAGTCGTTGCGTACCGATATCCCCGAATTCCGGGCCGGTGACACGCTCGACGTCCACGTCAAGGTTATCGAGGGCTCCCGCTCGCGTGTCCAGGTCTTCAAGGGTGTCTGCATC
Organism: Aeromicrobium sp.; assembly: GCA_040392565.1. Lineage (GTDB taxonomy): Bacteria > Actinomycetota > Actinomycetes > Propionibacteriales > Nocardioidaceae > Aeromicrobium. The sequence continues at coordinate 8,631 of JBEBVW010000003.1, read as the reverse complement.
AAGGTGCAGGGCTCGGGTGTCGGCCGCACGTTCACCGTCCGCAAGGTCAGCTTCGGCGTCGGCGTCGAGCGCACCTTCCCGCTGCACACGCCGGTCATCGAGAAGATCGACGTTGTGACCCGCGGTGACGTCCGTCGCGCCAAGCTGTACTACCTGCGCAACCTGCGTGGTAAGGCTGCCAAGATCCGCGAAAAGCGCGACATCTGATCCACCCGTGGCACTCACGGGTCGTCCCGTAGGCTCAGCCTGTGAGTGACGACAGCCGCCAGGCGGCCAAGAGGCATCTTCCGGTCTGGCAGGAGTCGATCCTGCTGGTTGTCGTGGCGATGGTCATGGCGGTCGTTGTTAAGACGTTCTTTCTCCAGGCGTTCTACATCCCGTCGGAATCGATGGAGCCCACGATGCTCCCGAACGACAAGATCTTGGTTCAAAAGGTTTCCTACTGGGCCGGTGACGTCCACCGAGGCGACATCGTCGTCTTCGACGATCCCGGGGGATGGCTGAGTGGCGCCGAGTCGCAGCAGGCCAGCACCGGCTGGCAGAAGGCGTTGGCCAAGGTCGGCCTGTACCCGACGGGCGGCCACCTGATCAAGCGTGTCATCGGCGTCGGCGGCGATCGTATTACCTGTTGTGACGACCAGGGGCGCCTGACAGTCAACGGAACTCCGCTTGACGAGCCGTATCTGTTGGACGAGACGGTCAACGCCGATCAGCCCTTCGACGTCAAGGTGCCCGATGGCTACCTATGGGTGATGGGTGACAACCGAGCAAACTCAGCCGACTCGCGTGCCCACTTGGGCGATCCGGGCGGCGGCTTCATCAACGCCGATTCAGTAGTTGGCAAGGCCTGGGTGCGGGTATGGCCGCTCAGCCGGGCCGGATTCATTCGCGGCGTTTCGGCTTTCGACAACGTCAAGGCTGGCGCGGGAGCACAGTGAGCCGCGGCGGTTCTGCACCGACATTGCGGATTGAGCGCAAGCTCCTTCGCGACGGCGGATTGGCGACTCTGGCGTGTACTGACGAAGTGGGCCGCGGTGCCCTGTGCGGCCCGGTCACCATCGGTGCAGTCGTCATCAACGAGGCCACCCGCACGGCGCCCCAAGGCGTGCGTGACAGCAAACTCCTGACCGCAGAAGCCCGTCAGCGGCTCGCGCCGAAGATTCGCCGATGGGCGCTGGCACACGGTGTGGGACATGCGAGCCCGGCCGAGATCGACCAATTCGGGTTGATGACCGCTTTGCGGTTGGCCGGTCACCGAGCGCTGGCCCAGCTTGGCGTCAACCCCGAGCAAGTGTTGTTGGACGGCAATCACGACTACTTGTCACACCCTGCCCAAACGGATCTTTTCGAGCCGCCAAGGGTGATCGATCAGGTTCCTCCGGTTGTGACGATGATCAAGGCTGATCTGCGTTGCGCCGCCGTCGCTGCCGCCAGCATCTTGGCCAAGACGGAGCGAGATGCACTGATGTTGGAGCTCGCCGATGAGTTTCCGCAGTATGGCTGGCACGGCAATAAGGGGTATGCGGCGCCCGAACACATCGCAGCGCTTGCCGAACATGGCCCGACCATTCATCACCGACGGTCGTGGAATTTGCCGGGTGTTACACCTGATGAGGCGCTGCAGCATACGATCGGCCTGTGAGCGCAGAGGACCTAGAGCGGTACGAGACCGACATGGAGTTGGCCCTGTATCGCGAATACCGCGACGTTGTGGGCATCTTCAAGTACGTAGTGGAGACCGATCGCCGTTTCTACTTGTGTAATGCGGTCGATGTGAAGGTGCGCTCTGAGACGGGCGATGCCTACTTTGAGGTTTCGATGAGTGATGCGTGGGTCTGGGACATCTATCGACCTGCCCGGTTCGCTAAGACCGTCAAGGTGCTCACCTTCAAGGACGTCAACGTCGAAGAGTTGCAGCCCAGCGAAGTGAAGGTTCCGTAGTAATCCACAGGCACCGGCTGCGCCAGAGATATCCACATTTGGCGAAATAGGGCTGGCTTGCGTTCGCTGACGCGCCGACGCTCGAGAGATGAACTCATCCTCGTCGTATGCGCGCAACCGATCGATCGGACAATTCGGCGAGGATATCGCCGCCAGGTATCTGACCGATCATGGAATGACTGTCCTCGACCGCAACTGGCAGTGCAGATTCGGTGAGATCGACCTTGTTGCACGCGAAGGTTCGACCCTCGTTGTGTGCGAGGTAAAGACTCGAACAACAACCGCGTACGGCGGTCCCTTCGAGGCGGTGACCGATCGCAAAGCGACGCGGCTGCGGCGGTTGGCCCATGCCTGGCTCGATGCCCATCCAGTCAACCCAGAAGCGGTGCGCATCGATGTTGTGTCTGTCGTGGTGCCGAAGCGGGGAGCGCCGCAAGTCGAGCGTGTGACGGGTGTGGCCTGATGCCCGGCAAAGCGCACTCGGTCACCCTCGACGGTCTCGCCGGGCGAGTCATCGAAGTCGAATCGGACATCGGCAACGGTCTGCCGCGGATTGTGCTGGTGGGTCTAGCCGACACGATGGTCAACGAAGCTCGTGACCGGTGCCGTTCTGCGGTGTCGAATTCACAGATCTCGTGGCCGGATCGATTAGTCACCATCTGTCTGTCACCGAGCGCGCTACCCAAGAGCGGTGTGCACTTTGATCTGGCGATCGCGATGTCTGTCGTTGCGGCGATGGGGCAGGTTTCAGCGCAAAGCTTAGAGCGCACGGTGTTCCTGGGTGAGTTGGCGCTCGACGGACGCTTACGGCCGGTTCACGGAGTCCTGCCGGCAACGATTGCTGCTGCAGACGGTGGCTTTGAGCGGATCTTCGTTCCCGAATCGAATGTCGACGAAGCCGAACTGGCTGGCGGCATCACCGTGATTGGGGTGCGGTCGCTGCGCCAGATTGTTGCGTTGCTGACCGGCCAACCAGAGCCTGATGATCCGCCAGTGCCGCCGCTCGCCGAGATACCCGGAAGTTCTTGGACGTCAGCAGACCGGCTCAACTCGCTGGATCTTGCCGAAGTGGCCGGACAAGACGATGCCAGGCTTGCCGTCGTCGCAGCGGCCGCTGGCGGTCACCATCTGCTCATGACCGGTCCGCCGGGCGTCGGCAAGACGATGTTGGCTCAACGGTTGCCTGCCCTGCTGCCAGATCTGACTCGTGAGCAGGCGCTCGAAACTAGCGCCGTGCATTCGGTTGCCGGCGTCCTTCCTGCCGATTCGCCATTGCTGACCCGTCCGCCATTTCTCGATCCACACCACACCGCCAGTGCCGTATCGATCGTCGGTGGTGGCAGTCGAGGCATTCGGCCGGGAGCGTTGAGCTTGGCCCATCACGGCGTGTTGTTCTTAGATGAGGCGCCCGAGTTCGCGTCCAATGTCATCGAGGCATTGCGCCAACCCCTGGAAAGCGGACGCATCGTGGTCTCGCGGTCAGCCCAAACTGCGGTGTATCCGGCACGCTTTCAGTTGGTGTTGGCTGCGAATCCATGTCCGTGTGGCCTTGACGGCGCGTCGGGGGATGAGTGCCGATGTTCGCCTCTCATGCGTCGTCGGTACGCCGATCGGTTGTCAGGACCAATCCGAGATCGCATCGACATCCACCGCACGCTTCGATCCCCGAGCAGGCCGGAGTTGGTCAATGCCATGTCAACCGGATCCACCGACACCGCGCGACTTCGCGATGTCGTCGCAGAAGCGCGAGAACGCCAGCATCATCGGTACGCCGACGACGACTGGAATCTCAACGCGGGAGCGCCTGGTGCGGCGCTAAGGAACAGGTGGCCGGTCGTGGCAGCCGGACGAGAGCTGGTGGACGCCCATCTGCGGAATCGCTCGCTGAACCCGCGCTCCGCCGATCGTGTCCTACGGCTTGCCTGGACACTGGCTGATCTCGCCGGCCATGGCGTCCCGAATCTCGACGACGTGGAATCAGCGCTAGCGCTGCGCCGCGACGGTGCGCTCGGCGGAGCACTACGTGATTTGGTGGCGTCGTAATGCGCCGCGAGTTTCGAGACCGCCTGGCGCTCAGTCTGCTGACCGAACCGGGCGACGCCGCAGTTCACCATGAAGTGTTGTTGTCGAATGTGTCCGATGTTGTCGCGCGCCGAGCGACGGCCGATCTGGATTCTCGTGTTGAGCAGGCCCTTGATGACGCCAGGCGCAGCGGCCTTCAGTGGGTGTGTCCGGGCATGCCCACCTGGCCGACCAGCCTTGACGACCTCAACCACGTCGAGCCGCTCAACGGTTCCGGCGGAGCGCCCTGGGGGCTATGGGTGCGGGGCCGAGACTTGAGCGGGTTGCAAGACATGGCGCAGCGATCCGTTGCGGTCGTCGGCGCTCGATCCTGCAGTTCCTATGGCGCAGATGTGGCGGGGGAGATCGCTGCAGATCTGGCAGACGCTGGATTCATCGTGGTCAGCGGCGCTGCTTATGGCATCGACGCGTGTTCCCACCGCGGTGCTCTCGCATTGCAGAAGCCGACGATCGCGGTGCTCGCGTGTGGTGCTGATCGCGCCTATCCGGTCGCGCACACCAACTTGCTTGACCACATCGTTGACGTCGGCGGTTTGGTCCTCAGCGAACAGGCCCCGGGCGCTGAGCCGATGCGTCACAGATTCTTGTCCCGCAATCGCCTCATCGCGGGTCTCTCCCATGGCACGGTCGTCGTCGAGGCAGCACCGCAGAGCGGATCGCTCAACACGCTCAACTGGGCCGATCGTCTGGGGCGCAGCACGATGGCAGTCCCCGGACCAGTGACGTCGAAGCGTTCAGCGGGATCGCATACTGCCGTGCGTGAGGGGCGTGCCGTCCTGGTGACGTCGGCTGCTGACGTTCTAGATGAATTGAGCGCGATCGGTGTCGTGACGTCATAGCAGCGTGGGTCCACCGATCAAGCCGCCTGCAGCGGTAGCGTGAAGTCGTGGCTCGCATGTCCGATTTGGAGTCGGTGTTCTGCAGGACCGCCGCTTGGCGCTGGTTCGCGCGTCGCCACGTGGTTCCGCGGGTGGCCGGGGGAACTTTCGGTCAGCGGGTTCTGGAGATCGGCTGCGGCAGTGGCGCGATGGCCGCTGAGGTGCTCAACCAGCATCCTGAGGTCACGCGCTACATCGCCACCGACGTCGATCCCGCCATGATCAAACTCGCTGAGCGGCAGCTATCTGGTTTTGGTGATCGCGCAGAGGCACGTCTGATCGATGCTTCTGGACTGCCGTTTGCGGACGCCACATTCGACACGGTCTGCAGTTGGCTCATGTTGCACCACACCATCGAGTGGGAAGAGGTGCTGGCTGAGGCAGCTCGAGTACTCAAGCCTGGTGGTCGACTGGTCGGCTATGACCTTCCAGATACCAAGATCGGCCGCGGCGTCCACGTGCTGACGCGATCAAAGGTTCGGATGATCGATCCGAAGGACTTGGCTCAACACCTGCTCGGATTGGGCTTGTCCGATGTCACCGTCGAACCCGTCAGAGCAGTCAGAGCTTTCACATTTTCGGCGGTTCGCTGATGTCTGATGAACAGCATTTTCTGGGGGAGACGTGGTCCGCGGTCCTCGCCGACTACGAATATCACTTGTCCGCAGAGCGAGATTTGTCGCCCAATTCAATTCGTGCCTATGTCGTTGATCTGAGGTCGCTGGCCGAGCACGCCGAGAAGCTTGGGGTCACCGATCCCGCTGACCTGACGATTCGTTCGTTGCGCAGTTGGTTGGCCAATCTGCAGACGCGCGGACGGGCCCGAACCACGCTGGCGCGCCGTGCCACTGCCGTGCGTGTATTCACGTCGTGGTTGGCGCGCACCGGGCGCGCACCCGCTGATGCGGGTGCCTTGTTGGCAAGTCCAAAGGCGCACCGCGAACTTCCGGCCGCCTTATCCCAGGCCGAAGTGCGTGAACTGCTTGATTCCACCGCGGCCGCCGTTGGTGACGACGGTTCACTGGGATTGCGCGATCTCGCGGTGCTGGAGCTGCTGTACGCGACGGGCATCCGTGTTGGCGAGTTGGTGGGTCTAGACATTGACGATCTCGATCGGTCTCGCCGTGTGGTTCGAGTATTCGGTAAAGGGCGCAAGGAACGCGCTGTCCCCTATGGTCGCCCAGCAGCCGACGCCCTAGAACTTTGGCTGGACCGCGGCCGGCCCGAACTACGTACCGACGCGAGTGGCGCAGCCCTGTTCCTTGGAGCCCGTGGTGGCAGACTCGATCAGCGCACTGCACGCAAAGTCGTTCACGACCGCCTTGCTGTCGTCGATGGCGCACCCGACCTTGGCCCCCACGGGCTCCGCCACACCGCCGCCACCCACCTACTCGAAGGCGGCGCCGATCTGCGATCGGTTCAAGAGATCCTCGGCCACGCCTCCCTCGGCACCACCCAGATCTACACCCACGTCAGCACCGATCGTCTCCGCCAGGCCTACAAACTCGCCCACCCCCGCGCCTAGACCCCCGCTGAGGAGTCACTTAGTTCCCAGTCGCGAGTCACTTTGTTCCCGAGACACAGAACGGAGTGACTCGCCGGTGGGTACGGAGTGACTCCTCAGCGGGTACGGAGTGACTCCTCAGCGTTAGAGGAGGGACTGGGGGTTGGTGAGGCGGTGGTGGCGCCAGACCATGAAGTGGAGGTGGCAGCCGGTGGAGAGGCCGGTGGAGCCGACACGGCCGATGACTGAACCGGCGCTGACCCGATCGCCTTTGTGCACGCGGCGAGAGGATAGGTGGGCGTAGCCGGTGATGAGACCGCCGTGGTCGATCAGGATGCGCTTGCCGTAGGCCCGATCGGTTGGCGTGCTCGTGACCCGGCCGGAAGCTGCAGCCCTCACGGCCGTTCCGCAGCGAGCACCGAAATCGGTGCCGTCATGCAGTTTGCGCTTGCCGGTGATGGGGTGAACTCGCATGCCGTACGCCGAGGTGACCCGGCCTGCCACGGGGCGCCGCAATGTTCCGTAGTCAGCCGGCGGTTTGGGTGGTGGACCGTTCGGGCTGATCAACCGGAACCGGCCGCCGCCAAGCAGGTCGAGCGGGTCAAGGTAGTCGTCGTTGGGTGCTACGCGGCCCAGGTGGAGGCACGACGATGTGCAGTGGCTTGGCTCGGCGACCAACGTGCCGATCGTCTCGCCGCGATCGACGGTATCGCCGGCCTTGAGGTGAGAGATCACGGGTTGGTACGTGGAACGGCTCGAACCGTGGTCGATCGTCACGACATCGACATTCGCAACTCGACCGACAAACGTCACCTGTCCTGGAGCGACAGCTGTCACGAGCGATCCGGCAGGAGCCTGAATATCAAGCCCGCGGTGACCGGCGCCGTACTCGGATTTCGGTGGGTCAAAGCGCTCGCCGAGACCCTCACGATCAATCGGCCAGGACCATGGATCTTCCCTGGGCGGCGACGAGTCCGAATCTGCGCCAGCAGGTCCGGAATGGACCAGCACGACAACGACGACCAAGGACAGTGAGATCAACAGACGCCAACGCATATCTCCACATCACTTCAACGCAGTCGCCGATTCCAGACCCGTTGAAGCAGAATGTGGATAACTATCAGCACCACGGCGTGCTGTGGATTTCGCGCAGACGGCCGACCTGCCCTAGACTGGACGCATCGCTTCTCTTGGAAGTGAAATTCGCACGCCCGGCCCCGTATGACGCGAAGGCTGAATGCGGATCTGAACCTCTGGTCCCACTCAGGTGGGTGGGGAGCAGATTGCCCGGGCGTCAGGCCGCCACCGAACCCGGTGGGGGAGACAACCAGGAACCGGCACACTCGTGCCACTAGGAGGACCGGCCATGGCCGTCGTCACAATGCGTCAGCTGCTCGAAAGCGGCGTTCACTTCGGACACCAGACTCGTCGTTGGAACCCGAAGATGAAGCGCTTCATTCTGACCGAGCGCAACAGCATCTACATCATCGATCTGCAGCAGTCGCTGTCGTACATCGACAACGGTTACGAGTTCGTCAAGAACACCGTTGCTCGCGGCGGCACCATCTTGTTCGTCGGCACCAAGCGCCAGGCGCAGGAGTCGATCGAAGAGCAGGCCAAGCGCGTCGGCATGCCGTACGTCAACCAGCGTTGGCTCGGCGGCATGCTCACTAACTTCGCGACGATGGCTCAGCGACTGAACCGTCTGAAGGAACTTGACGAGGTTGACTTCGACGACGTCGCCGGTTCGAACCGCACCAAGAAGGAACTGCTTCAGATGAAGCGCGAGCACGACAAGCTTGAGCGCACCCTGGGCGGCATCCGCGATATGGGCCGCGTTCCGGCGGCCGTGTGGATCGTCGACACCAAGAAGGAGCACCTGGCCGTTGACGAGGCCAAGAAGCTCGGCATTCCGGTCGTCGCCATCCTCGACACCAACTGCGATCCCGACGATGTCGATTACCCGATCCCGGGCAACGACGACGCGATCCGCTCCGTTGGCCTGCTGACCCGCGTCATCGCTGACGCCGTTGCTGAGGGCCTCATCGCCCGCGGTGGCGCCAAGACCGGCGAAGAGACTGCCGGTTCTGAGCTCGGCGCTGATGAGCCGATGGCTGACTGGGAGCGCGAGCTGCTGGAAAAGAAGGACGCCGAAGCAACTGCCGCACCGGCCGCAGTTGTCGACGCACCTGCCGTCGAAGAGGCACCTGCTGCTGAGGCGCCTGC
>JBEBVW010000002.1:0-38836 GCA_040392565.1 Aeromicrobium sp. | reverse complement strand
GAGGAGTCACTCCGTACCCACTGAGGAGTCGCTCCGTTCTCCGCAGGTGGAACTAAGTGACTCGCGAGCGGGAACTAAGTGACTCGCCAGCGGGAACTAAGTGACTCGCGAGCGGGAACTAAGTGACTCGTCAGCGGGTGAGGTGAGCCGCGGCTGGTTCGTCGAGGAGCCAGGCGGTGCGGTCGAGGCCCTTGACGGCGGAGGCTGGGGTTTCGGCGACGGTGGTGCGGCCGGAGACTGCGTGAGCGACTGCGGGTGCTTTCTCGGACCCTGAGGCGAGGAACCAGACTTCGCGGGCGTTGTTGAGGCGGGGAAGCGTCAACGTGATGCGCTCAGCCGGCGGCTTCGGCGAACCGAAGACTTCAACGCAGGGACGCTCGGTGTCCACCAACTGATCAAAGCCGGGAAAAAGCGAGGCGATGTGGCCGTCGGGTCCGACTCCGAGAAGCACTAGATCAAAAGCCTCGGCCGGTAGCGTGGCGCCGTAGTGCTCGGCTGCGTCCTTCATTGAATCGGCGCATCCGTGCGCTGGCATGGCATGGACGTGATCGGCAGCGGCTCCGATGCGGTTGAGGAATGCGTCCTGCGCCTGCTGATCATTTCGGTCGGCATGGCCTTCGGGCACAAATCGTTCATCGCCCCACCACCAGTGAACGCTCGACCAGTCAACCGCGTCGGCACGGATCTGTTGATATGCCCTGGTGGCGATAGTTCCGCCGGTCAGAACAATATTCAGCTCGTGGTCGTGGCCTTCGCTGACGAATAACTCAAGGCGACGCGCAATCTGGTCGGCCAGATCGGCGGCATCGTCGAAGACGAATAGATCGGTGACGCTCATGTGCGCGTCCGTTCGTCAAGCATGTGGCGAATGGTTGCCGCATAGATCGCGTCGGCGTCGAGTCGACGCAAATCCTCGGCGAGTAACTCGGCGAGGGTTCGAGTGGGTAACGGGACGGTACGAGTACCTGCGCCGGGGACGCTGAAGCTGGCCGAGCCGTCGTCGCCGCGTTCGATCGTCACGTCGCCATCCTCAGTCTCCATGACGACCTGCTCGATGCGTTCGGAGTCAACTTTGCGCCAGCGGATCGGTACGCCGAGGCGCGATTCCAGCCAAGCCTCCAACAGCACGCCTGCAGGGTTGCCAGTACCAGCGACGATGGTGCCGCCGCTGACGGGCGATTGGACTTGATCGAGTGCGGCGGCCAACAACGCTCGCCACGGCGTGAGCCGTGTCCAGGACAGATCAGTGTCGCCGGGAGCGTAGTGCTTGGCGACTGCTCGCAGATTGCGTACTGGCTGACCTGCGGCTTCAGCGTCGGTCAAGCGCCGCGTGGCCAAGGCTCCGATTGCGTCGGCCGACGGATTTGTGGGGGCCTGTCCCGGCCACCACACGACGACTGGCGAGTCTGGCAGCAGCAAGGGGAGCACCGCAGATTCGGCATGTTTGACCAGGCGCCCGGACATGCGCAGCAGGATCGACTCACCCGATGTTTCGGTGCCGACTCGAATCTTGGCATGCAGGTCCGCAGACCCGGTGCCCTTGCCGAGGATGACTCCGATGATGCGCGCGGGATGTTCCTTCGACAGCATGGTTGCCGACTTCAACGCTTCGGTCACGGTCTCGTCATCGCAGACGACGATGAGCGTGAGCACCATGTCCATCGCGGGGCTACCGGCCTTGTGCCGTACACGGACAAGTTCGCGTGCGACCTCGGCGGAGTTGGTGTGTTCCAGGGTGAGCTGCATGGTTACGGCCTCCTCCAACGTCGACCGTCGCGCGCCATCATTTCGTCGGCAGATGCTGGACCCCAGGTACCCGCGGGGTAAGTGTCAATCGATTTCTGACGCGCCCAGTGCTCGATGACTGGATCGAGAATCTGCCAGGACAGTTCGACCTCTTCGTGTTGCGGGAACAACGGCGGTTCGCCCAACAGAACGTCAAGAATCAACCGTTCATATGCCTCGGGGGAGTCCTCAACGAATGTTCCGCCGTAGGCGAAGTCCATGTTGACGTCGCGGATCTCCATCACCGTGCCGGGAACCTTGGCTCCGAAGCGCAGGGTGACGCCTTCGTCGGGCTGAATTCGCATGACGAGAGCGTTTTCACCTAGTTCTTCGACATCGTCGGAACTGAACGGCAGATGTGGCGCCCGCTTGAATACGACGGCGACTTCGGTGACACGTCGACCTAGCCGCTTGCCAACGCGAAGGTAGAAGGGCACGCCTGCCCAGCGGCGGGTGCCGATGTCGACACGGATCGCCGCGAATGTCTCCGTTCGCGACTTCGCTGGAATGCCGTCTTCGTCGAGATAGCCCTGTACTTCTTCGCCGCCGGCCCAACCCGAGATGTATTGCGCGTGAGCGGTGTGTAGATCCAGTCGAGCCGCGGGACGCGCATTGGCCAGAATCTTCTGCTTCTCAATGCGTAGGCTCTTGGCGTCGAAGGAGACCGGCTCTTCCATGGCCACTAATGCCATCAACTGCAGCAGGTGGTTCTGGATGACATCGCGCGCGGCGCCAATGCCGTCGTAGTAGCCAGCGCGGGTGCCAATACCGATGTCTTCGGCCATCGTGATCTGCACGTGGTCGACGTAGTTGGAGTTCCACACCGGTTCAAAAAGTTGATTGGCGAAGCGGAACGCCAGGATGTTCTGGACGGTTTCTTTGCCCAGGTAGTGATCGATCCGGAATACGCTCTCGGGCGGAAACACCTGATCGACGATCGAGTTCAACTCACGTGCCGACGCCAGATCGTGACCGAATGGCTTTTCAATCACAACGCGACGCCATGAGTCCGGGTTGGTCGAACTGGCGAGGTCGAACTCCTTGAGCTTGCTCACGACGACGGGAAAGAGCGCTGGCGGAATGGACAAATAGAACGCGTGGTTACCCTGCGTTCCCTGGCTGTCGTCAAGTTCTTGCAACGTGTCGCGTAAACGCAGCCAGGCTGCATCGTCATCGAAGGAGCCTTCGACGAACCGCACCCCGGCGTACAGCTGCTTCCACACCGTTTCGCGCCACTCCGTGCGGGCGCCCTCCTTGGCGGCGCGCTTAGCCAGAGCGGCGAACCCTTCGCGGCCAAAGTCGTGGCGGGCGAATCCCACGATGGCGAAGCCAGGGGGCAGCAGGCCCCGATTGGCGAGATCGTAGATGGCCGGGATGAGTTTGCGCCGAGCGAGATCGCCGGTGACGCCGAACAAGACGAGCGCGCACGGACCTGCTATCTGGGGGAGTCGGCGATCTTGTGAATCGCGTAGTGGATTGCCGCCGACAGTGGTCATGCCAACGCCTCGGCGACCCGCCGCAGATCGGCAGTTGACGACAAGTGGAGCCGGAGAACTGGTCGACCTTTGTCCAGCAGCACCCGAGCGTCACCAGCTGCTTGCGAATCGCAGAACTGACCGAAGGTGAATTCGCGTCCTGGGATCGCCACGTCGGCCTCGGGCTCGCAGGTGATCTGCAGGAAGACGCCCGAGGGGGTGCCGCCTTTGTGGAACTGGCCTGTGGAGTGCAGGAAGCGCGGACCCCAGCCGAATGTCACGGGTCGCTGAGTGCGGCGCGCTGCGGTCTCTCTGACCAACGCGAACCCGGAATAATCGAGTCGATCCAGATAGGCCTGGATCGCGAGATACCCGTGATCGGGATCGAGTTGGGCCATCAGGTCATCGATGGCCGTCTTGATGGAACCGGTGGTGCTGCCGAAGAGTTCGATATGGCCATCAACTGAGTCGGGCTCAGGATGGGAGGCAGAGCCACCAAGGAGTTCGCGGGCCGCGGCTTTCGCGCTTTCGACGTCGGGCTGGTCGAAGGGGTTGATGTCGAGCAAGCGGCCAGCCACGACGGTCGCAATTTCCCACATCAACATCTGAGCCGCCAGCGGCCCGTCTATTGCAGCTGCGAAGCCAGACTTGGCCGCCGGCACTTGATCGGTTCCAATCGCCACGATGAGTCCGTCGCTGGTGCTCGGATCGAAGTTTGGCGCATCAGGGCCGGGGACGACGACCGGCAAAATGCCCGTTTCCTCTTTGCCGGTTGACTCGGCGACCAGTTGTTCGATCCAGTCGCCAAGTCCGTTGCCGGTGTGATCGGCAAGGACCAACTTGTCGACGCCCTGGGCCTGCGCAGTGGCCATGAGAGCGCCGAGTTGAAGTCCCGGATTGCTTGCCGTGTCCGCGAATTGCTGGTCGACCGAGGCTGCGGCGTCGGAAAGCAAAGCGTCAACATCGACCCCCGCCAAGCCGCTAGGGACAAGCCCAAATGCGGTGAGGGCCGAATAGCGTCCGCCGACTTCCGGATCTGCGTTGACGACCCGATAGCCAGCTTCGCGAGCCTGCTGGTCAAGTGGCGAACCCGGATCAGTCACAACGACGATGTGATCGCGCGGATCGCGGCCGATAGAAGTGAAAGCGTCCTCATAGACGCGGCGATGACTATCGGTTTCCACGGTGCTGCCTGACTTGCTGGACACCACCACGACAGTTCGTTCAAGACGGTCGCCGAGTACCGACCTCACCATGTCGGGCTGGGAAGTATCGAGGACCGTCAGCTCAACGCCGGCAGCTGCGCAAATGACTTCGGGGGCGAGCGACGAGCCGCCCATCCCGCACAAGACGACGTGGTCAAGCCCGGTGGTCGTAGCCCGAAGGTCCTCAATCACCGCAATCAAAGGACGCGAGGCCGTTGGGAGGTTGACCCAGTCGAGTCGTTTCGCTGCTTCGGACCGCGCCTCGACCTCCCACAAGGTGGTGTCTTTGGCCGCCAGCCGAGTGGCGAAGTGGTCTGCGACCAGTCCAGCGAGAGCGCTCTCGTACGCCTCAGGATGTGAAGTGACGATCGCGACGTCGACCATCTAGTCAGGCCTTCTCAAGTTCATTGCTCACAGTCTGCAGCAGATCTGCCCACGACGCATCGAACTTTTCCAAGCCTTCGGTTTCCAACAAATCAACGACCTCGTCGTAACCGATTCCTTGAGCCTGGAGTGCCGCGAGCACCTCGCGGGACTCGTCGTACCGTCCGGTGACAGCATCGCCCTGCACCTCGCCGTGATCGGCAAAGGCCTGCATGGTTTTCTCCGGCATGGTGTTCACGGTGTTCGCAACCACCAACTCCGAGACGTACAGCGTGTCGGGATACGCGGGGTCTTTAACGCCGGTCGACGCCCAGAGCGGACGTTGTGCGTTCGCGCCCTGAGCGCGCAATGCAGCGAAGCGGTCGCTGCCGAACACCTCTGCGTAAGCCTCGTAGGCGAGGCGTGCATTGGCTATGCCCGCTTTGCCGCGCAGACCGCTGTCGGCAGGCAGTCGGCCGTCGACTTCGCTGTCGACCCGGCTGACGAAGAATGACGCGACCGAGTGGATGGTGGACAAGTCGATGCCGTTGGCGGCCGCTTGCTCCAGACCGTAGAGGTACGCATCCATGACACCGCGATACCGGTCGAGCGAAAAGATCAACGTGATGTTGACGCTGATGCCGGCAGCCGTGCAGGCCGCAATGGCGGGCAATCCTTCGACCGTCGCTGGGATCTTGACCAGCAGATTCGGTCGATCAACGCGCTGCCACAGATGCTGGGCCATGGCGATGGTCGCGTCGGTCTCCCGGGCCAGACCGGGTTCGACCTCGATGGAGACGCGGCCATCAACGTGGTCGGTCGCGTCATAGACGGGACGCAGCACGTCGCAGGCGTTCTGAACATCGGTCGTCGTCAGTTCGAAGACGGTTCGAGTGACGTCGGCGCCGGTGGCTTTGAGTTCGGCGATTTGGGCGCTGTAACGATCGCCATTGGCAAGCGCTGAGGCGAAGATCGTGGGATTGGTGGTGACGCCCACGACACCGCTGTCGCGCACTAGATCTGCAAGATTGCCGGTCTCGATGCGCTCACGTGAGAGATCGTCGAGCCAAATCGACACTCCCGCATTGGCGAGGGCCTGCAAACGGTCGTTCATCTTCCCTCCTTGGGTGTGGATCGTGCGTCAGTGTGCTGCGCCGGTGTCAGCCGGGCCAATGGGCCCCGCCAGTCGAGCGTGGAATGGAACCGTAGGCGCAGTTTGGGTCGAAGCAATGCTTTCTCGTGCCGCATCGGCCACCGCCGCAGCGGTAATGCCGAACTCGTCATACAGTCGGCTGAACGAAGCCGATGCGCCGTAGTGATCGAGTCCAACGATGCGGCCGGCATCGCCCACCACATCGCGCCAGCCGAAGGTGATTCCGGCTTCGACTAGGACACGAGCGCGAACTGTGGGCGGCAACACTGAGTCGCGGTAGTCAGCAGGCTGCTCTTCGAACCACTCGCGGCACGGCATCGAAACGACGCGGGCAGCGATGCCGTCAGCGGCCAGTGCTTCGCGAGCGGCGACAGCCAACTGCACTTCCGAACCGGTGGCGACCAGGATCACGTCAGGCGTGCCGTCGGTGTCGATAATCGTGTAGGCGCCCTTTTCGACGCCATCAACGGCCGTGAAGCCGTCAGTACCGCGCGGGAAGACCGGCAGGTTCTGGCGGCTCAACGCGAGTGCAGCAGGCCGGTCGTGCTTGGCCAGGAGCACCTTCCAGGCTGCGATCGTCTCGTTGGCATCTGCTGGGCGAACAACGTCGAGTCCGGGGATCGCGCGCAGTGACTGCAGATGCTCAACCGGCTGATGTGTGGGACCGTCCTCGCCCAAGCCGATGGAGTCGTGCGTCCACACGAACGTGACCGGAAGTTCCTGCAGCGCGGCCAAGCGGACCGCCGGGCGCATGTAGTCGCTGAACACCAAGAACGTGCCACCGTACGGCCGGGTGGGGCCGTGCAGTGCGATGCCGTTAAGGATCGATCCCATGGCATGTTCACGGATGCCGAAGTGCAGCACGCGTCCATACCAATCGCCGGTGTACGACGACGTTGACCATTCAGGCGGCAGGAATGACGGCTCACCCTTGGGCGAGGTGTTGTTCGAACCAGCGAGATCGGCTGAACCGCCCCACAGTTCGGGCAGCTTCGGGGCAGCAGCACTCAGGAACGCGCCAGACGCGACTCGGGTGGCAACACCCTTCTCGTCAGCTTCGTAGGAAGGCAGATCGGCATCCCAGCCCTGGGGGAGCGCGTGGGACTGCAGGCGATCGAGCAGTGCGGCGCCTTCGACATTGGCCGCTGACCACGCATCGAAATCCACCTGCCAGGCCGCATGGGCCGAAACGCCACGCTCACGGGCCTGGTGGCTGTGCGCCAGAACTTCATCGGCCACGGCAAAGGATTCGTTGGGATCAAAGCCCAGCAGTTCCTTCGTGGCGGCGATTTCGTCCGCGCCAAGCGCCGAGCCGTGCGAAGCGCCGGTGTTCTGCTTAGTGGGAGCAGGCCAGGCGATGATCGTCCGCAGCACAATCAGGCTCGGCTTGTCAGAGACGGTCTTTGCGTCCTGGATCGCCTGGTAGAGCGCGTCAACGTCCTCCGAATACCCGGTGCCGCCGTGGGTCCAGTCGACCGTCTGGACGTGCCAGCCGTACGCCTCGTAACGAGCGCCTACGTTCTCGGTGAACGCGACGTCAGTGTCGTCTTCAATCGAAATCTTGTTGTCGTCATAGATGACCGTCAGATTGCCGAGCTTCTGGTGACCGGCCAGCGATGAAGCCTCTGCGGACACGCCCTCCTGGACGTCTCCATCAGAGGCAATGACATAGACGTCGTGGTCGAACGGGCTCGCGCCCGGTGCGGCAGTCGCGTCGAACAAGCCACGCTCGCGGCGAGCCGCCATGGCCATTCCCACCGCGTTCGCGATGCCCTGGCCAAGTGGTCCTGTCGTGACCTCCACACCGGGGGTATGGCGGTATTCGGGGTGACCTGGAGTCTGGCTGCCCCACTGACGCAGATCCTTGAGGTCGTCAAGGGTCAGCGGGTAGCCAGCGAGGAATAACTGGATGTACTGGGTCAAGCTGGAATGTCCGCACGAAAGGACGAAACGATCGCGGCCGATCCACAGCGGATCAGCAGGGTCGTGCCGCATGACCTTCTGATAGAGCAAATAAGCGGCCGGAGCCAAGCTCATGGCGGTGCCAGGGTGGCCATTTCCGGCCTTCTCCACGGCATCGGCGGCAAGCAGTCGGGCAGTATCCACTGCCTGACGGTCGAGATCGGACCATTCCAACGCGGGTGCGGTGGTCACAGCGTGGACTCCTGAAGGTTTAGGTAGTGAGAGCCGGCATAGTCGACCCTACTTGGCGAGCGATAGACTGTGCCATGTGAGTGCTGTTGCCGAGACCCCCGAACAGCGGACCAGCGTCGCTGAGTCCCAAACCTCAGCACCTCAGGCTTCTGCGACCGATGTCATCAAGGCATACATCGCCCTGATGAAACCGCGCATCATCGAGTTGCTGCTGCTCACCACGGTCCCGGTCATGTTCCTTGCCGCCAAGGCTGTTCCGAGCCTGTGGCTCGTCGTTGCCACCATCGTCGGCGGCACTTTGTCGGCTGGTAGCGCCAACGCTCTGAACTGTGTCGTTGACGCCGACATCGACACCAAGATGCGTCGCACATCGCGACGTCCGCTGGTGCGCCATCAGGTGTCGACGCGTAGCGCGCTGTGGTTCGGCTTGGCGCTTGGCGTTATTTCGACCGTGTGGCTCTGGTTCCTGGTCAATCCGCTGTCGTCGATGCTCGCGTTGGCTGCCAACGTTTTCTACGTCGTGATCTACACCATGATCCTGAAGCGACGCACGACCCAGAACATTGTGTGGGGCGGCGCCGCAGGCTGTTTCCCCGCGCTGATCGGCTGGACCGCGGTCACCAACGAACTGCACTGGGCCCCGGTCGTGCTGTTCCTCGTCGTGTTCTTCTGGACGCCGCCGCACTTCTGGTCGCTGGCGATGCGTTACCGCGAGGACTACGCGGCAGCCGATGTGCCCATGCTGCCGTCGGTCGCCTCGTCCGATGAAGTTTCGCGGCAGATCGTGGCGTACTCGTGGGTCATGGTGGCCACGTCGCTGGTGCTGTGGCCCGTGGCCGAAACCGGCTGGTTCTACCCGGCAGCAGCGATCTTGTTGGGCATTGTGTTCCTCGTCGAGGCGTACGATCTGCGGTCACGCGCCCGCGATACCGAAGAACTGTCGATCATCAAGCCGATGCGACTGTTCCACCTGTCGAACGCCTATCTGGCGCTGCTGTTTGTCGCCGCAGCTGCCGATCCTTTTATTCAGCCGTTCCTGCAGGGATGATTCCGGCCGATTGGCGCCCGCATCACCGCGCGGACGGCGAACTGGTCGGCTATCTCGCCCCAACTGCAGGTGATGCAGTCGTCGCGATGACACTCCTTGGCACGCCTGCTGGCGACCCGACCGATGAATGGTCAGCTCAAGAACAGCTCGAGGAGCTCGGGCTGGCCTATTTGGCTGATCGGTGGTGGCTCGTCGCGGCTGACGGATCTCAGCAGCAAGTGGTGTTGGTCGAGGTGAGCCCTGCTGGCATCGTTGCTGTTCCGGCCGAGTTTGCGCAGGTGGTGGGTGCCCCGCGCGATCGTAACGATGACATCCACATCGATGTGCCGACCGACCTGCTGCGACCGGTCTAGAGCACGTCGATCAGTTCGCTGATCGCCTGCTGATTGCCAGCGAGGTGCCAGCGGACGCCGTGGACTTCGACGACCTCGGTGCGTCCTCCGGCGGCTTCGACCAATGCTTTGCCAGGCAGCCAGTCCCATTCAGGACAAGAGTGACCGGCGAAGATACCTACTCGACCGCCCGCGACGCCGGCAAGATCGCACGATCCCGAGCCAAGCATGCGTGGCGTCGACACCCGATCCACGATCGTTCGCCAGACACCACCGCGTCCGGGGTCGTCCAGCGTGCCGGGGTGGATGTACGTCGCCAAACTGCATTCGGCGAGCGGACGGTCGAGCAACTGCTCAACCGGCTGACCATTCAGAGTGGTGGGGTGCTCCGGACCGCCTAACCAGGTCTCATGGGCGGCAGGTTGATGAACAGCGCCCAGCGTCACGACGTCGCCGGTCTGCAATGCGAGCGCGCTGCACCAATAGGTCAGTCCAGAGAAGAAATTGAAAGTGCCGTCGACGGGGTCGATGACCCATCGGCGTCCAGAAGTCCCTGCATAATTGGTGCCTTCTTCGCCGAGAATGGCATCGTCGGGGCGTTCGGCTCGAAGCCTCGACGTCACCAACTCTTCGGCGGCATGATCTGCGGCCGTCACGACATCGGAGATTGAGGTCTTCTGCTCCGCGTCGAGGCCGTCGGCACGCATCTGGGCTGCCAAAGTTGCAGCCGCTTTGACCAATTCCTCAGCGAGGACGTAATCAGCGGTCATGGTCAACAAGCTCAGGCGAGCGCTGTTTGTCGGCCAACAGCAGGTGTGTAGCCGTAGCGACGAGAACTGCGGCGCCGATCATGTGCGCAGCAACCAGCGCAATGGGCAAGTCGTTGAAGTACTGAACAAAGCCGATGACACCTTGTGCCACCTCGACTCCCAGCAACGCTAGCGCGGCACGTCCTGCAGGGGTCCCGCGTAGCCGCCAGATGGCGAGCAGCGTTGCGGCAACCAGCGCGTAGACGGCCCAGGCGTGAATGTGACTCCAGGCCTGCGGATCAAGGCCGTTACGTGGCGCTTGGGCGTCACCCGCATGGGGGCCAGACCCAGTGACGACAGTGCCGAGATAGACAACTACCCAGGTCAGGCCATAGGTCAGCAGGACCACGGGGTCGCGCAGCGCACCGATTC
Organism: Aeromicrobium sp.; assembly: GCA_040392565.1. Classification (GTDB taxonomy): domain Bacteria; phylum Actinomycetota; class Actinomycetes; order Propionibacteriales; family Nocardioidaceae; genus Aeromicrobium. Next base: position 28,140 of record JBEBVW010000002.1, on the reverse strand, counting down.
TGGTCCCACTCACTCGCATGAGCAGCCACACCGATGCTGCGATCAGCACCATCGACAGAACCAAGTGCAGCGCAACGACCCACGGATTCAGATCGGTTCGGACGGTAATGCCGCCGATAACGCCTTGGAAGGGAATACCCAACGCGATCGCTGCCATGTGTTGGCGCAACGATGTGGAGGTCGACGACCAGCGCCAGATCGCCACGAAGGCGGCAATCGCGACGGCGATAAGGACATAGGTCAGCAGCCGATTGCCGAACTCGATAGCCCCGTTGACGCCCAGTTCCTTGTGCGGAACGAATGACTCGTCAGTGCACTTTGGCCAGGTGGGGCAGCCGAGTCCAGAACCCGTCAGACGAACGAGTGCGCCAGTCAGCACGATCCCGATGTTCGAGATCAGGACAGCCCACACCCACCACCGGACGGTGCGATCGTCGGGCTGAAGCGGATTCGGAAGGGTCATTCCCACTTGAACATCCTGGATACTCCGAGGCCGCAGCTAGCGGCCCACACGATGAGGACAACGATCGAGAACGGTTGCGGCCCCAGGCCAGCAAATGTGTCGCGCAAGCCTTGACCAAGTGCGCCAGACGGGAGCATCGCAAGTACGTGCTGCGCAGTCTCTGGATAGCGGTCCAACGGCACGATCAGACCGCCGCCGACTAGCAACAACACGTACACAAGATTGGCTACGGCCAATGTCGCTTCGGCACGCATCGTGCCAGCGATCAATAGGCCCAACGCGCCAAATGCGGCAGTGCCAAGCACGACGAGCGCCAGCGCCTGAAGCCAGCTGACGACACGTGCGTCTGGCGACCATCCGAGCGCAAGCCCGACGCTGATCAAAATGGCAAGCTGAGCAACCTCAACGATGGCGATGGCCGCGATCTTGCCGGCCATGAATGCCCACCGCGGCAGCGGGGATGCGCCCAGCCGTTTGATAACGCCGTAACGGCGCTCAAAGCCTGTCGCAATGGCCAGCGATGTGAACGACGTCGACAACACTGCTAGCGCCAGGATTCCTGGCGTAATGATGTCCACGGGTCGGCCCGGACCTAGATCGACAATGCGATCGGAACGTGCGCCCAGCACGATCAGCACGAGCGGGATGATCAGCGTCAACAGCATCTGTTCGCCGTTGCGGGACAGCAAGCGCAATTCCATCTGCGTCTGGTGTCGCAGCATGACGCCGATCGGCGCTGCGCCCGGGCGTGGTGACAGGTCCAGGTGAGTCATCGCAGCGTCCGTCCGGTCAGATCAAGGAAACGATCCTCAAGTGTTTGCCGCTTGATGTGCATCGTGCCGGCGAGCACCTCGTGTTGAGCGAGCCAGCCGGTGATCGCTGCAACAAGACCTGGATCGATCGTGCCGGTCACGACATATGACCCGGAGGCAGGTTCGGTGACCTTGGTGTCGAGGGGGAGCGCGGCCATGAGTGCCGTGACGTCGAGGCCAGGAGTCGCGGTGAACCGGATCGTGTCGTCTGCGCCAGCGACGGCGAGTTCGGCCACCGTGCCTGAGGCAATCAAGCGGCCCGCGTCAACGATGTGGACATGATCAGACAGCGCTTCGGCTTCATCCATGAAATGCGTGGTCAAGACCGTGGTGACGCCGTGGCCACGCAGTTCAGAGATCAGGTCCCAGGTCGCCCTGCGAGCCTGAGGATCAAGACCAGCCGTGGGCTCATCAAGGAACAGCACATCGGGTCGCCCCACAATCGCCATCGCCAAACTCAGGCGTTGCTGCTGACCACCAGATAGTCGGCGATAGGGGGTTCGTCCATAGTTGTGCATGCCGAGGCGTTCGATCAATAGGTCGACGTCAAGTGGGTGGGCATGCAGCGACGCCATGTGGCGCAGCATTTCGTGGGCTCGCGATCCCGACCAAGCTCCGCCCGACTGCAGCATGACGCCCACGCGTGGCCGCAATTTCTTAGCGTCGAGAATCGGGTCGAGACCGAGCACCCGCACGCTGCCACTTTGTGGAACACGGAAGCCTTCGCACGTCTCGATGGTGGTGGTCTTGCCAGCGCCGTTGGGTCCGAGGATTGCGGTGACTGTGCCTGCTTCCACGGACAGTGAGAGTCCGTCGACGGCGGTCGTGGTGCCGTAGCGCATCCTCAGGTCGACGACCTCGACCGCATGCTGACTCACCTGTTCATCGTAGGAGGCGGTGGTGAGAGACATAGATCACGTCCCTACCGACGAACGTCACACGCGTTGAAGTCGCATTGTGACGACCGTTCGCGCGACAGTGGAAGTACCGAAATTTGTATCGAACCGCGCATGGTCCGGACACCCTTCAGGATTGGGCGCACCCAGGAGAGTTGTCCCTTGTCGAGCGTTAATCTGCCCGCCACTGTTCCGTCCGCCGTACCTGGTCGCGTGACCACCGATGTACTCCTCGTGGGTGCCGGAATTATGAGCGCGACCCTCGGATCGTTGATCCGCACGCTGGAGCCGGATTGGTCCATCACCGTGATTGAGCGGCTTGACGCTCCGGCCCTGGAGAGCAGTGGTCCGTGGAACAACGCCGGCACGGGTCATTCGGCGCTGTGCGAGTTGAACTACACGCCTCAGCTTACGAACGGTGACGTTGACGTCAGCAAGGCAATCGTCGTCAACGAGCAGTTCCAGGAGTCCCGTCAGTTCTGGGCACACGCCGTCGACCAGGGGTGGTTGAAGGACCCGTCGACGTTCATCAATCCGGTTCCGCACGTCAGCTTTGTGCAGGGTCAGCAGAACATCGACTACCTGCGTAAGCGCTACGACGCCTTGGCCGGACACCCGCTGTTCGGTGGCTTGGAAATGGTCACCGACCACGATGAGTTCGCCCGCCGCTTGCCGTTGATGGCTGAAGGTCGCGACGAAAAACAGCCGACGGCGATCAGCTGGACCGACCGCGGTACCGACGTCGACTTCGGCGCATTGACCACTCAGTTCCTCGACGGACTTCGCCGCAGTGGCGCCGACATTCGCTACAACCACCACGTCAAGAACCTGTCGCGCGACACCGACGGCACCTGGCGTGCGGTCGTGAAGAATCGCGCCGAGGGCGGCACAGTCAACATTTCAGCCAAGTTCGTGTTCGTCGGCGCCGGCGGCGGCGCAATCCAATTGCTGCAGCGTTCTGGCATCGAAGAGATCAAGGGCTTTGCAGGCTTCCCCGTTAGCGGCCAGTTCATCCGCTGCGTCGATGAGTCGGTGGCCGAGAAGCACAACGCCAAGGTCTACGGCATGGCTGCGGTCGGTGCACCGCCGATGTCGGTGCCGCACTTGGACACTCGCGTGATTGACGGCAAGAGCTCGCTGCTGTTCGGTCCGTACGCCGGGTGGACGCCCAAGTTCCTCAAGCAGGGTTCCTTCATGGACCTGCCTACGTCAGTGCGGATGGACAACATCGTGCCGATGGCGGCAATCGGCGTCACGTCGTGGTCGCTGATCAAGTACCTTGTGGTCGAGCTTGCCAAGACCCGCGGACGCAAGGTCGAAGATTTGCGCGCCTTTGCTCCACTGGCTGAGGACCAGGACTGGGAGCTCATCACTGCCGGTCAGCGCGTTCAGGTCGTGCGCAAGAAGGGCCGCGGCGGTGCGCTGGAGTTCGGCACCACGGTGGTGAATTCGGCTGATGGATCGATCGCTGGATTGCTTGGCGCATCACCTGGTGCTTCGACCGCAGTGTCGGCGATGCTTGATGTGCTGGAGCGTTGCTTCCCGGGCCGCATTGATGACTGGCGCCCCGCCCTGAAGGAACTCGTTCCGTCGTACGGCATCTCGCTCAGCGAGAACCCGTCGCTGTACGAAGATCTGCGTGCGTGGACCGATCGTTCATTGGGCCTCGTCAACGCCTAATCGGGCACTAGGCTCGCGGCATGGACTTGCCTGTGATGCCACCAGTACGGCCGATGTTGGCCAAGTCCGTCAAAGGTGTCCCGAAATCTGATGCCGTTGACGGCGGACTCTCCTATGAGCCGAAGTGGGATGGCTTCCGCTGCATCGTGTTTCGCGATGGCGATGAAGTGATCTTAGGAAGTCGCTCCACTAAAGAGTTGACACGCTATTTTCCAGACTTGGTGGAGGCGTTCCGGCGCGAACTGCCCGACCGCATTGTTCTCGATGGGGAAATTCTGTTGGCGCGTGACGGCAGGCTCGAATTCGATCTGTTGTCGCAGCGAATCCATCCCGCGGCAACACGAGTGCAGAAGCTAGCCGACGAAACTCCCGCATTCTTCGTTGCCTTTGACATCTTGGCGTTGGGCGATGAATCACTGATGGATCAACCACTTTCGGTGCGACGAGAACGACTGGCGTCGGCCTTGGCTGAGGTCAAGGCGCCGGTCCATGTGACCGCGACGACCAACGACGCCGCCGTCGCAGGGGAGTGGTTCGAAAAGTTTGAAGGCGCTGGCCTCGACGGCGTAGTGGCCAAACCGCTGACTCAGCCGTATCGAGAAAACGGTCGGGTGATGCTCAAGGTCAAGCACGCGCGAACGGCAGACGTCGTGGTCGCTGGGTATCGACTGCACAAGACATCGACCCCCGAACGACCGCTCCTGGGTTCGATGTTGCTGGGCCTGTACAACAACGAAGGTCAGCTCCAACACGTCGGTGTTGCGGCCTCCTTCACCGAAACCCGTCGGGCCGAACTGGCTGACGAGTTGGCGCAGATGCAGGTCCCGTTCGAGCAACATCCGTGGGGCGAATGGATGGACGCCCAAGCTCAAGAGTCCGGCCGGCTGCCGGGCGGCCAGAGCCGTTGGACGGGGACAAGGGACCTCTCGTGGTACGCGATTGCTCCGACCCTGGTCGCTGAGGTCGGCTACGAGCACATGGAAGGCGCACGGTTCCGTCACACGGCTCAGTTCAAGCGCTGGCGGGACGATCGGGAGCCCGAATCGTGCACCTATGAACAGCTTGAAGAGGTCGCGTCCTACGACCTAGCGGAAGTCATCGGCGCATGACCCAGTCGCGCGGAAAGGCTGCATTCTGGCTGGCCATCACGATGCTGGTGCTGACCGAGATTCACTTGGTGCTGGGCGCATCTGGCGCGATCGAGCGACTCGACGGCAAGGGCTACATGTACCGGATCGTCGTCAATACGGTCTTCATGCTGATCGTCCCCGTGACGTGGTGGCTGATTCAGCGCCGGAAATCGGCTCCGAAACCTGTTCCGTGGTGGCCGTGCGCGCTGATCATTGCCTCATTCGCTTTCGACGCGTTGGGCAATCAACTCGACCTCTACGACTCTTGGGATCCCTGGGACAACCTGAGCCACTTCGTGACGTGGTTCTTCCTGCTGTGGGGAATCGGACTGCTGATCGCGATGGTCGGCGTTCAACCCAAGTGGGCCCTGATCGCGATCATCACGGGATTGGGCGCTGCCTTCGCGGTGATCTGGGAGATCGGCGAGTGGTACACGTTCATCCGACAGGGCACCGAACTCACTGGCGCATACGAAGACACGTTGAGCGATGAACTGCTAGGCACCATGGGCGCCTTCTGCGCATCGTTGTTGGTATTTAGGTCGAAGGACCTTTGACGCCCCATGCCTTGTCGATAAGTGGCACCACGTCGATTTCGCGTGCCCGACGAATGCTGGGCTTGTCGAGTTCACGGGTGACGTATTTTGCGACGAACCGGCGAAGTTCGTCGTCGACGCCAGCGATTCGGCGCAGCCACTCGGCGCGGCGGCCGTCTGCTTTCACATTCACGGCGACTTCGCCGCTGTGCGGTGGGCGAGCGTCGATGTAGATGCGACAGCCTTCGATGGCGCGGGCCGTCAGCACGATGGGCACTTCGAGATGTGCGTCGAAGCGTTCCTTTTCGAGCTTGAGGTCAACCTCGAACGTCAGGTCAACTGGAACGACTAGGTCGTAGGTGATCGGCAGCCCGGAGTGTCGTCGTAACTGGGCTTCCCGAGTTTGACCGACAGCGCGGACCTTTGCGATCTTGCCGGGCCCCGCGCCCATCGGGCCCACATCGATCGGCTGTCCGGCGAGAGCCTCAACGACACCTTGGATCCGCTTGTCGGTCACGGCGGCGATGAAGAACTCTTCGCCCCATTCGGCGTAAGTGATCTCTTTCGCTTCGCTGATTGGTAGCGGCTCAAGCGTCGGCTCGGCGTGGTCCACGAACATCTGCGCTTGTTCGTCAGGACTGATATCCATCTCACCCATGCGCATTAGTGTGACGTGTTCTAGTTCTTGCGTCACCACCGCGTCTCAAGTTTGCGCAGGTCAGACGCGATTGCCCTGATCGTCCCAGTGCTCGGCAACCTTCTTGCTGGGCTGCACCCGCGGTGGTTCGCCGGGCATTTTGGGGTAGTCCGGGGGATAGGGCATTTCGCCCAAGCCTCGTTCTAGATCGGCATCCCACAGCGCGAGGAATGGATCGAGCGAATGTGCAACGTCGTCGATCTCTGCCATCGCATCGCCCCGTTCGGCCAATAGCGCCGGGACGGTGTGCACGGTGAACTGGCGCGGACTTTCGACTTCAGCCAACTCATCCCAGGTCAGTGGCATCGAAACAGGAGCGCCGAGTTTGGGACGAATGCTGTAGGCGCTGGCGATCGTTCTGTCGCGAGCATTTTGGTTGAAGTCGACGAAGATGTTGTCGCCGCGTTCTTCTTTCCACCACGCGGTGGTGACGCCATGAGTTCGCCGCTCCAGCTCGCGGCCAAATGCGATGGCTGCATGGCGAACGTCGGTAATGGTCCACCGACGGTCAATCCGCACGTAGATGTGCACGCCGCGATTGCCGCTGGTTTTGGGAAATCCGCGGATGCCCAACTCGGCCAAGAGCTCGCGAGCCACCCCGGCCACTCGTACAGCATCGGTGAATGACGTCGACCCATAGGGATCGAGATCGATGCGCAACTCGTCGGGGTGGTCGTTGTCATCGCGACGCATGGCCCACGGGTGGAAGGTCACCGCGCCCATGTGGGCGGCCCACACGACGGTGGCGACTTCGGTGACACACAATTCGTCGGCACGGCGGCCCGAAGGAAAGTTCACCCGAGCCGATTCGACGAAGTCAGGAGCCCCGCGCATCATCCGCTTTTGATAGAACGCATCCGCGCCCTTGGCATCCTGGCGCGTCGACAACTCCATTCCCTCGCGCACGCCCTTGGGCCAGCGCTCAAGAGTGACCGGCCGATTCTTGAGCGCCCGGACAATTCCATCGGCAACATCGGCGTAGTACTGGGCCACCATCTGCTTGGTGACCGCGGGCGAGCCGTCAACAGGTTCGAAGATGACGCGATCCGGGCTCGACACACGCACTTCTCGGTCGCCAGCCTGAATCTGGACCGCATCGGATGCCATGTCGCAACTGTAAACATCGGCAGTTCCGATGTCGTGGACGTCGGCGCGAGCAGTTAGGTTATGACTCATGTTCGCAGCTCTGGCCCGCTTGGTCACCGTTGGCAAGCGTCCGTGGATCGTTCTTGGTCTGTGGATTGTCGCCGCGGTCGGCATCATCAGCACAGCTCCCGCCCTGACGTCTACCAGCGATCAAGCAGAATTCCTGCCGTCGCACTATGAATCAATTCAGGCAGCGACCCTGCAGGAAAAGGCGTTCCCGCAGGCTGCGCCACCGAGTGCGATCTACGTTTTTGAGCGCAAGGACGGCAAGAGCATCACGGCGGCCGATAGCGCCGAGGTCGCCACTGTCGTGCAGAAGTTGAATGGCACCGTAGACACCGATCTGTTTACACCGGCCATCACACAGCCGCCCGCCACTGACGGCAAGATTCAGATCGCTGTGATGGGCATGGGGCCCAAGAGCACCGGCTACGACACGCCCACCAGCGATGAAGTCAAAGACATTCGCGCTGAGTTGAAGAAGCTAACGGCCGACACCGATATCAAGGTCGGCGTTACCGGCGGAGCCGCTCAGAACCTGGATTCGCTGGAGTCTTCGGAAAAGACGATGGCCATCGTGGGCGCGGCAACCATCGTGCTGATCGTGCTGCTGTTGGCGCTGATCTTCCGCAGCGTCATCATCTGCCTGTTGCCTATCGTGGTCGTCACGCTGGTGTCGTCGGTCGCCACTGGCCTGATCGGCTTCGCGAACGAAGCGTTCGATCTGAAGGCAGATAGTTCGCTTCAAGTGATCTTGATCGTGGTGCTGTACGGCATCGGCACCGACTACATCTTGTTCTTACTTTTCCGTTATCGCGAGCGACTTCGCGAAGGTGAGGCGCCACGCGAAGCTGTCGGTCACGCACTTGAGCGAGCCGGCGAAGCAATCGCGTCAGCTGGCGGCGCGGTCATCGTGTCGTTCATGGCTCTCGTGCTGTCGAGCCTGAGTATCTTCCGATCGATCGGCCCGGCTTTGGCCATTGCCGTGGGCGTCACCTTGATTGCTGCGTTGACTCTGGTGCCGGCACTCATGGCGCTCCTTGGCCGTGCGCTGTTCTGGCCGTCGAAGTCGTGGAACAAGGAGCCAAGCGGTGCCCGTTACGCGGCCTTGGGCCGTGGCATCGAGAAGCGGCCGGGAGTTTTTGCAGCCGCTTCGGGTCTCGTGCTGGCCAGCCTTGCGGTTTTTGCCATCGGGTTCAGCCCGTCTTTCGATTTCAACTCCAGCCTGCCTAAGGGCGTGGAGTCCACCGAGGCGCTGACCACACTGCAGAAGAGCTTGCCCAAGGGCGCAACCGATCCCACCCAAATTCTGTTGACTTCAGATCAGAAGCTTGACCCTGCCAAGGCGTCGGCGTTCGCAGCGTCTGTCGGCAAGGTCGACGGCGTGGTTGGCGTGGGTGAGCCCGTTATGTCCAAGGACGGCAAGACGGCCCTAGTGTCGGCCATTCTGTCCGTCGACCCCATGTCAGATGAGGCCATTGACCTGGTTCGTGGCGACCTACGGTCGGCGGCTCACTCAGCAGCACCTGAAGACAGCAAGGCACTCGTGGGCGGTACGTCGTCGGTGTTCGCTGATCTCAAGGAAGCCATGAACCGCGACTACTCGGTGGTCTTCCCGGTTGCGGCGGGGCTGATCATGATCATCTTGGCGTTGCTGCTGCGCAGTTTCGTGGCGCCTTGGTACTTGATGTTGTCGGTCGGACTCGGCTTTGGCGCCACATTGGGTGCCACCGTCATGGTGTTCCAGCATCTGATGGGCGAGAGCGGGCTGATCTTCATGCTGCCCATTTACATTTACTTGTTCGTCGTGGCCTTGGGCACCGACTACAACATCTTGATGGTGGCCCGGCTACGCGAAGAAGCGCGCGAGGGCAAGGAACCTCGTGAAGCGGCGGCGCATGCTGTCCGCCATGCGGGCCCCACGATTGCTGCCGCAGGTGTGATTCTGGCCGGCACCTTCGGTGCGCTCATGCTGGGCGGCAACTCATTGATCGAATCGATGGGCTTTGCCTTGTCATTTGGCATCGTGATGGCTGCGTTCGTGATGGCCACTGTCTTCACGCCCGCGCTCACCGCCCTCATCGGCCACGCTGCATGGTGGCCGGGGCATGCGGATCGGGCCAAGGTCGAACGCTAACTAATGAGTCGAGGCCCCACCGCGGCAGAGGTTCAAGCGCTGATTGGAGCCGCCGAACGGGCGGCAGTGACATCAGACGAGGAGTCTTTGGCTCGCTTCGTCCCAGCGCTGCACGCCCTGTCACGCCATCCTTCCGATCCCACGACTGACCCGGCGATCATTGTTGCCGGGGAAACCTTGGCTATGGTCCAGAAGGCGTACGAGGGCGGCTGGCAGCCGTTGGATCTCGTACATGTGGCGCGCTGGAAAGGTAGCCGTGCTTCGGGTGCGTGGATCGGTCGCGCCATCATGCGCGAGGCGGAGCGATCCAAGGCTCGTGAGAAAGCGCCAGAACGGTGGACCGAACAACTCGACCTCGTAGCTGCGGAGTTGCCGGCCGATTCACCTGAGGCGCCGCTTCGCCCCGCCACCGAAGCCGAATGGCGTGGTGTTTTGGATTGTCTTGGCGTACTTCACGGACTGCCGACCGTTGAGGTCATTTTGCCGACGCCGTCGATGTGGGATCGGCCAGAAACACAGATCCGCTTCCGCATCGATGCCGGGCGGCCAGAAGACAAGATGCTGGTTCGTATTCGCAGTTTGCTGGCCAAAGCCGAATCCACGGAGTTTCCACCTGAAGCCGACGCCCTGACTGCGAAGGCGCAAGATTTGATGACCCGTCACGCAATTGACGAGGCGTTGGTGCGAGCCGATCACGCTGGTTCAACCCGGGTGGCAGCTACCCGCATCGTCCTCGAGCCGCCGTATACGAAAGAAAAGGCGATTCTGCTGCACGTGGTCGCCAAGGCGAACCATTCGAAAGCGATCTGGAACGACTGGGCAGAGTTCGTCACTGTGATCGGCGTTCCCACCGATCTCGACCATGTGGACATGCTGTTCACCTCACTTCTGGTCCAGGCCACTCGCGCCATGACGGTCGCAGGCGAGGCGGCCGGGCCGGAGTCACGTTCCATCGGCTTCCGTAAGTCATTCCTGAACGGATATGCAGTTGCCTTGGGCGATCGCTTGCACCAGGCAGCCCATGTCGCAGAAGAGTCCTACGGCGGTTCGCTACTTCCTGTGCTGGCGGCTCAAGAGGAGGCGATTCGCGAGGAAGTCGACCGGCTCTTCCCGCGGCTGCGGCCGGGCCGGCAAGGCGCAACGTCCTTCGACGCGCGTGGCTGGACCGCCGGCCAAGCCGCCGCTGACGCCGCTGTGCTGCCCACTGGAGAACTGCCAGAAACGGGCACGCCAGTTCAGTAAGGATCACCTTCGTTGAACGAGGGGAAGTAATTACGACACAATGGTGTTGTGAAAAACATGGGAGCAGTTGAGGCGGTGTCGCATGACGACGCCCCGACGCGCTCTCGCGTGGCTCAGATGGTCTTGGAGAACGGCCCCGCAACGGCGGCCGATCTCGCCGATCGTCTCGATCTCACTCCCGCCGCGGTACGGCGGCACCTCGATCAGTTGATCGCCGATGGCACGCTCGAAGCACGTGAGCGTCGCACCATCGGTCAGCGTGGTCGTGGCCGCCCGGCGAAGGTGTTCGCTATTACCGATCTGGGGCGCGATCAATTCACGCACTCCTACGATGAGTTGGCTGCCAGCGCCATCCGGTTCCTGGCTGAAACTGGGGGAGACGACGCGGTTCGTCGTTTCGCCGACCATCGATTGGCCGATCTTGAGGCACGCTGCAGCGAGCAGCTTGCTGACGTCGCGCCAGCCGATCGCCCAGTTGTCCTTGCCGAAATGCTGTCCGCCGACGGCTTTGCGGCGTCAATCAGTTCCACCTCGCATGGCACTCAGATGTGCCAACACCACTGCCCGGTAGCCCACGTGGCCACCGAGTTCCCGCAGATGTGTGAGGCCGAGACCGAGATGTTCTCGCGGTTGCTCGGCACTCACGTCCAGCGTCTGGCCACCATCGCCCACGGCGACGGCGTGTGCACGACGCACCTCCCGATCACTTCCACCAGCAAGAGATGAGGCAGATGTCATGACGGCAGAGCCACGTACTGCAGAACCCACCACCGATGCCGCCAACGCGGTTCTCGAGGCAAACCCGGGTTTGAAGGACGTCGGACGGTACGAGTTCGGCTGGTCCGATCCGGACGTTGCAGGTGCCGCAGCACAGCGAGGCCTGAACGAGGCCGTCGTGCGCGACATCTCGTCGAAGAAGAACGAACCGCAGTGGATGCTCGACCTGCGACTGAAGGGCCTGAAGCTCTTCGATCGCAAGCCGATGCCGAACTGGGGCGCCGATTTGAATCAGATCGACTTCGACAACATCAAGTACTTCGTGCGTTCTTCGGAAAAGCAGGCCCAGACGTGGGACGACTTGCCTGAGGACATCAAGAACACGTACGACCGGCTCGGCATCCCAGAAGCTGAGAAGCAGCGACTCGTTGCCGGTGTTGCGGCGCAGTACGAGTCCGAGGTTGTCTACCACTCCATCCGTGAGGACTTGGAGGAGCAAGGCGTCCTGTTCTTGGACACCGATACTGCGCTGAAGGAACACCCGGAGATCTTCCAGGAGTATTTCGGCACCATCATTCCGGTTGGCGACAACAAGTTCGCTGCGCTGAACACCGCCGTATGGTCAGGCGGATCGTTCGTCTACGTCCCCAAGGGCGTCCACGTTGAGATTCCGCTGCAGGCCTACTTCCGCATCAACACCGAGAACATGGGCCAGTTCGAGCGCACCCTGATCATCGTCGATGAAGACGCCTACGTGCACTACGTTGAGGGTTGCACTGCACCCATCTACTCCAGTGATTCGCTGCACTCGGCGGTCGTGGAAATCATCGTGAAGAAGGGCGGTCGCTGCCGCTACACGACGATCCAGAACTGGTCGAACAACGTGTACAACCTGGTTACCAAGCGTGCTGTCTGTGAAGAAGGCGCCACGATGGAGTGGGTCGACGGCAATATCGGCTCCAAGGTCACCATGAAGTATCCGGCCGTGTACCTGATGGGCGAGCACGCTCGCGGCGAAACGCTGTCGATTGCGTTCGCCGGCGAGGGTCAGCACCAGGACGCTGGCGCCAAGATGGTGCACGCAGCGCCTAATACGTCCAGCTCGATCTTGTCCAAGTCAGTTGCGCGCGGTGGCGGACGTACGTCCTACCGTGGCCTGCTCCAGGTGCTGGAAGGCGCCGCTGGATCGGCAAGCACGGTCAAGTGCGATGCGCTGTTGGTCGATCAGATCAGCCGCTCCGACACCTACCCGTACGTCGACGTGCGCGAGGACGATGTGACGTTGGGTCACGAGGCCACCGTCTCGAAGTTGAGCGATGACCAGCTGTTCTACTTCATGTCGCGTGGCATGGAAGAGGACGAGGCCATGGCGATGATCGTGCGCGGCTTTGTTGAGCCGATCGCGCGCGAACTTCCCATGGAGTACGCGTTGGAGCTCAACCGCCTCATCGAACTGCAAATGGAGGGTGCTGTCGGATGACCCTGGCACAAGCACTTGAACTGGAGCCTGTGGAGTCACACCTGCACCCGGAGGGATCATTCGATCTCGCCGATCACGCAGTGCCTAACGGACTAGAAGAGATTTGGCGGTTCACGCCGCTGAAGCGACTCCGTGGTGTGCACAACGATGCACCGCTCGATGGCGATTCCTACAAGCTAGAGATCGACGTCGCCGACGGCATTACGGCAGTGACCGTTCCGGCAGCGGATTCGGCTCGCGGCGTATCGGGCTATGTCCCGGTCGACCGCGTTTCGGCTCGCACATGGGAAGCCGCCTCGTCGGTTCTAGAAGTCACGGTTGCCAAAGATGTAGTCGTCGAGAACCCGTCGTTCATTCGACTCCAGGGCACCGGAACTGAGAAGGCGTCGGCAGGGCATCTGTTGATTCGCGCTGGCGCATTCAGCAAGGCCACTCTTGTGGTCGAATACAGCGGTTCGGCCACCTGGACCGAGAACATCGAAATCGTTCTGGAAGACGGCGCCAATCTGACCGTCGTGACTGTTCAGGATTGGGCCGATGACACGGTCCATCTGGTCACTCAGCACTCTCGCGTGGGTCGCGACGCTGAACTCAAGCACTTCGCAATCACGCTTGGTGGTGACGTCGTGCGGGCCAGTACCTCAGCCGATTACGTCGGATCAGGTGGCAGCGTCGATCTGTACGGCATCTACTTCGCCGATGCCGGTCAGCACATCGAGCATCGCCTCTTTGCCGATCACACAGCACCCAAGACGCGTAGCAATGTGCTTTACAAGGGTGCGCTGCAGGGCCAGGACGCACATACCGTGTGGATCGGCAATGTCTTGATTCGCAAGGTCGCCGAAGGCATTGAAACCTTCGAGCAAAACGACAACCTGGTGCTGACTGACGGCGCCAAGGCCGATTCGGTGCCGAACCTGGAGATCGAAACCGGCGAGATTGAAGGTGCCGGACACGCATCGACAACTGGTCGGTTCGACGATGAGCATCTGTTCTACCTGCAGAGCCGCGGTATTCCGGCCGATGAAGCCCGCCGTTTGGTCGTGCACGGTTTCTTCAATGACATCATTCGCCGCATCGGCGTTCCGGAACTGCAGGAGCGTCTCGTTGTCGCGGTTGAAGAAGAGCTCTCCGGACACATTGAGAAGCTGACGGCTGGAGCTTCCGCGTGAGTTTCCAGAAGGCCGCTGAGCTGTCGCAGATTGCCGACGGCACGTCGCTTGCTATCGAACTCGATGGCAAGGACGTGGCGTTGGTGCGCGTCGGTGAAGAGGTCTACGCGATCGAAGACATGTGTTCACATGCCAACGTCCCGCTTTCGGAGGGCGACGTTGAAGGCTGTGAGATCGAATGCTGGCTGCACGGTTCGCGTTTCGACGTGCGCACCGGAGCAGCCTTGAACCTGCCGGCCATCGAGCCGGTTCCCACGTACGCCACTCAGGTCGACGGTGAGGTCATCCTCGTCGATCTAGACACCCCCAATGCTTTTGAGACAGACAAGTAGGAGCTGAACCCACATGGCAACCCTCGACATCAAGGACCTTCACGTCTCGGTCACCACCGAGAACGGCGAGAAGGAAATCCTCAAAGGCGTCGATCTGACGATCAAGTCCGGTGAGGTCCACGCAATCATGGGGCCGAACGGCTCCGGTAAGTCCACGCTGGCCTATTCGATCGCCGGGCACCCGCGCTACACCGTGACGCAGGGCGAGGTCACCCTCGACGGCGAGAACATCTTGGAGATGTCGGTCGACGAGCGTGCTCGCGCCGGCCTGTTCCTGGCCATGCAGTACCCGGTGGAGGTCCCCGGTGTTTCGGTGGCCAATTTCCTGCGCACCGCCAAGACCGCGATCGATGGCGAAGCACCCAAGTTGCGCACCTGGGTCAAGGACGTCAATGCGGCGCTGGAGCGGGTCACACTCGATCCGTCGTTCGCTCAGCGTTCGGTTAACGAAGGCTTCTCCGGCGGCGAAAAGAAGCGCCACGAGATCGCTCAGTTGGAACTGCTGAACCCGAAGTTCGCTGTGCTCGACGAGACTGACTCGGGCCTGGACATTGACGCCCTCAAGGTGGTTTCCGACGGCGTTAACCGGTACACCGCCAACGGTGACCGCGGCGTCCTTCTGATCACGCATTACACACGCATTCTGCGCTACATCAAGCCGGACTTCGTGCACGTTTTCGTCGCCGGCAAGGTGGCCGAGCAGGGTGGCCGCGAATTGGCTGATCAGCTTGAGGCCGAGGGCTACGACAAGTACGTGAAGGCAGCAGCGGCGAGCTGATGACCACGTTGGAGACCGCGATGTACGACGTGCAGCAGGTTCGGGAAGACTTCCCGATCCTGAGCCGTCGCTTGGCCGGAGACCTGCCGTTGGTCTATCTCGATAGCGCCAATACTTCGCAGAAACCAACGGCCGTCATCGACGCGATTGAGCAGCACTATCGGCTGCACAACGCCAACGTTGCCCGGGCGATGCATCAACTGGGTGCCGAAGCCAGCGAGGCGTTTGAGGATTCCCGCACGCGCATTGCCGAGTTCATCGGCGCCTCACAGCGTGAAGAAGTTGTGTTCACCAAGAACGCCTCAGAGGCGCTCAATTTGGTGGCTCGCGTCCTTGGCGACGGCGGCCGGGTCGGTGACGGCGATGAAATCGTCATCACCGAAATGGAGCATCACTCCAATATCGTCCCGTGGCAGTTGTTGTGCGAACGCACCGGTGCGACACTGCGCTGGTTCGGCGTGACCGACGAGGGTCGGCTCGATCTGTCGAATATCGACGCCCTCATCACCGAGCGAACCAAAGTTGTTTCGGTCACTTGGGTGTCCAACATGCTGGGCACCATCAACCCGCTTGACGCCATCATCGCCAAGGCTCATCAGGTCGGCGCGTTGGTCGTTGTCGACGGTTCGCAGTCGGTGCCGCAGATTCCCGTTGACGTCGCAGCACTCGGGGCCGACTTCGTGGCGTTCACCGGTCACAAAATGGTCGGACCCACGGGTATCGGCGTCTTGTGGGGCCGTTACGACGTGCTGGCCGATCTTCCGCCCTTCCTCGGCGGCGGTGAAATGATCGAGACCGTCACGATGGAACGCTCGACGTTCGCCCGTCCTCCGGCCCGCTTTGAAGCGGGCACGCCGCCGATTGCGCAGGCCGTCGGTTTGGCCGCGGCCGCTGACTACCTGGCAAATATTGGTATGGATCAGATCGCCGCCCATGAGCAGCAGATCACGGCCTATGCGTTGTCAGCCTTGCAGGAGATCGACGGATTGACTGTCGTGGGTCCTAAGGATGCGGTCGATCGCGGGGGAGCCATCAGCTTCACGCTCGACGGTGTGCATCCGCACGACATCGCCCAATTGCTTGATTCACGTGGCGTTGCTGTGCGTGCGGGGCACCACTGCGCCAAGCCGGCCCACTTGCGTTTCGGTGTCCAGGCCACGACGCGTGCGTCGTTCTACCTGTACACCACGACCGACGAAATCGATGCGCTCGTGGCGGCTTTGCACCACACCAAGAAGTACTTTGGAGCGTAGTGATGAATATCGATGCACAGAATGTGGATGCGCTCTACCAAGAGATCATTTTGGATCACTACAAGAATCCGCACGGGGCGGGACTGCGTGATCCATTTGAGGCCGAAGTGCACCACGTCAACCCCACCTGCGGCGACGAGATCACCCTGCGTGTCCATGTTGACGGTTCGAATGTCTCTGACGTTTCCTACGATGCGCAGGGATGTTCGATTAGCCAGGCATCTGCTTCGGTCATGAACGAATTGCTGGTTGGCAAAGATGTTGACCAGGCCCTCAGCGTGCTGGAGGAGTTCCAGGCGTTGATGCAGGGCAAGGGCAAAGTTGAGCCCGACGAAGATGTACTTGAGGACGGGATCGCCTTCGCTGGCGTTGCCCAGTTCCCAGCGCGCGTGAAGTGCGCGCTGTTGTCATGGATGGCCTTCAAAGATGCCGTCGCGCAAGCCATCTCCCAGGAGGGAAACCGATGACCGAAATCGATCATTCCGATCTGCCCGACGTTGCAGCCACCACCCAGCCGGGTGCCACCACAGGCGATGACGTCATTGAGGCGATGAAGGACGTTGTCGACCCCGAACTCGGTATTAACGTTGTCGACCTCGGTCTGGTCTACGGCGTGGACGTCGACGAGCACAGCAACGCCGTGCTTTCGATGACGCTCACCTCAGCGGCCTGCCCACTGACCGACGTCATCGAAGACCAGACCCGTGCAGCCCTCGACGGCTTGGTCAACGACTTCCGCATCGAGTGGGTCTGGATGCCGCCGTGGGGCCCGGACAAGATCACCGACGACGGCCGCGAAATGCTGCGCGCCCTCGGCTTCAACATCGGCTGAGCCATGGGTTGGTGGGAGCGCAAGGTCGTTCCGAAGCTGGTCGATGCATCCCTGCGCGGACATGAGATCGGCGAATTGCGTGGCGAGGTGTGCGCTCCACTGTCAGGTCGGGTACTCGAACTCGGCTTCGGCAGCGGCCTCAATATCCGCTGGTACCCCGACACGGTCGAGCAAATCCATGCGGTCGAACCTTCAGACGGCGGATGGGAGATGTCGCAGCGGCGTCGCAATCGCAGCTCGGTCCCGATTGTTCGCAGTGGACTCGACGGCCAAGATTTAGCTGAAGCGGACGCGTCCTTCGACGCAGTCCTCTGCACGTTCTCGCTGTGCACCATCCCCGACCCTGCACGAGCGCTCGCAGAATCGATCCGGGTTCTCAAGCCGGGCGGCACGTTCGCCTTCCTCGAGCACGGCCTAGCCCCCGAAGCAGCTACGGTGCGGCGCCAGCGCCGCTGGGAACCCATCCAGCGCCGTGTCGGCGGTGGCTGCCATCTCACTAGGGACGTCGAAGCACTCATCTCCGACTCCGGTCTGGCCATGAATTCGCTGACCAAGGAGTACCTGCCCGGCCCGAAACTCGCCCACCCCTGGCTGTTCAGCTACCGCGGCAGCGCTGTTCGAGTGGCGGCCGATTAGACTAGCGCGGTGAGCATCCAGTTGGAGTGACCCATCGCGTCCCCGTTGATCTGTCGTTCCTCCACTGAAAGTTCTCATGCTTACCGTCAGTAATGTGACGCTTCGCTTCGGCGCGCGCGTCCTGATGTCCGATGTCTCGTTCCGTGTCGCTCCGGGCGACAAGATCGGCTTGGTTGGCCGCAACGGCGCCGGCAAGACGACCCTCACCCGAATGCTGAGCGGCGACGGGCAGCCGGCCGAAGGCAATATTTCGGCGTCCGGGTCGATCGGATATCTGCCGCAGGACCCCCGAACTGGCGATCTGACCGTTACGGGTCGCGATCGCATCTTGTCGGCGCGCGGGCTTGATACCGCGATGGCAGCGATGCGTCAGGCCGAACTCGATATGGCGTCGGAGAATGCCGCCGTCGCCGAGAAGGCAATGGCCGCGTACAGCCGGGCCGACGCGAAGTTTGGAGCCGGCGGCGGCTATGCGGCCGAAGCTGAAGCCGCCACGATCGCCCACGCATTGGGCTTGCCTGACCGGGTGCTTGAACAGCAGTTGCAGACGTTGTCAGGCGGTCAGCGTCGCCGCATCGAGTTGGCGCGGATTCTGTTTAGCGATGCCCAGACGATGCTGCTCGATGAGCCCACCAACCACCTGGATGCTGACTCGATCACCTGGCTGCGCACGTTCTTGAAGAATTACTCGGGCGGGCTTGTGGTGATCAGCCACGATGTCGATCTGATCGAAGAAACCGTCAACAAGGTGTTGTACCTCGACGCGAACCGTGGCGTCATCGACGTCTACAACATGGGTTGGAAGAACTACCTCAAGCAACGTGAGGTTGACGAGGCTCGGCGCAAGAAAGAGCGTGAGATCGCAACCAAGACCGCTGAGCGGCTCACGATGCAAGGCAACAAGATGCGCGCCAAGGCCAGCAAAGCATCAGCAGCCCAGCAGATGCTGCGCCGCGCTGAACAGCTGATGGCCGGTCTAGATGAGACGCGCCAGTCCGACAAGGTCGCGAAGATCGACTTCCCGAAACCGGCGCCGTGCGGCAAGACGCCGTTGATGGCACAGGGGCTATCGAAGTCCTACGGCGCACTGGAGATCTTCTCGTCGGTGGATTTGGCGATCGACCGGGGGAGTCGCGTCGTTGTGCTGGGACTCAATGGTGCAGGCAAGACAACGCTTCTGCGCATGCTGGCAGGCGATCTGGAATCCGATACCGGAGAGATCCAGCCGGGCCATGGCCTCAAGATCGGCTACTTCGCGCAGGAACACGAAACGCTGGATACCTCCAAGACGGTGTTTGAGAATATGCGCGATGCTGCACCTCAACTCACCGATACCGCCGCGCGCAGCGTGTTGGGCGCCTTCTTGTTCAGCGGCGACGATGCCGAAAAGCCTGCCGGCGTGCTGTCCGGTGGCGAGAAAACCCGCCTAGCGCTCGCTGGTCTGATCGTCTCAAGCGCCAATGTGTTGTTGCTTGACGAACCGACTAACAACCTCGATCCGGCGTCACGACTTGAGGTGCTCGACGCGATCCGCCGTTACGAGGGCGCCATTGTTCTGGTGTCCCACGATCCGGGCGCTGTGGAGGCGCTTGATCCCGACCGAGTGCTGATCCTGCCCGACGGCGATGAAGACCTATGGAACAGCGACTATCTGGATCTAGTCACTCTGGCTTAGCTGCTGACGCCTTGATCTCGTCACGCATGAACCATCCGAATCCGACCACGCCGAGTAGACCGAAGAACCACCACTGCAAGGCGTAGAAGAAATGTGGTCCTTGGCCAAGGTCCGGGTCGGGTTCGGGTTGTAGGTCGCTGGGAGACTTCGGCGTCTCGGTGCGCATGTCCAAATACCCGTTGCGCAATGGATAGCTGACGAACTCGTCGTAGCCCACGCTGGAGATGGCACGGATCTGGCCGTCGTTGACGCGCACGGCGTTGCCGCCGGCGCCGTTGTTGGGTCGCAGCCAACCGACGACCGTCACTTCGCCGGTCGGTGGGGTGGGTAACTGCGGCGCCCGGTTGCTGTTCTCAGACGGCATCCAACCGCGGTCAATGAGCACCGCGGACCCGTCAGCCAGCTTGAGCGGCACGACCACGTCAACGCCGGGGGAGCCATCGCGGGTTCGGAACTTCACGCTCGCGGCGCCAGCCGGATCATAGGTGCCGGTGACCTTGATGGTCGTCCATTCTTGGGATTCGCCATCCACCTTTGCACCGGGCGCGACAACATCGTCGAGCGGGCGTGGCTCGGCCTGGTAGTGCTGCTTGATGACCTCATTGCGATCAATGCGGTGCTCCAACTTGTGCCACTGCCAGAGTCCGGCGCGGAAGGTGATGGCGCCAAAGATGAGCACGAAGGCCAACAGCCCCAGCCAGCGTCGGCTGAGCAGAAATCGAGGCACGAGATGAGCCTACGTGTGCGGTGTCGAGCCGACAGGAACGGTGTCGCGATAGAAGTCTCGAGCCGACAAGAACTGCCGGAGTGTGGACTCGTGCTCATCGCAGGCTAACCAGACCTTGCGGCGATCAGGCGTGTGAATCTTCGGGTTATTCCAGCCGATCTCGTACCTCGCGATTGCGGTGCAGCCCTTTGACGAGCAGATCAGCTCAGCTGGTCCTTCGGCGATCACTCGCCACCCTGTTCAAGTTCGCCGCGCGCAATATCGGGGTCGAAGGCGTCCATGCCAACGCCCCGGCGGCGGACTCCCGCGTTGGCCAAGATGACCGACGTGTAAGGCAAGAACACTGCTCCAGCGACCAACACCCAACGCAACCACCCGTCGGCGACTACTGCGCCGACGAAGCACGCGGTACGGATACCCATGGAAATGGCGTAGCGCCGCTCGCGGCCACCGAGTTCATCGCTATGCGATGTGGCAGCGTCGGTGATGGTGAACACCTGCTGCTCGCGACGAACGGGATGACGGTCAACCATGCCTCCAAGAGTACGCCTGTACCGAAGCGGCATGATGTAGCCATGAGCAACCGCACGTACCGCGTGACCGAGATCGTCGGCACCTCGCCCGAAGGCATTTCCGAGGCCGTGGAGAACGGCATCACCCGTGCCGGCCAGACCCTGCGCCACCTCGACTGGTTTGAGGTCGTTGGCATCCGCGGCCAGATCACCGACACCGAGGTTTCCCACTACCAAGTCACGATGAAACTCGGCTTCCGCCTCGAAGACGACGAGTAGCGCGGGCCGTCGGTTTACCACGTTAACGTGGTAAACCGTCACTTCACTAGGCAAATTTGCCCAGTGAAGTGACAACTTGCCGTGTGAAGTGACCGCGATCTTGGTCAGTCGGCGGCGTCGGCGGCTTCGATTTCTTCGCGCGTGATGCCGAGCAGGAAGACGATGGCGTCAAGATAGGGCACATTGACTGACGTCTTGGCCTGATCGCGCACCACGGGCTTGGCGTTGAACGCGACGCCGAGGCCAGAAGCGGCCAACATGTCCAAGTCGTTCGCACCGTCGCCGATCGCGACCGTGTTCTTGATAACGATCCCAGCGTCTACCGCAAATCGGCGCAAGGCATCGGCTTTGCCGGCTCGATCGACCACATCACCCACGATGCGGCCAGTGAGACGGCCATCGCGGACTTCCAGTTCGTTGGCGGCGGTGTAATCGATGCCGAGCTCGGCGGCCATACGCTCGATGAGCTGAGTAAATCCGCCGCTGACCAGGGCAAATCGGTAACCCAGACGCTTGAGTGTGCGAATCATGGTGCGAGCGCCGGGGGTGTACACCAGCGAGTCGTACACCTGATCAAGCGCCTCAACCGGCACACCTTCAAGCAAGGCCACTCGAGCATGCAGCGACTCGGCGAAATCGAGTTCACCGCGCATAGCGCGCTCGGTCACGGCGGCGACTTCCGCTTCACAGCCAGCGTGCGCTGCGATCATCTCAATCACTTCGCCCTGTATCAGGGTGGAATCGACATCCATCACCACGAGACGCTGAGCGTGCTGCAAGATGCCATTTTCTTGCACCGCGAGGTCGATGCCGTGTTCGAACGCGACGGCTGCCAAATCGGACTGCAGTTGGTCCGGATCGGCACCGGACACTTCCAGCCGGATTGCGGTGACTGGATATCGCGCCATCCGAATGATTCGGTCGATATTTCCGCCGAGCTCGCGGATACGCGCAGCGAGCGCACCTACCGCCGCCGGCGCGAGCGGGTCGCCCAGCACCACAACGCGCGCCCGGCCGACTCGGCGGGCCCGGTTGTCGCCGGTGCCGCGTTCGACGCTCACGTTTAGCCCCATGGCCTTGCCGACCTCGGTGACCGAACGTTCAAGTGCGTCGGTGTCGTCGGGAGCCGTGACCAGCGTGCTGAGCACGAGTTGGCCACGAATCACTAACTGTTCGATATCAACCACTTCGACACCGAAGGCAGCGATCGCGTCAAAGACCCGCTTGGTCACACCACTTTGATCTTTGCCAATCAAGGTGATGAGGACGGTCGGGTCAGTGAATTCCACGGTGGGCACGGGCTGCGTCATCGAGACTGAGGCTATCGTCAGGCGCACCAACCTTCGCGATAGGTTGGTCGTGTCCACTCAACAACCCGGGGAGACGTGATGACCAGCGCCATCGACCTGTCCAAAGTGACAGTGGTGCGTGATGGTTCAACGCTGCTAGATCGGGTGAGTTGGACGGTGCAGGACGGCGAGCGGTGGATCGTGCTCGGACCGAATGGCGCCGGCAAGACCACGCTCATGCAGATCGTCGGCGCCCACATGCATCCGTCGTCGGGCAAGGCACGCATTTTGGGCGAACGGCTCGGCCGGGTTGATCTGGTCGATCTGCGCACCCGAATCGGCCACAGCAGCACCAAGGTGGCCGATCTGATTCCTGCAGGTGAATCAGCCGAGGACGCCGTACTGTCGGCGGCCTACGCGGTGACCGGTCGGTGGCAGGAGCAGTACGACGACGAAGACGTGGCGCGTCGCGATCAGATCATGGTCGAACTGGGCATCGGCCACCTGCGCAAGCGCACGTTCGGCACGTTGTCTGAAGGTGAGCGCAAGCGGGTGCTGATCGCCCGAGCGCTGATGACCGATCCGGAAATGCTGATCCTCGACGAGCCCGCCGCAGGACTTGACCTCGGGGCACGAGAAGACCTGATCTCGAGCCTGGAGTTGGTTTCCAGCGATCCACAGGCACCGGTCCTGATCATGGTGACGCACCACGTCGAGGAGATCCCGGTTGGCTTCACGCACGTGCTGCTTTTGCGCGAGGGACAAGTTGTTGCAGCTGGTCCCATCGCAGCGACACTCTCTGAGCAGAATTTGAACCGAGCATTCGGTGCACGGTTCGAGCTCACACATTCCAACGGTCGTTATTCAGCGCGCCGTGCACCGTCGAATCACCGTCGCGCCTAACTGAAAGCAGGACGTTCATGGACTGGATTGCTGACAACCCGTGGGCCATTTTCCTGGCCATTGCGGTGTTCTTGGCGGTGATCGAGATGATGAGTCTTGATCTCGTGCTGTTGATGTTCGCCATTGGTGCGGGCGCAGCCTCACTGGTATCCGGCCTCGGCGGCCAGATCTGGCTTGCCATTGCCGTCTTTGCGGTGGTGTCTTTGCTGTTGCTATTCGTGGCGCGGCCGCCGTTAGTCAACAAGCTGCATGCGGGCCCGACACTGGTGCAAGGTCACGACGCCAATATCGGCCGCGCCGCTGTGGTGGTGGAAGCTATCGACCACAACGACGGCCGAATTCGGCTCGGTGGTGAGATCTGGTCGGCCCGGACGGCGGACCGAGATCAACGCTTTGAAGTCGACCAAGAGGTTCAAGTGGTCCGTATCGACGGAGCCACTGCGGTTGTTTCTGCTCTTATCAGCACTACGGAGGTCTAAACCATGTTGAGTGCACTGACTATTGCGGTCGTCCTGCTGGCGATCCTTGGCGCGGTCGTCGTTGCGATGACCGTCAAGATCGTGCCCCAGGCACGGGCTGGCATCGTCGAGCGTTTCGGCAAGTACCGCACGACACTGCCTGCCGGCCTGAACATCGTGACGCCATTCATCGACAAGGTGCGCTACATGATTGACCTGCGCGAACAGGTCGTCAGCTTCCCGCCGCAGCCGGTCATTACTGAAGAGAACCTGACGGTCTCGATCGACACCGTCATCTACTTCCAGGTCACCGACCCGGTCGCGGCCACGTACGAGATCTCGAACTACATCCAGGCCATCGAACAGCTCACCATGACGACGTTGCGCAACATCATCGGTGGCATGACGCTGGAGCACGCGCTGACCAGCCGCACCCAGATCAACTCGGGTCTGCGCGGCGAATTGGACTCGGCCACCGGCAAGTGGGGTATCCGCGTGAACCGCGTTGAGCTCAAAGGCATCGATCCGCCGCCCTCGATCATTGACGCGATGGAAAAGCAGATGCGCGCCGACCGCGATAAGCGAGCCATCATCCTGACCGCCGAGGGCGACCGACAGTCTGCGATCCTCACGGCCGAAGGCCAGAAGCAGGCGGCCATCCTGAACGCTGAGGGTCTCCGCCAGGCTCAGATCCTGACCGCACAGGCAGACCGTCAGGCTCAGATCCTGCGTGCGCAGGGCGAAGCCCAGGCCATCAGCGCGGTGTTCCAAGCCATTCACGATGGCAACCCTGATCAGAAGTTGCTGTCGTACCAGTACCTGCAGATGCTGCCCAAGATCGCCGAAGGCGATAACGCGACGACGTGGATTATTCCGGCCGAACTCACCAAGGCGCTTGGCACCTTGGGCGGCACTTTCGGCAAGATTCCTGTCGACGGCGGAGGATCGAAGACTCGCGTCGATCTTGATGCTGAAATCGTCGACGACGTCGAATTTGAGCCCGAGACGTCGAAGGCTGTCCAGGAAGCTCTGGACGCCGCCAAGGCAGCCGAGCAGCCAGCGCCTTCGACGCCGGACGAAGGTGACGTTGCGCCACCTCCACCGACGGCCTAGTGCCGGTAGGTGCCGTGCAGGATGGCGCGGCCGAGGGTTTTGAACGCGAGATTGAAGCCAACTACGGCGGGCGAGGCTGATGCATCAACGCCGAGGCTAGGTTCGCTGACCGCGTGCACCACGAAGTAGTAGCGGTGGACCTGATCGCCTTGCGGCGGTGCAGCGCCCATGTAGTTGAAGCCGCCGCCGTCGTGTCGCACGTGGAAAGCACCAGCCGGAAGCGTCTCGTTGCTCGCCCCTGCGCCTGTAGCTAGCTCGGTGACATCGGCGGGAATGTCGGCAACGACCCAGTGCCAGAACCCGGACACGATAGGCGCGTCAGGATCGAAGCAAGTGACGACAAAAGACTGCGTACCTTCGGGTGCGCCGCTCCAAGTCAGATGCGGTGAGGTGTCACCGAGGTGGTTCACCTGGTCGTCTTTGAGTGGTTGGCCGTCGGTGACGTCATTGCTCGTGAGGCCAAACGAAGCGACGGCTGGCAGCAGCGGATAGGGGTCCGGCGTGACGGGTCGATCAAGATTCACCATGCTGGTTAGGCTAAACCCGTGGCCGAGATCGTTCGAGTGTCCGACACGGACGACCCCCGACTTGATGTATTTCTCCGACTTCGAGATGTGAGCCTTCGCCAGCGGCTTGAGGTCGAGCGGGGCATCTATCTCGCCGAGGGGGAGAAGGTCGTCCGCAGGTCAATTGAGGCTGGTCATCGGCCCGTTTCCTTTCTGATGGCGCCACGCTGGCTCGAAGGCTTGGCAGACGTTCTTGATGACACTGGCGCTCCATGCTTCGTGCTCGATGAGGCCGTCATCGAAGAACTCACCGGATTCCACGTGCACCGCGGCGCACTCGCGGCCATTGAACGACCAGCCGAGCGCTCAGCCGATGACGTTCTGGCCGCTGCACGGCGCGTCGTGGTGATGGAAGATCTCTCCGATCACGCGAACGTCGGTGCCATCTTCCGTAGTGCGGCCGCCCTCGGATTCGACGCCATCTTGTTGTCGCCCCGCTGCGCTGACCCCTGGTACCGGCGAGCGATCAAAACGTCGATGGGTGCGGTGTTCCGCGTGCCCTTTGCTCGCGTTGACGACTGGTACGACCTGCCTGAGCTACTGCGCAAGCACGGCATCACCAGCCTGGCCCTCACTCTGGCCGACGATTCGGTGAATCTCGATTCCGTCCCTCTCGATATCGACCGACTCGCACTGATCGTCGGATCAGAAGGGCACGGGCTGACCGACCGCTGGCAAAGCGCATCGGACATGCGTGTTCGCATTCCGATGGCCGAAGACATCGATTCCCTCAACGCCGCTGCATCTGTTGCTGTGGCGTGCTGGCACCTACGCGCTTAGTCCAGATCGGTGGTGGGGGAGACGGGCCAGTCTGCGGGGTAGCGGTCGGCGAGTTCCTCGTGCTGTTTGTACAGCTTCTTGCGGGCACGTTCAGGGACGCGATCGCCGAAAACGGTGCCAAAGAGATGGTCGGTCTCATGCTGCAGGCAGCGAGCGAGAAGGCCAGTGCCGTGGAATTCGACAGGTGCGCCGGTGTGGTCAACGCCGCTGACGTGCGACAGATCCGGACGTGCGCAGCCAATGAAGGCACCCGGCAGTGACAGGCACCCCTCGTCGGCTTCTTCAAGCTTGCGCTGCTTGCCTTCAGGCAGTGTCAGCACGGGATTGCACACAACGCCAGTGACGCGGTTGCCGTCGGCGTCGGGGCAGTCGAAAACGAAAACCTTGAGATCGACGCCGACTTGATTGGCGGCAAGGCCAACTCCGTTGGCCGCGTTCATCGTGGCGACCATGTCGCTGACGAATTTGGCTAGATCGGCATCAAATTCCGTGACGTCTTTGAGTTCGTGATGCATCACCGGAGTTCCCCATCTCGTGATGGGGAGAATATCGCCCGGCTCGGGGAGCGGGCGGGACTGGGCTGCGGTGGGGATTGCATCAGGCACGGGAGCAAGGGTAACGATCGATGATCTGGGCGTTCTGACACGGGTGACGTACATCTCGGATACCATGGGTATCCGAATCTGTAACTTGTCGTTACAGTCATTGCAGCGGCGGGCACTACGGCCCGACCCAAATCCCACGATCAGGAGTTCTTGTGGCGAATCGCAAGGATCCGATGGGCATCGGCCTCGCGGTGTTGAACCGCATCGCTAGCTCGCCGGCCATCGACAAACTAGGCCTCCGGAAGGCCGCCGAACGCGCCGTCTATCAGGGCGCCAAGAGCGGCTTCCAGGTTGCAGGTGCGGCCTCCCGCACCTTCAGCAAGCGCAAGGGATCAGGCAAGCCCCAGCGCCAGCATTCCACCTCTGACTCGGGCGTATTTGATCTGACGCCGACCGAAGATCAGCAAATGATCGTCGGTGTCGTCGACGAATTCGCAGCTGAAGTCCTGCGCCCCGGTGCAGAAGCAGCTGAGAAGGCGGACTCAACTCCCGAAGATGTGTTGAAGCAGACCGCTGAATTCGGCCTCACGCTGCTCAACATCCCCGAGTCGCTCGGCGGTCTGTCTGAGGATCGTTCGGCTGTCACGGGCGTCCTCGTCGCCGAGTCCCTCGCCAACGGCGACATGGGACAGGCAGTTGCCTGTTTGGCTCCCAGCGCTGTCGCTACGGCCATCTCGCTGTGGGGCTCCGATGAACAGCAGCAGACGTACTTGCCGGCCTTCACCGAGGACGATGCACCCGTCGCCGCCCTCGCCATCGCTGAGCCGCGACCGCTGTTTGATCCGCTCGAACTTCAGACCACGGCGACCAAGACAGCCAAGGGTTACAAGCTCAACGGTGTGAAGTCGGCAGTTGTACGTGGCACCGAAGCTGAACTGTTCATCGTCTCGGCTGACATCGAAGGCAAGGGCCCCGGCTTGGTGCTGATCGAGTCCAGCACCGAAGGCGTCGCGATCCAGAGTGATCCGAGCATGGGCCTTCGTGCTGCCGGTCTGACCCGACTGGTGTTGAAGGACGTTGAGGTCTCTGCTGATGCATTGCTGGGCGATGCCTCGACCGACGACTACCGCGAGTGCATCCGCCTCTCACGTCTGGCGTGGGCCGGGCTTGCGTTGGGTACCGCGAAGGCAGTGCTCGACTACACCAAGGAGTACGTCAAGACACGCGAAGCGTTCGGCGAACCGATCGCCTACCGCCAGTCGGTGGCGTTCATGGTCGCCAACATCGCTATCGAGCTTGAAGGCATGCGACTGGTCACTCTGAAGGCCGCCTCGCGCGCCGAACAGGGTCTGGA
>JBEBVW010000001.1:0-65692 GCA_040392565.1 Aeromicrobium sp. | reverse complement strand
TCGCTGAGACACAGGCGAAGTGGGACTGCCAGATTGTTGTGAGGACGCTACTTCTGGCGGCGGCGACGGGTCCTCGGTCCGCCGTCGTCGGTCGCCGAGTCAGCCGTCGTCATTTCAGGTTTTTCCAGCGGTTTCATGCCGGGCGGAAGTTCGCCGGTAGAGCGCACCCAGTAGGTAGCTGTTCCGCGACGGATACCGGTCTTCACCAGCTCAGTGAGGCCGCCACCGACGATCGCCCACAACACAGCTTCTCGTGTCGAGACCTCAGGATGCCGCCCCGAGTTCGGTGGCTGCTTTCCGGAAAGTCCTCGCCAAGCGACCGCTGTCGCACGCGTTGCCAGCATGCCGCCGACTACGGTTGCGCCGCGATCCATCAGTTTCCAGGTGCGCTTGCCGCTGGGCTTAGCTTTCGCTGCGGCAACGTCCTTCTTGCTGGACTTCTTCTTAGCCACGGGGAATCGTCTCCTGCGGTGTCGTCGGGTCGTTGATCGCTGCTGCTGTCTGGTCTGGCTGCCGCGATGAGATCAGCCAATACGGCGTCGGATCGTCGGGGTCATTCACCTGGACCAGAACGCCACGGTCGATATAGGGGCGGGTCACGAGGTAGGCGCGCGCATCAGCCTCGATGCCCAGTTTGCGCTTGTACTCCTCGCGATGAAGAGCGATCGCGTCACCGACGAAACGATCTTCAAGGAACGCCTGTCCTACACGTAGGCCAGCTGCGTCGCGCTCAACAAGGACCGCGCCGTACTTCTGGATGGCGAGCGACGTGATCACCAAGGTCACCGCAAACGTGACACCGCCCGCAATCTGCGTTGTTGCCACCAGCACAATCCAGCCGAAGATCGCCGCTGCGATGAGGCAGCCGAACCACCAAGACAGGGGAGCGAACAGTCGCTCGCGATAAGCCGTCACAGATCCACCCTAGAGCCGAACGGCTGATCGAACTGTGATCGGGGGCTATAGGCTCGCTGGCGTGCCTGAGATCGCAATCCAACGGCTAGATGCTGAGTTGCCGCTACCGTCCTATGCCCATCCGGGTGACGCTGGCGCTGATTTAGTCAGCGCGGTCGACGTTGTGATTGAACCCGGTGAGCGCACATTGGTACCCACCGGGATCGCTGTGGCTTTGCCAGATGGATTTGCCGCGTTCGTGCATCCGCGCTCTGGACTGGCCTTCAAACACGGGCTGTCGATTGTGAACACACCAGGCACGATTGACGCGGGGTATCGAGGCGAAATCAAGGTGCTGTTGATCAATCACGATCCGCACTCCTCATTCACCGTCACTCGCGGCGATCGCATCGCGCAATTGGTCATCCAACGCGTCGAGCGGGCCGCATTCGTTGAAGTCGACTCCCTCGACGACACCGCGCGTGGCGCAGGGGGTTACGGTTCCACAGGCGTTGAATCTGCGTCGGAACCTGAATAGGGGACAAGAACATGGGCTGGTTGAAGCGTCATTCGACTGACGATGACCACGAAGCACCGGAAACATCGGAGGACGCAACCGTTGGTCCGCCGCTGAGATCAGCCGGACCGTGGGATACCACCGAGCGACAGACTGCCGATGATCCGTCCTACGTCGACCTGGGTGCCTTGCAGATTCGGGGACGAGCCGGGATGGAGATCCGGCTGCAGTCCGACGGGGACACCGACCGCATCGGCGCAGCCCTCGTGCTCGCGGACGAATCCGCCCTTGAACTGCGAGTCTTCGCGGCCCCACGGTCGTCGGGCCAGTGGGATCTCGTGCGCGCCGACATCGTCGAAGAGGTGGTCCGGATGGAGGGCGACCAGACAGAAATCGTCGGCCCGTTCGGCCCCGAATTGCATATCCAGATTCCGGTCACCACAGAAGACGGCCAAGCCGGATTCCAACCGAGCCGGATCATCGGCGTCGAGGGCCCTCGCTGGATGTTGCGGGCCACGCTGCT
Organism: Aeromicrobium sp.; assembly: GCA_040392565.1. Taxonomy (GTDB): domain Bacteria; phylum Actinomycetota; class Actinomycetes; order Propionibacteriales; family Nocardioidaceae; genus Aeromicrobium. The sequence goes on along the minus strand of JBEBVW010000001.1, from coordinate 63,758 downwards.
GGGGCGTTCAGCGATTTCTCCTTCGAACGACGACCCGCTGATCGACGTACTGCGCGATGTTGTCGTTGTTCGCGGCGAACAGGCCATGATGGCGCGTGAAGCGCTGCTGCTGACGCCGCCAACTACTGCGGTGGTTCCAGAGGCAGATTCGGACGCCGATGCCGAGCCAGACGCTACGGACGCCGAGTAGATTGAACGATATGGTTTCCCGTCTGCTGAGCCGTGGTCGTGCACGCACCATGCTGACTTCTGACGATCGCGATCTGCAGCAGCAGGCCGCGCAGGCAGGATGCGGGCCTCTTTCGGGTTGCGTCGACCGCGACATCGTGACGGTGCACGGAGAACTGCGGTCGGTGACCCTGCGCCCCAACGATGGCGTTACTGCGTTGGAAGCAGAGCTATACGACGGATCAGACTCGCTGACCCTGATCTGGCTAGGCCGGCGCCGGATTGACGGCATCGTTCCTGGTCGCCAGCTCACGGTGCACGGGCGTCTTGGCAGGCGGCGCGACGAGCGCATCGTCTACAACCCGCGCTACGACCTCGCCTGACCAGATGACCTCATCAGAATCGCCACGTCCTGCCGCGCCTGATTTGGGCACCGTCGAAGAATTGGTGCGCAGCCAGTTGGCCAAAGCCCTGGGCGGGCGTCGAGGCATCCTCGAAGGCGCTGTTCCCACGGCACTCTTCACTGTGCTGTTCCTGACCACGGACGATCTCAAGCTGTCGTTGATCATCAGCGTGGCGGTTGCCGCGCTGGCCGTCGTGGCCCGGGTGGTTCAGCGATCCACGGTGCAGTTCGCGCTCAACGCACTCTTCGGGATTGCGATCGCTGCCGTTTTTGCGGCGCGTGCGGCCTCGGCAGGTGGAACACCAGAAGACGCGGCGCGCGCGTTCTTCACGCCCGGAATCTTGTACAACGGCGGCTACGCCGTGGTGCTGATCTTCACGATCCTGATCGGCTGGCCGCTGGTCGGATTCCTCGTAGGCAGTGTCGCCGGCGACCCCACTGCGTGGCACAGCGATAAGCCGTTGGTCCGACTCTGCAGCCAGTTGACCTGGGTACTCGCGGCCCCGTGCATCCTGCGCGTTGCTGTGCAGTTGCCGCTGTGGCTCGACCACCAGGTGGGCTTGCTGGGCACGTCCAAAATCTTGATGGGCTGGCCGCTGCAGGTAGGCGCGTTCGTCGTGATGGGGTGGCTGCTGAGCCGCAACCGCACCGCGGCAGACGAAGGAACCCTAGATGCTCTCGACGGCGACGTCTGACAGGTCGAGCGCATACACGAAATCGTGCTCTAGCCCGGCGCCGACTTGAAACCTTTTGGTGCCAACGCGGGCGAATCCGCATTTGGCGTAGAAGCGCTGAGCGCGGACGTTTTCCTGATTCACGCCGAGCCACATTCCGGTGGCACCCCGTTCTGATGCACCGGCGATGGCGTCGTCTATGAGGGCCCGCGCGACGCCGCTCCCGTGTTCAGCCGGATGGGCGTAGACCTTGCTGACTTCGACAGCGGATTCGAATTGAACGATCGCCGCCACATCGGGATCCTGAGGCTGCGCAAAGACCAGGAGCGTGTACCCGATGAGTCGTCCCGTTGGAGAGGTGGCGACGGTGAGTTGTCGCGCTGGATCCGCCAAGTAGTCCTGCAGTCGGGACGCGGAAAGGTGCTGATCGATGAAGGTCGCCAGCGATTCGGCGGTGACGTGCGGGGGAGCGGCGAGCGGAAACGTCAGCGCCGCAAGCTCGGCCAACTCGTCAATGTCGGCAGCGGTGCCGGGACGCACATCAATCTGCGGTTCAGCCATGGATCGCCGAGGTGAGGGCGTCCATCGCCTGGTCGATCTCGTCGCGAGTGATCACCAGCGGGGGAGCGATCCGCAGGGTTCGTTCGTGCGTTTCCTTACACAGGACGCCCGAGTCCCGCAATGCCATGGACACTTCACGGCCCGTGCGAGCGGCCGGATCGATATCGACTCCAGCCCACAATCCACGCCCACGCACGGCAGTAACACCGTTCCCGACGAGCGCATTGAGTCGCTCATGGAGATGGTTGCCGAGGTCAGTTGAACGTGCCTGGAACTCGCCGGTGCTGAGCAGATCAACCACTGCTCGGCCGACAGCGCACGCCACTGGATAACCGCCGAAGGTCGATCCATGCTGCCCCGGCTTCAAAACGCCGAGCACATCGCCGCGCCCGACCACAGCAGACACCGGAACGATGCCTCCACCGAGCGCCTTGCCAAGCGTGTAGAGATCAGCACGTACGCCCTCATGGTCGAGGGCGAAGAGTTTCCCAGTGCGAGCCAGACCAGATTGGATCTCGTCGGCGATCAGCAGCACGTCGTTGTCGGTGCAGAGTTCGCGCACACCAGCGAAGAAACCAGGAGGGGGAACGATGACGCCGGCTTCGCCCTGAATCGGTTCCATCAACACTGCCGCAGTGTTGGGACCGATAGCGGCGCGAACTGCCTCAAGATCGCCGTAGGGCACAGTGACGAAGCCGGGCGTGTACGGACCGTAGTTGTCGTGTGCGACGGGGTCGTCAGAGAACGAAATGATGGTGGTCGTCCGCCCGTGAAAGTTTCCAGCGGCAACTACGATCTCTGCGGCGTCCGTGGGCACCCCTTTGACCTCGTACGCCCACTTGCGCGCCACCTTGATGGCAGACTCAACGGCCTCTGCACCGGTGTTCATGGTGAGGACCATGTCGGTTCCGGTCAGTTCAGCTAACGACTGGCAGAACGCACCGAATTGATCGTTGTGGAAGGCGCGCGACGTCAGAGTGAGCCGGTCGAGTTGTTCGTGGACGGCCTGCATCAAAGCAGGGTGACGGTGACCGAAGTTCAACGCCGAATAGCCCGACAGGAAGTCGAGGTAGCGCCGACCTTCGACATCAGTCACCCACGCACCTTCACCTTCGGCGATCACGACAGGAAGCGGGTGATAGTTGTGGGCTCCCCACTGTTCATCGCGGGTGATGTAGGTCAGCGTGGAGGTGAAGTCCGTCATTGCCTCACGGTAGCCCGAGGTAGCGGTTCACGACAGATTTGACGCCGATAGTCTGGGGGCATGGCGTCCACCAGCGTGAAGAGTCCGTGGCGCCTCGCCCGGACCGCTGCTGCTGCGACCCTAAGCACGGCCACTGCCATCGCTGTTCATCTCTCCACAGGCGGCATTGTCACGCCACTCACGGCGACGGTTCTGATCGTCGTTGCCGCAGGAATTGCTTGGCCCCTGACGTCACGACGCGTGAGCACCAGCCAACTGCTCGGGCTCCTCGTGCTGTGTCAGGGGCTCGTGCATGCCGTCGCGTCTGCGGGCGATCCCACAGTGGGTGGACTACCGATGCTGGCGGCACACGGCGTCGCGACTGTCATGACGTTGTTGGTGCTGGTGCGTGCTGAACGTTGGGCCTGGCAACTTGCCCGAGTTTTGCGATCGTTGCGCTCGGTGCGGTTGCTGGAGCGACCCATCCCCGTCGTCGCGATTCCAAAGCTCAACTCTGTGGCGCCGACGGCAGATGTCCGGCGCTGTACGCCTTCTGTCTTTCGAGGATCGATCGGAGTTCGAGGCCCGCCCGTTTGGGCCGCCTGAACTACATCCTTCTTACGAACACAGAAAGTACTGAAAATATGACCCGCACGATCGGGTGGCGTACTGCTGCCCTTGCACTCACCGTTGCACTGACCTCGCTAGCCGCCCCGGCCGCCGCGCACGTCAGTGTCGATTCCACCTCCTCCGAACGTGGGGGATACGGGATGATCACGTTCCGCGTGCCTAATGAGTCCGATACCTCGGCTACTACCAAGGTCGCGATTTCCATCCCCACCGATACGCCGCTGGCCAGCGTCAGTGTCCAATCCAAGCCGGGCTGGAAGGTGAGCACGACGACCTCGAAGTTGCCCAAGCCAGTTAAGGCGGGAGAGTTGGAACTCACCAAAGCTGTGACAGAAGTGAGTTGGACTGCGACGGGTGACGGCATTCCTGTCGCTGGTTTTGACACGTTCGCCATCTCCGGTGGGCCACTGCCGGACGCCGAAGAGTTGGTTCTCCCCGCGACTCAGATGTACGCAGATGGAACCGTTGTGGAATGGAACACCGTTCAGACGGGAGACGTCGAGCCGGAACATCCGGCGCCGATGTTGACCTTGACTGAGTCCACTGGCGGTGGTCACCACGGCCCGGAGGCGAAGGCAACTGAGCATTCAGCCACCGAAACCGATAATGACGATTCGGGACCTGATCCAATTGCGCTGATCGCACTTGGACTGGCCGCCGTCGCTCTCGTTCTTTCGGTGAAGAAGAATCGGACACGTGCGTAGCCAGCTACTTCGAGTGGCCAGCGTGCTCGCTTTTGCGGGCACGCTGGCCGTCGGCGCACTTGCGTTCGGCCCGGCGCCGACGGCTTCGGCCCATGCCGGACTGATCGGGACCACTCCCGAGGGCGGCTCAAGTCTGGATGCTGAACCGACGGAACTGACGTTCTCGTTCAGTGAGCCGGTCGGCAACGCCGCGGTGGTGCTGGCGGCCCCCGATGGGTCAGCAGTGAAGGTCTCGGACGTCCGAGCCGTCGACGCGACGGTGACCGCCAAGATCGGTCAGGCGGGTCAGAAGGGCACATATTCGGCGTCCTACCGAGTGGTGTCGGCCGACGGCCATCCGATCGAAGGCACGATCAGCTATGAGGTGACCACGGGCAAGGAAGTCACGCCCGCGCCACCGCCCAACGAAACCAGCGACGAAGGCAGTTTCGTTCACCGGCACCGATCGCACCTTGTTTGGGGAATCCTTGCCGTTGGCATTGCCATCGTCCTGCTGTTGGAACCGTTGAGGAGGCGCGATGACGCGGACGACGCGTGATGTTCTAGCCGGGTTCCTCATTGCCATCTGCGCAGTGGGATTCGCTTTGGAGATGGGCGGGGGAGCCCCAAAGCCGGCGCCAGCCGGATTGCCTGACCCGGGACTGTTCATTGGTTGGGCTGTTCCGTTTACGACGCTGGCGACCGACCTGGCAGCCATTGCGGTCATTGGTTTCCTCATCGCTGCGGTATTCCTGTTGCCGGGCAACGGGCCAGAAGTCGAAGGACTCTCGGTGCAGGCCGTGCGCTGGGCATCTCGGTTCGCCGGGCTGTGGTGCCTCAGCACTCTGGTGCTGTACGTCGCCACCGTCTGCGACGTCTTCGCTGCGCCTCTCGATGAACTGACTCCGCGATTGCTCTGGTCATTGTTCGCCGACGCTTCGCTGGGCAGAGCGCTCATCGCTCAGGCTGTGGGCGCCGCCATCGTTGCGATCGCCACCCGTTGGACGTTGAACGCTCGTGCTCTCGCCATTGTGCTCGGGATCGCTCTGGCGACACTCGCTCCAGTGACCTTCACCGGCCACGCGGCGTCAGCAGGTTCGCATTCGCTGGCGACCATGAGCCTGATGCTTCACATCATCGGCATCACGATGTGGGTCGGCGGCCTCGCGGCGCTCGCTTGGGTGGCCGGGCGCGGCAGTAAGCGACTCGAGGGAGCGATCGCCCGGTTTTCCACCGTCGCCACCTGGGCGTTCGTGCTGGTCGGCGTGTCGGGCGTCGTGAACGCCGGGATTCGGCTGGGCTCGATTTCGCAGATCTGGGGGAGCGACTATGGGCTGCTGGTCGCTCTCAAAACTGCACTCCTCGTCGTGCTGGGCATCTTTGGCTGGGCCCAGCGTCGCCGTATCGTGGCAGCTGGCGCCGGTTTTGCGCGGCTCGCCGTGAGCGAACTGCTCGTCATGGCCGCCGCGATTGGCCTGGGCGTTGCTCTGTCGCGCACCCCAACGCCTGTCGGCGATGAAATCTTGAAAGGTCCGGCCGAATTGCTGCTTGGCCGGCCTATGCCACCGGCGCCCGATCTTTCGAATCTTTTGTTCGGATGGAACGCCAACGGTGTGGGTCTGACCCTCGTGGGCCTCGGCCTCGCGTTCTACGTGGCTGGAGTTCGGGTGTTGAAGCGCCGCGGCGATAGTTGGTCGTGGGCCCGCACGTTGTCTTGGTGCGCTGGATTGGTGATGATCGGATGGGCCACATTCGGTGGTCTCGGTTCTTACTCACACGTCATGTTCAGCGCTCATATGGCGGCACACATGGTGCTGTCGATGGTGGCGCCGATTCTCCTGGTGCTCGGCGCCCCGTTGACGTTGGCATTGCGCACACTCCCTGGTCCACGACGTCCCCATGAGGTGTCGCCGCGCAATCTGTTGATGACGTTGCTGCATTCGCGCTGGTCCCGGTTCATCACGCATCCGATCGTCGCTCCAGTGCTGTTTACCGGCAGCCTCTACGCGCTGTACTTCAGCCCATTGTTCGAGTCGCTGATGTCGAATCATTGGGGCCACCTGTTGATGGACGTGCACTTCCTGGCTGTCGGCTCGTTGTACTACTACGTGCTGATCGGCGTGGACCCCTCGCCACGCGCGCTTCAGCCGCTGCTTCGATTTGGTCTCTTGCTGGTCACGGTGCCATTCCACGCTTTCTTTGCGATTGCCGTCATGTCTGCGGACACGGTGTTCGCTGGCGACTATTGGCGATTGCTCGATCGCCCGTTCAACACCGACCTGTTGGCAGATCAATATCTGGGCGGCGGGATCGCCTGGGCCATGGGCGAAGTCCCGTTGCTGCTGGTCATGGGTGCGTTGTTCGTGCAGTGGATCCGCAGCGACGCACGCGAAGCCAAGCGTGGCGACCGCAAGGCTGATCGCGACCATGACGCTGAGCTTGAGGCCTATAACGCGCACCTGCGCGATTTGGCCGAGCACGGAAAGCGCCGCGACCCCAACGCCTGACAACCCCGGACAACGACAAAGCCGGACAACGACAAAGCCGGCGCCATCCCGTGTGGGGGAGTGCGCCGGCTTCGCGGGGTAGGTAGATCAGAAGATGATCTGGCCGCCCGAGGTTGCTGCGGTGAAACGTTCCTGGGCGTCGGCCCAGTTAGCGATGTTCCAGAACGCCTTGACGTAGTCGCCCTTGACGTTGAGGTAATCGAGGTAGAACGCGTGCTCCCACATATCGAGCTGGGAGATGGGCACCAACGTGGCCGGGATGTTGCTCTGTTGGTCGTACAACTGCACGATCACGAGCTTCTGGCCCAGCGTGTCCCACGCGGTGATGGCCCAACCGGAGCCCTGGATGCCCAGAGCGACCTGCTCGAACTGTGCGCGGTAGGCGTCGAAGGAACCGAAGTTGTCATCGATCGCGGCCTGCAGTTCGCCGGTGGGCTTGTCTCCACCCTCTGGCGACAGGTTCTTCCAGAAGATCGAGTGATTGATGTGTCCGCCGAGGTTGAACGCGAGGTTCTTCTCCAGCATGTTGATCGTCTCGTAGCTGCCACTCGCGCGAGCTTCATCGAGCTTCTCCAGCGCGGTGTTCAGACCGTTGACGTAGTTCTGGTGGTGCTTGGTGTGATGCAGCTCCATGATCTTGCCGGAGATAGCAGGATCGAGTGCACCGTAGTCGTACGGCAGATCGGGAAGTGTGTAATCAGCCACGAGTCCTCCTGGGACCATTCACTTGTCGGCGGGGCCGGTGATGGCCCCAGTCGTTCTGTTGTCTTTGCTTCCATCCTGTCAGGCGTAGCCACAGATGCAATGACCGCGTGGCAACACGTAGGCGTTCAGTGTCATGTCCTAGGCTGTCCGAGACGGTTTGCGGCGAGGTGCGCTAGGAGGTGCGAGGTGGCAAGGGAGCGCCTGCTCACAATCCCCAACGCACTGAGTTTCGTCCGCATTTTGCTGGTTCCGCTGTTCCTCTGGTTGGTGCTTGGACCCGAGCACGATGAACTGGCCATGCTGGTGTTGATGTTCTCGGGATTGACCGACTACCTCGACGGCAAACTCGCGCGCACGCTGAATCAGACCACGAAGATCGGCGCGATCCTTGATCCGGTGGCCGACCGCTTGTACATCTTGGCGGTGGTTTTCGGACTTGGAATGCGCGAAATCATTCCGTGGTGGTTGGCGATCATTTTGCCGTTGCGCGATGTGTTCCTGTTCGGGCTCGTTCCTTTCTTGCGCACCCGTGGTTACAGTTCGCTGCCGGTCCACTTCTTGGGCAAGGCCGCGACAGCCGGCCTGCTATACGCCTTCCCGCTCCTGCTCTTGGGTGATGGCGAAGGCACTGTCGCCGATTTGGCCACCGTGTTCGGGTGGGCCTTCACCGTCTGGGGTGTTGCGCTGTACTGGTGGGCTGGCATCCTCTATGCCTTCCAAGTAAGGCGGCTTCTGGTCACTACGGAGCGCGTCGCGACGTGAGCGAAGTCGACCGTTCTGAAAGTCTGTTGACGCAGCGTGCCGAAGGCCTGCTGGAGCAGATCGCCGAGCAGGCGCTGGACGACGACTACTACGTGGTGCGGCCGGATTCTCCGACCCGCGTCGACCGTCTGCTGACGGGGGTCGCAACCGCCTGTTTCGCCCTCATGGTCACCGTGGCTGCCGTTCAGACCCAGCTCGACCGGCCTTCGTCGGACCGGCAACGCGCTGCGCTTGCCGAAGACGTTCAGGTGCGACAAGACGTCCAGTCGCAGCGCAAGGCAACCGTGAACGGCTTGACGAAAGAGGTCGCCAAACTGTCTGCCGAGGCAGATCAAACCGATCCGGCGTTGGCAGCGCTGCTCGCCCGAACGGCCGGATCGGACGTCAGTGGGCCAGGCCTGCAGATCACACTTGCGCCGGCGGCAAATGACGGTGGACCGGGTGATGTGAGCGACAGGGACCTACAGACGCTGGCCAACGGACTGTGGTCGATGGGGGCCGAGGCCATCAGCATCAACGGACAACGTCTGGGCACCTTGAGTTCCATCCGAGTAGCTGGCCAATCGATCACGGTCAACTACCGCTCGATTGAGCCGCCGTACGTGATTGCCGCAATTGGTAACCCTGATCGGCTCAAAGATCGGATGAACGACGGCCAACTCGGGCAGTATTGGCAGACGCGGGCCGACCGTACCGGGATCGGGTTCAACGTCAAGACCAAGGACTACCTGCAGTTGAAGAAGATCAACGAAGCACGATTGAAGTTGAGCCACGCCACGGTGCTGGAGGAGGGGTCAGAGCAATGATTCCAATCGTCGGACTGGTTGTCGGTGTCGCTTTGGGTCTGTGGTTTCAGCCCGATGTGCCCGAATCGCTGCGGCCTTATCTACCCATCGCGATCATCGCAGCACTTGATGCTGTGGTCGGTGCGCTGCGCGCCTTGGGGGAGCGACGCTTCGACGACCGCGTGTTCGTCGTCTCATTCACTTCCAATGTGCTGATCGCGGCGTTCATGGTTTTCCTCGGCGACCAGTTGGGCGTGGGTTCGCAGTTGTCGACCGGCGTGGTCGTCGTGCTGGGCATCCGCATCTTCGCCAATGCTGCAGCAATCCGACGCAGGATCTTCCATGCGTGAACGCACCACTTCGCTCAAAATCGTCGTCGCCGTTCTCGTCGGCGGACTCGCATTCGCGATCTTGCTGCAGACACGAGGTAAGGCTGACGACGACTTCAGCAATGTTCGAAGCGACGAGCTTGTTGAGCTGCTGAAGTCTTTGGACGCAGCCAATCAACGTCTCAGCAGACAAATCACCGATCTGACTAAGACCCGCGATTCGCTGCTCGACAGCAACAAGCGCACGGAGGCTGCCACGAACGCCGCGCGCGAGCGTGCCGACGCACTGGCCATCCTGGCCGGCACAGTCCCCGTGGTCGGGCCCGGAATCACGATTTCAATTGAAGACCCGATAGGCGGCGTCGACGCTGCTGTGCTCCTCGACGCGATCGAGGAGCTGCGCAATTCCGGAGCCGAAACCATCGTCATCAACGGAACCGCCCGGGTGGTGGGACGCACCTACGTCGTTGACGGCGACGACGGTATCCGTGTCGACGGACGAGTGGTTAAAGCGCCCTATGTGATTGAAGCCATCGGCGACCCCGGCACATTGAAAGAAGGCAGCCGGATACGCGGTGGACTAGTCGACACCGTCGAGAAGCGCGGTGCGACAGTGCGAATCGTCGAATCGCAGCGCATCACGGTGACCGCTCTGGCAGACAGCAAAGCGCCCGAGTACGCTCGTGCCGATTCCTAGCCCGAATCGATTTCATTCGTCACCGAGGAGAAGACGTGATTCCTGAGGACCTGCACTACAGCGAAGAGCACGAGTGGGTGCGACTCGAAGGCGACGTTGCCATCATTGGCATCACCGATTTCGCGCAGGACCAGCTCGGCGACATCGTTTACGTCCAGCTACCAGCCGTCGGTGAGACGTTGTCCGCAGGATCGGTCGTCGGCGAGTTGGAGTCCACCAAGTCGGTCAGCGACGTGTTTTCGCCACTCGATGGTGACGTTGTGGCCCGCAACGATGCACTCGATTCCAGCCCCGAAGTCATCAACGGTGACCCCTATGGCGAGGGCTGGTTGTTTAAGGTTCGTGTGTCGGCAGAAGACGCCACCGAAGGCCTGCTGACCTCTCAGCAGTACGCGGCCATCACCAGCGCCTAGATTTAGTCAATCCGATAACCACGCGGATGCTAGGTTGAACCTCAACCTCGGGTCGAGATTTATAGTTGACTCGAACAAGTCCGAAACTGGGTAGGGAGTGAGCGAGATGTCGTCCGACGGAGTCGAACACACCACGCACATCCCGGCGATTGACGCCGACACTGAAGAGATTTCGTCGACGGACGTCACAAAGCTGGGCGCGTTGCCATCAGGAAGCGCCATGCTGCTGGTGCAGCGGGGCCCCGATGCTGGCGCACGATTCCTGCTCGACAGCGAAACGGTGACCGTCGGTCGTCATCCGGACAGCGACATCTTCCTCGACGACATCAGCGTTTCCCGTCGTCATGGCAGCTTTGAGCGCCACCCAGACGGTTACGTCGTCAACGACAATGGCAGCCTCAACGGCACTTACGTCAACCGCGACCGCATCGACGGGCCCATCACTTTGGCCGGCGGCGATGAAGTGCAGATTGGTAAGTACCGGCTGATCTACTTCGCGGGCGCAGTGGCGGATCCGGCATGACGCAGCCGGTACCCGAGCTTTCACGGCTAGGGATCGGCAAAGTCCTCGATGAACTTCTCCCGGAGTTTCCCGAGCTGACGATTACCAAGATTCGCTATCTTGAGCGCGAAGGTTTGGTCGAGCCCGAGCGCACTGCGTCGGGCTATCGAAAGTTCTCGTACGCCGATGTGGAGCGACTGCGTTTCATCCTGCGGCAGCAGCGCGACAAGTTCTGGCCGCTGAAGAACATTCGGCAAATGTTGGACGATATGGACAACGGCCGGGTTCCGGACGTCGAGACGCCAGTGGTTCGCGTTGCTGACGTGGAACTCGACGATGCGGGGATGCCGACGGCGGCCACCTTCCAGGCGCCGCAGAGTCAGGTGCGTCTGACCCGCGTCGACCTCATGGAGCAGTCCGGCATCAGCGGTGATCTGCTGGCTGCCGTCGAAGAGCACGGGTTGATCGTTCGACGCAGCCACGCAGCCTTTTACGACGGCGAAGACCTGCACATCGCATCCCTCGCGGTGCAGTTCGCATCGCTCGGCCTTGAGCCGCGGCACCTGCGCATTATCGCGACTGCGGCTCAGCGGCAGGTGGCACTGTTCGATCAGGTGGTTGCACCTCGTGACCGTGCCTTGGACCACGACGCTGCTGATGAGCTGACGTCTTCGTTGGCTGCGTTGTCGGTTTCGTTGCAGACAATCTTGTTGCGTCGGGGCCTTCGGGGCTGACGCATGCGCGAGCTTGAAGTTGTCGGGGTGCGTGTTGAACGACCCACCAATCAGCCGCTCGTGCTGCTGCGCGAGGCTGATGAATCTGCGCACGGTGGACGGCGCTACCTCCCGATTTGGGTAGGCGCAGTCGAAGCTTCTGCGGTCGCGTTCGCACTCCAAGGCGAGCCGGCGCCGCGACCGCCCACACATGAGTTGATGCGCAACATCATTGACGTCATCGGCGATGAGCTTGACGAAGTACGCATTGTGGACGTCGCAGATGGCGTGTTCTTCGCGAGCCTTTGCTTCGCCTCTGGCGCCACCGTTGATGCTCGGCCTTCGGACTCCATCGCCCTGGCTCTGCGCTGCGATGCCCGCATCGTTTGCGCCGAGGACGTTCTCGACGCCGCTGGCATCGAGGCCACTGGCATGGAAGGCGAACCCGACGAGGATGAGGAAGTCGAGAAGTTCCGCGAATTCCTCGACCACGTCGATCCGCAAGACTTCGCCTGACCGCCGCCCGCGGCCGAGCCCCGAAACCTTGGGAATTTTTTGATGCGCGCCCGACCCTGGTGGTTGAGGTGCCCGAGGAACGAGAGCCTCGAAACCATTGGTGAGGTCCTTTTGCTCGGTGATTTCGAGGCTCGCCAGCGGTTCCTGAGGTGGCGGGGAACGAGCCCTCGAAGGGCGCGCCTCAATCACCGGTGCGCCCGACCCCGGTGGTCGAGGTGTGAGGCCGCCCGCGGCCGAGCCTCGAGACCATGGGGAGTTCGTGATCGGTGATTTCGAGGCTCGCTAGCGGTTCCTGACCTGGCGAGGAACGAGCCCTCGAAGGGCGCACCTCAATCACCGACTAGGGGAGTGCGACACGCCCGGAATTGCGGTCGGTCGTTGATTTGCAAAAGTCTCACCCTTACCTTGAGAGTACTACTGATGCCACGGTTGTAGTTTCGTAGCGGTAGTCTTCCCCATATACCGTCCTGGAAGGCCAGAGATGAACGAGTCACACAACCCATCGGTTGATACCTCCGATGCGGTCGCCGCAGCTGGCGATCAAGGTCTGCTCTTCAACGACGACGTCTCGCCGCTGCCCCAGGATCTGGGCTTCCGCGGACCTACTGCCTGCTCGGCTGCGGGCATCACGTACCGCCAGCTCGACTACTGGGCACGTACCCAGCTGGTTGAGCCCACGGTCCGTTCGGCCACGGGCTCAGGAACTCAGCGTCTGTATTCCTTCAAGGACATTCTGCTGCTCAAGATCATCAAGCGACTGCTGGATGCCGGTGTCTCGCTGCAACAGATCCGTATCGCGATCGACCATCTGCGCGAGCGCGGCACTGACGATCTCACTCAGGTCACGCTGATGAGCGATGGCGCCTCGGTGTACGAATGCCGTTCAGCCGATGAGGTCATCGATCTGCTGCAGGGTGGACAGGGCGTCTTTGGCATCGCTGTTGGCGGCGTCTGGAAAGAGATCGAGGGCTCGTTGTACGAGCTTCCGAGCGAAAAGGCTGAAGTTGATCAGTCTGACGACGCCAACGATGAGCTGGCTGCGCGACGTCGCGCACGCATGTCGTCCTGACACCACTAGCCACCTCTTGGTAGTCTGAACGCGCTGTCGACAGCGCGTGGGAGAGATCGTGTCTTCCGGACGCGGCGCCGAAGGGGCAATTCCTCCCCGGAACCTCTCAGGCACCCAGGACCACGCGAGCGAGGCAATTCTGAAGCGGTGACGTGACAGAAGGGGAGGCGTAGTTCCAGCCTCGTCATCCCTTCTCCCAGGAGCCTGCGTGTCCTACTCCTTCGTCGACCGCCACATCGGACCGACCTCTGCCGATCAGTCCGCCATGTTGAAGACAGTCGGCTACGACTCGTTGGATGCACTGATGCAGGCTGCTGTGCCAGCGGGCATTCGCAGCGCTGAAGACCTATCGCTGCCGACGGCGCGCACTGAGACCGAGGTGCTTGCTGACCTACGTGCGTTGGCCGAACGGAATCAGCCGGGTGTCGCGATGATTGGGCTGGGCTATCACCCGACCATTACGCCGGCAGTGATCCGCCGCAATGTGCTTGAAGATCCGTCTTGGTACACCGCCTACACGCCCTATCAGCCGGAAATCTCCCAGGGCCGACTTGAGGCTCTGCTGAATTTCCAGACCATGGTTTCGGATCTGACTGGTCTGCCGACGGCGAATTCCTCGTTGCTGGACGAAGGCACTGCCGTGGCTGAGTCGATCACGTTGATCCGCCGCGCAACCCGAGGCAAGGACCACTTGCCGATTGCCATCGACACCAATCTTCATCCTCAGACTCTCGCGGTGACGTTCACTCGAGCTGAAGCGCTCAATATCGAGCTTCTTTCAGTCGATTTTGCGGCAGGTCTTCCAGAGGTTGAGGTCGCCGGTGTCATCGTCGGTTATCCGGGGAGCAATGGCCAGATCATTGACCCCCGGCCTGCCATTGAGTTTGCCCATGGGCATGGCGGGCTCGCCGTGGTCGTCTCCGATCCGCTGGCGCTAGTGAAGCTGTCGTCGCCTGGGTCGCTGGGTGCCGACGTCGTGGTCGGCTCGACTCAACGCTTTGGCGTTCCGATGTTCTACGGCGGTCCGCACGCTGGCTTTATGTCGGTGCGCGAAGGCCTAGAGCGTCACCTTCCAGGACGACTAGTTGGAGTGTCGGTCGATTCGGCCGGACGTCCCGCTTACCGTCTCGCGCTTCAGACGCGAGAGCAGCACATTCGTCGAGAGAAGGCGACGTCGAACATCTGCACCGCTCAGGTACTGCTGGCGGTCACCGCTTCGATGTACGCGGTCTACCACGGTCCTGACGGGCTGCGCAGCATTGCTGACCACGTACATTCCCAGGCCGTCGTGCTGGCCGAGGGTCTGCGCGCCGGGGGAGTGACAGTCAGCGAAGGTGCATTCTTCGACACCATCACAGCGACGGTTGCCGGCCGCGCAGCCGAAGTTGTTGCAGCGGCTCGCGCCAAGGACGTCCACCTGTGGGCGATGGATGCAGACTCCGTGCTGGTCTCGACCAACGAAGCAACCACTCGCGACCATCTAGAAGCCGTCTGGGCCGCGTTCGGTGTCGCTGGCGTTGACACGGCCGAGCCAGCCTTGCCTGCAGAGTTGCTGCGCACCGACGAGATCCTGACCCACCCGGTGTTCCACGAGCACCACAGCGAAACGCAGATGCTGCGCTACTTGAAGAAGCTCAGCGACCGCGACTACGCGCTCGACCGCGGCATGATTCCGCTCGGTTCGTGCACCATGAAACTCAACGCGACTGCCGAGATGGAACCCATCAGCTTCCCCGGCTTCGCTGATCTGCACCCGTTCGTGCCTGCCGAAGACGCTGCCGGAATGATCGAACTGATTGAGACGCTGGAGACCTGGTTGGCCGAGGTCACCGGCTACGCAGCTGTGTCGATCCAGCCGAACGCTGGCTCGCAGGGCGAACTGGCCGGCTTGTTGGCTATCCGCGGCTACCACCACAGCCGGGGCGATCAGCGCCGCGAGGTGTGCCTGATTCCGTCGTCCGCCCACGGCACCAACGCTGCATCGGCGGTGATGGCCGGAATGCGCGTCGTTGTCGTCAAGAGCACCGACGGCGGCGAAGTCGACCTCGCCGACCTGCGGGCCAAGTGCACCGAGCACGCCGATGATCTGGCGGCCATCATGGTGACGTATCCGTCGACGCATGGCGTGTACGAACACGGCATTACTGAGCTGTGCGACATCGTGCATGCTGCTGGCGGGCAGGTGTACGTTGACGGCGCGAACCTGAACGCATTGCTGGGACACGCCCAACCCGGACAGTTTGGCGGCGACGTGTCGCACCTCAACCTGCACAAGACGTTCTGTATCCCTCATGGCGGCGGTGGACCTGGCGTTGGCCCGGTCGCGGTCGGCGAGCACTTGGTGCCGTTCCTGCCGTCACACCCATTGCATCCGGTGGCTGCCAAACGCGAAGGCATCGGAGCCATCAGCGCGGCGCCGTACGGCTCAGCTGGAATCCTGCCGATCCCATTCGCCTACGTCGCCATGATGGGCGCGGAAGGCCTGACCGAGGCCACGTCAGTTGCGGTGCTGTCGGCCAACTACATCGCTAAGCGGTTGGGCGAGGCGTTCCCCGTTCTGTACACCGGCGAGCACGATCTGGTGGCGCATGAGTGCATCTTGGATCTGCGTGATCTGACCAAGGACTCCGGCCTCAGCATCGATGATGTAGCCAAGCGACTCATCGACTACGGCTTCCACGCACCGACCATGAGCTTCCCGGTTGCTGGCACGTTGATGGTTGAGCCCACTGAGTCTGAAGACTTGGCCGAAATCGACCGGTTCTGTAGCGCGATGCTGGCCATTCGTGCCGAAATGGACGCAGTCCAGGCTGGCGACTTTGCGGCCGATGACAACCCGCTGATCAACGCTCCGCACGCGGCGCGTGAATTGCTCGAGTGGAAGCACGCGTATGACATCGCAACTGGCGTGTTCCCCGCAGGTAGCACTGACGACAAGTACTGGGCGCCGGTTGGTCGTATCGATCAGGCATATGGCGACCGAAACCTTGCGTGCTCGTGCCCGCCGATTGAGGCTTTCGCTTAGTCGATCGTGGTGGGCGTCAATTTTTAGTTGACGCCCACCAATCGACGATGTGCTCCACGACCGGAGCGGGCGTCTTGGCCCACCAGATGTGGTGCGTATTGCCGCCGTCTGGCGGGGTGTCGTAGGTCCACCGGCTCGTGTGGTCGGCGTCCAAGAACTTCTTCACGTAATGGTCGGTGGCTTCGACAGTGGCGAACGTGTCGCCCTTCAGATCGATCACCAATGTGGGGGAGGGGACTGGGTGTGGAACTGCAAACGGCGGCTTTCCTGACCGCACGAACCCAGCCCATTCGCGCATCATCGTCCTGGCTCCGGGGCCACCGAAGAATGGTTTGGGCACGTAGCCAAACACGCGAGCAGCAATTGGCACCGACAGACCGAGGGTGAGTACGCCCGCGCCGATCCGGCCGTAGTGCCGGAAGTGGGGGACCGACGCTCCGATGGCAATCAGGCCGTCAGCTGGCTCATGATGGAGTTGATGCATGACCGCCAGCTGGCCGCCCAAACTGTGACCCATCACGATGACTGGGCGGTCGGGATTCTCGGCCCGCGCGGCAGCCACCGACGTGGCGATGGCAGCAGCTTCGCTGGCGTAACTCCAATCGTTGCGGCGCGAAGCGATGGCCCCATCCTTTTCATATCCGCGGGTGGGCTGAAGGTGAGTGTCCCAGTCGTGTTCGGCGAACGCTCCAGCGAGAGTGCGGTAGAAGGCAGACGGAACCGACATGGCAGCCGAGACAATGACGATGGGCTTGGACACGGTGACATCGTGCCAGGGACGTCTGGAACACTCGGAACGACCCAAAACTTCAAGGAGAACCGTGTCTGAACCTGTCGCCTGGGTGGTGGCCCTCTTGGCGGTCGCCGTGGCGTTGCACGCGGCGTGGCACATGCTGCGCGATGAACCGTTCTCAAATCCGCTGTTCTACAGCGTTGCTGTGGTCGAGGTCGCGTTGATCGCACTATTGATCGGCGGCTCGATCGCGTTGAACCAGACCGACAAGGACGTTGATGGTCTGCTGTTCATTTCCTATTTGGTCACTCAAATCGTCATTCCGCCGGTCGCTGTCGTCTGGGGCGTGGCCGAGAAGTCGCGCTGGGGGACTGGCGTGGTGGTGGTCGCGATGCTGACCGTCGCCGTTCTATGCGCGCGTCTCCACGGAATCTGGGAGGGAACTGTTGTCTAACCAGATGCATGAAACTTCGCACGGCTTCGGCCGGATGCTTGTCGCGATCTACGGCGTATTCGCCATCGCAGCCACTGCGCGCTCAAGCTACCAACTGGCAACCAAATTCGGTGACGCACCGACGGCGTACGTGCTCTCCGCTGTTGCCGCGCTGGTCTACATCCTGGCGACCTGGGCTTTGGCGACCAACCGGCATCGGCTGGCAGTCGTAACGATTGGCTTCGAGTTGGCTGGCGTCCTGGTCGTCGGCGTTTTGACCATCGTGGACGCCGATCTGTTCCCTGATGCAAGTGTTTGGTCCGGGTTTGGCCAAGGCTACGGCTACGTACCGCTGCTGCTCCCGATTATCGGTTTGGCTTGGCTGCGGACGACCTCACAGAAGACCTAAGGGCCGCCGAAATGCCCACGCCGCCGCTGCGTGTCGTTCCCAGGATGTGCGTAGAAAACGCGCCACCATGGAATAGGCCCTGCGCAGTATGAGCGCGCAGGGCCCAAGATTTGCGCAGTTTTGCACCATTTTGAACCAAAATTCGGTGCACTAGCGCGCAAATCTCGGGTCAAGGGCGTTGACTGCGTCGCCGATGACAACGATGGCCGGAGCTTTGGCGCCGACTTCTGTGGCGAGGTCGGCGATGGTTGCCAGGGTGCCGCGGGTTGTGCGCTGGTTGGGTGTCCAGCCGCTCTCGACGATCGCTGCTGGAGTGGCTGGATCATGGCCCGCGGTCAGTAGCTGTTGCACCGACGCGGCCAGCCGCTTGACGCCCATCAACAAGATCAGGGTGTGGTCGCCGCGAGTAGGCACGTCGTGGAGTTCCTCATGGCCGGTGACCACGGTGAAGCCTTGCGCGACGCCGCGATGCGTCACCGGGATGCCGGCGGCCGCCGCCACAGCGATAGCGCTAGTGACGCCCGGAACGACTTCAACTTCGACTCCGGCTGCGCGGCAGGCCAGGAGTTCCTCACCGCCGCGTCCGAAGACGTAGGGGTCTCCGCCCTTCAAACGGACAACGATGAGTCCCCGCGAGGCTCGATCGACCAAGATCACGTTGATCTCGTCCTGCGGCACGGGGTGACGGTCGGGGCGCTTGCCAACGTCGATCAGTTCAACGTCCGGATCGAGATCAACGAGAACTGACTGCGGCGCGAGTCGGTCGTAGACAACGACATCAGCTTGGGCGATCAAGCGACGCCCGCGCGCCGTGATGAGGTCCGGATCGCCAGGGCCGCCACCGACCAACGCGACGAAGCCGGCGGGGTGATGAGTGCGATGGCGAAGCGGCAGATCGCCAGAGTCCAAGGCGCCTGCCACAGCGTCTCGCAACGTGGCCGCTCGGCGAGCATCACCGCCGCCGCTCACGGCGATGGTCACGTCGTCGGCTCTGGCCACGGCAGGTGCCCAGGCCGATGATGACTCCGGATCACCACCTTTGAGGCACCAGATCTGACGAATATCTGCATCTGCCAGCACTGCGGCATCCACATCGGCGTTGTTCGTCGCCGTTTGCACGAGCCAGGCGCCATCGAGGTCACTGACTTGATAGCCGCGGGGGAGCCACGTCAGATCGCCCCGATGAGCCGCTGCGGACAGTGAGTCGGTGACCTCGGGGGAGACAACCACCACGTCGGCCCCCGCTGCGCGCCAAGCCAGAGCGCGACGCTCAGCGACAGGTCCGCCGCCTACGACTACTGCCCGTTTGCCGTGGATGCGCAGGGTGAGCGGTAGGGACGTCACGTGTGAAGTCCACACTCGGTCTTACTGAACCCCGCCCAGCGGCCAGCACGCGGATCTTCGCCAGGGTCGACCCGCCGGGTGCATGGGGCGCAGCCGATTGAGGGATAGCCGTCAGCAACCAACGGATTGACCGTGATGTCGTGCTCACCGGCGTAGGTCATGACATCGTCAAATGACCAGTTGACGAGCGGATTGACCTTGACCAGACCGTTCTTGTCATCCCAGGTGACCCACGGTGTGTGTGCACGTGACTCACCCTCGTCTCGTCGGACGCCAGCAATCCACACTTCGTAGTTCTGGAGAGCTTCATGTAGCGGTTGCACCTTGCGTAGCGCGCAGCACAAACTCGGGTCTCGGTCGTGCAACTTCTCACCGAATTCGGCGTCCTGCTCAACTATCGACTGACGTGGCCGAACGTCGATGATGGTGAGCCGCAAGCTGGCCTCGATGGCGTCACGCGTGCCGAGCGTCTCGGCGAAGTGATAGCCGGTGTCGAGGAACAGCGTGTCGACCCAGGGGAGGTGTTCGGCCACGACCGCTGGCAGCACGGCGTCAGCCATTGAGCAAGCGACGGCGGTGCGGTAGCCGAACGTCTCAGCAACCCACGTCAACACTTCTGCGGTAGTCGTTTCGAGTCGATCAAAATGTGCAGCGGCGGCCTCGGCGAGATTACGGAGTTGCTCGGAAGTACGACGTTCCGTCGCCAGAAGGTGCTGCCGAGCCTGCTGGTGCTCATGGCGCTCGGCATCATGTCGAAGCTGGCGTGCACGGCGTTCAGCGAGCGTGATGCTGCCCTGGCGTTCAACCACTGTGCTGCCTCCCTTCGTTGTCGCGACAACACTAAGTTCGTGGAGTCCGGTCACTCGACGCGTCCAGATAGCGGACGTTTGACCATGGGCTCGCTATGGTCAGGACATGGTCCGGTACATCGACATTCATCCCGAGAATCCTCAGCAGCGGACGGTCGATCAGGCTGTTGACGTTTTACGCGAAGGCGGACTCATCGCCTATCCCACCGATTCGGGATACGCCCTGGGCGCCCAAATCGGCAATGCAAATGCGCTGGATCGCATCAAGGCGATCAGGCAACTCGATGACAAACATCACTTCACCTTGGTCTGCAAGGACTTCTCGCAACTCGGCCAGTTCGTCCATGTCGACAACGCGGTGTTTAGAGCTGTGAAGGCTGCGACACCCGGACCGTACACATTTATCCTGCCCGGCACTCGCGAAGTGCCGCGGCGTCTTCTGCAGGTGAAGAAGAAGACAGTCGGCGTGCGGATCCCGACCCACCCCATCGTCCAAGCGTTACTGGCGACGCTCGGAGAACCGATCTTGTCGACCACGCTGATTTTGCCTGGTCACACCGAAGCGATGACCCAGGCGTGGGAAATTGCCGACGAGCTCGACGGGAAGATCGACGCGGTCATCGAGTCCGGCATTGAGGTCCTTGCCGCGCCCACGACCGTCGTCGACCTCAGTGATGGGGTCGCCGAGGTGGTCCGAGTCGGAGCGGGAGATCCGTCGCCATTTGAGGCCTAGTTCTGCCATTTATACAGGTCACAGGCTGTCTTGTTGGGGACAGCGGCCCATGTCAGAAAGCAGGCAGCGGCGTCACGAATCCATCAGTTTGCGCGCAAGAATTCCTACTTGATCGGCTTCAATGAGGAAGCCATCGTGACCGAAGAGCGACTCGACGACGGCAAGGCCGTCACAGCCAGGGATGAGATCGGCGAGTTCTTGCTGCTGGTTGAGCGGATAAAGCCGGTCTGAACTGATGCCCGCGACCACTGTGCGTGCGGTGACGCGGGAGAGTGCAGCTTCAAGGCCACCGCGGTCGCGTCCAACGTCGTGGCTATCCATGGCGCGGGTCAGCACAAGATAGGACTCGGGATCAAACCGGCGCACCAATTTGGCGCCGTGGTGCTCAAGATATGAGGCAACCGCGAATCGTCCATCCGGCTGGACGTCGCGTCCGAAGCGTTCTTGAAGTTCGGGTTCGCTGCGGTAGGCGATATGTGCAATTTGGCGCGCCACGTCGAGGCCCGCAGGTCCAGGATTGGCAGCGATCGCCGCCTGTTGGGTGCTGGAAAGTGCGATCTGCTCAGCCGAGGCGGACGCCGAGGAGGCCAGCAGGAAAAGGCGCTCCACCCGGTGCGGATGCTCAACCGCCCATTCGACAGCTCGCATTCCGCCAGCGGATCCGCCGACCACGGTGTGCCACACCTCAATGCCGAGGTGATCGGCCAAGGCAACTTCAGCACGAACTTGATCACGCACCGTGACGTCTGGAAAGCGCCGTCCCCAAGGCTCGCCGTCTGGGGCAGGGGAGAGGGGGCCAGTGGTGCCTTGGCAGCCGCCCAAGATGTTGGCCGCCACAACGAAAAAGCGATCGGTATCGATCGGCAGGCCCGGTCCGACGACGTCCTCCCACCACCCGCCAGTGGGATGGCCGTTGCCTGCTGGACCGTGAACGTGCGAGTCGCCAGTCAGGGCGTGCAGGATCAAAACGGCATTGGTTCCGTCGTACTCGCCCCACGTTTCGTACGCCGTGGTGACATCGATGGCTGAACCGTCGTCGAGGGGGAGTGCCCCCAGGCGGGCGAAGTGCCGCGAACCGACGAGATCTCCCTCCCGCCACCCACCGGTGGCAAGAGGGAGATCAGGAGTCGTTCCCCGTGGTCTCACGTGGTTATTCTTACTGGTCGCGAGCTACTTGGCTGCGGCCAGGCCCACCTCGAGATCGGCGATGATGTCGTCGATACCTTCGATGCCAACGGCCAGACGGACCAAACCGGGCGTAACGCCAGCGCCGAGCTGCTCTTCGGCAGTCAACTGGCTGTGCGTGGTGGATGCCGGGTGGATGGCCAGCGAGCGAACATCGCCGAGGTTGGCAACGTGAGCGTGCAACTGCAGCGCATCGATGAACTTGCGTCCGGCGTCGACGCCGCCCGGCAGCTCGAAGGTAAGGACGGCGGTGGAGCCGTTGCGCAGGTACTTCTGAGCCAAACCGTTGTACGGGCTCGATGCGAGTCCGGGGTAGTTGACCGACGCCACGTCTTCGCGCGACTCCAGCCACTTGGCGACGGAGAGTGCGTTCTCGTTGTGACGGCTGACGCGCAAGCTCAACGTTTCCAGACCCTGCAGCAGCAGGAACGCGTTGAACGGGCTCACCGCGGGACCAACATTGCGCAGGTACTGAACGCGCAGCTTGGCGATGTACGCGGCCGGGCCAAGCGCTTCGCTGTAGACCAAGCCGTGGTAGCTCTCGTCCGGAGTGTTGAAGCCGGGGAACTTGTCGCCGTAGGCGCCGTAGTCGAACGTGCCGCCGTCGATGACGACGCCGACAATGACGGTGCCGTGACCGCTCAGGTACTTGGTGGCCGAGTGGACGACGGTGTTGGCGCCGTGCTCCAGCGGGTTCAGCAGGTACGGCGTGGCGATGGTGTTGTCGACGATGAGGGGGACACCCACCTCGCGAGCCACAGCCGAGATGCCAGCGATATCGAGCACGTCGCCGCGCGGGTTTCCGACGGTCTCGCCGAAGAACGCCTTGGTGTTCTCCTTGGTGGCGTCGCGCCACTGCTGTGGGTCATTGGCGTCGGCGACGAAGGAAACTTCAATACCGAGCTTGGGGAAGGTGTGGCGCAGTAGCGAATCGGTACCGCCGTAGAGGCTGGAGGAGGCAACGATGTGGTCGCCGGCCTCGGCAACGTTTGTCAGAGCGCCGGTGGTGGCTGCCTGGCCTGAGGCCACGAGAAGCGCGCCCACGCCGCCTTCAAGTGCAGCGATGCGCTGCTCAGCGACGTCCTGTGTCGGGTTCATGATGCGCGTGTAGATATTGCCCGGCTCGGCGAGGCTGAACAGGTCAGCGGCGTGCTGGGTGTCACGGAACTGGTAGGCCGTAGTTGCGTAAATCGGCGTAGCGATCGCACCCGTCGTCGGATCGGGCTGCTGGCCGGCGTGGATCTGCTTGGTCTCAAACGACCACTGCTCGCTCATAGAAACTCCTCTGGGGGACGCGCTTTCAAGGTCAAGAGTGCCAGATATTCCGAAGCGTGGTCACATGTCTCACTATGTGGAAACTCGGCGTGTCAGAACGCAGGTGGGCGGTGACTTAGTCGGCTTTCGACTTCGCACGCGGTGACTTGTTCGGCGAATCGGCCGCGGTAGGCCGATGAGATCACCGACCGCCACGGCCAGAGCCGACTAAGTCACCGCCCAGGGGATCGAGCTGGTGCTCGTGGGTTGGGGAACTGCAATTCCTTCATTAGTTGACATAATGTGCATTATCGGCCAACTGTGGAACTGTGGGAGTTATGGGAGAAGAGCCTGTGTGATCGTGTGCGTAATGCTGGCTGCATCGAGTGCGTCGTCTTCACCATCGAGGCGGATGCGAATGAGTTCGAGGCCGCCGGCTGCAGCGAAGATTCCGCGACGACGTGATGCGATTTGTTCCTCAGGTGTCTGTGTCGACAACCTGGCGAATTCTTCAGCTGAGTTGGTGATGAACTCGATGCGCCGAGCCACGAGCCCTGGGGCTTCTGACAGCAGGAATTTGGCGCGGACAGGATCGCCAAGCAGTCCGTGGACGATCGAACTGACTGCTGCCTGAGCGCTGTCAGGAACGTTGTCGTGCTTGGTGTAGGCAGCCACAGCGTCGGCAATCAGCTCAGCGCCGACTTCGTCGTACGTACTGGTGGCGAGATCGTCGACGTCGCTGTAGCTCTCGTAGAGAAAACGCGGGCCGATTCCTGCTTCAGCGGCGACAGCGCGCACTGTGGCAGAGGCCCAGCCAGCTCGACCAATGATGGCAACAACAGCCGCCTGGAGTCGCTGACGGCGGTCATCAAGGCGTTGTATTGCTGATGCGCCGCCGTAGGTTCGCAGATTGCGAGGTTCTTCACCTGACGCCATGGTGGACATCCTGCCTCATACCTGGCATGAGGGTCAGTAGATTTCTCCGGTGAACCAAATACGCGTCGGCTGGCTCCAGGTGTGCCTGGCTGGGGTGTTGTGGGGCACTGGCGGACTGGTCGTGACCGTCCTGAATGATCGCGATGGCCTGAGCGCGCTGACCGTCAGCGCACTTCGCATGGTGGTCGCCACTGGTGCGTTGCTCGTCTTCTGCCTGATCTGCGGGCGCTGGAAGTCTGTCGTGGCAACTGTTCGCCAACATCCGCGACTTGGGTTCACGATCGGCGCGCTGACTTCTACCTATCAGTGCTTGTATTTCGCGTCCGTATTGATGGTGGGCGTCAGTGTTGCCACGGTGGTTTCGCTGGGGCTTGCGCCAACCGCGGCCATGGCTTGGGAACACGGGAGAGCGCGTACGCTCCCCTCCCCTCGCCAATCGGTAGTTCTGGTTGTTGCGCTCACCGGATTGGTACTCATGAGTTCATCTGGAGAAGCTCGAGATAATACCTCTGACCAGCAATTACTCGGCATCTTGCTCGCGATCGCCTCGGGCATGACCTACGCTGCAACCACTCTCCTAGGCCGTCATCTCACAGGGAAAGTCGACCCGTTGGCATTGACCACCGGCGCCACTGCGGCCGGAGCGCTGGTGCTGGCACCGTTCCTCGTCGCTGCAGGACTGAGCAGCCAGCCGGTGATGCCTGGCAGTGGTGTGTCGCTAGCACTGCTTCTCTACCTCGGCATCGCGACGATGGCTCTTGCCTACGGCCTTCTTTATGCCGGACTGCGCACGATTTCAGGATCTGTCGCCACCATCGTGACGTTGGTTGAGCCGCTGACTGCCGCATTGCTCGCGGTCGCGCTGCTCGACGAGCAACTCCCCCTAATTGGCTGGCTCGGCGGTGCGCTCATTCTGTCCGCTGTGGCTGTCCTTCGGGTGCCTGAAACCCAAGCGTCAACTCAGCCTTGACGTCGTGGCTTGCGGTCGTGCGCGGACAGGAAGGCGTTGATTTCGGTCCACGTCGTGTCAGGTGCAGCGGTTCCGGTGAGAACACCCAGGTGTCCTCCCGGCGCGAGCGGCAGACGCACGTCCGGCGAGTTTGGCAGTAGGTCTCCGACGTGGTGCGCTGCGGCAGCTGGCACCAATGCGTCGGACTCCCCCGCGACATTCATGACGGGCACGCGCACGTTAGCCAAATCGATCAAGTGTGTGGGCCCCTGAATCTGGCCAGTTGCAAGTTCATTACGCAGCGCCATGCGCTGGTAGACCTGCAATGTGGCCCGACCCGGATAGGCCAGCATGTTGTTCATGATCTCGTCGATGGCCTGGACGTGTCCGAGGAACTCGCGATCTTGGCGATTGGTCCACAGGGTGCGGGGCTTCTTCAAATAGGTCGGCAACGCAGTGGCCTTAAAGCCGATGCTGACCAGTGGTGCGGGAACAGCTCCTGCCGCCTTCAGCGCGCTGCCGATCAAGCGGCCACCAGTCAACTTCGCGACTGCCTGGACCGGCTTCAGTAGCGGCTGCTTGGACATATCGAATGGACTCGCGACCATCGTGAGTGACCGAACCGGGAGGTCGTCGTAGATCGCTGTGGTGCCCATCGACAGCAGGCCACCCATGCACCAACCGACTAAGTGAACATCGCGGCCGCCGGCGTCTTCTGACACCTTGCGAATCGCTGGTGGAAGGACGTCATTGATGAAGTGTTCGATGCCGACTTTGCGGTCATCGCCAGTCAGCGGGCCGTAGTCGACCAAATATGTCGGGCGCCCACGTTGCACGAAGTCCTCCGCGAGCGAGAGTCCGCGGCGCAGGTCAAAGCAACTTGCTTGCGACCCCAGCGGTGGCACCAACAAGACGGGTAGCCCCTTACTGCGGACCCCAGGTGCCTTGTCGTAGCGGTGCACTTCGCGCGTGCGGCCGGTATCGATGATCTGCGAAGGCGTGCGGGTGAGATCAGCGATCCCGCCTTTGACAAGAAAGTCCCACAGATTGACGACAGATTGCCGTGATTTGGCGTCGGGAGTGTTGTCGTCCTTGGCTGCGCGGGGGCTCACGCGCCCAGTGTGCCGCAGATTGGCGGTTTCTGCGGGCCTATTTGCCGACGTAATCAGCTAGATGTTGGCCCGTCAGAGTCGACTGCGTTGCAACCAGATCGGCTGGAGTGCCTTCAAACACCACGCGACCGCCGTCATGCCCTGCGCCTGGACCGAGATCGATGATCCAATCGGCGTGCGCCATGACGGCCTGGTGATGTTCGATCACGATGACTGACTTGCCCGAATCAACAAGTCGGTCGAGCATCTGCAGCAGTTGTTCAACGTTGGCAAGGTGCAATCCGGTAGTCGGCTCGTCGAGCACGTAGACGCCTCCGTCAGAGGCCATCTGAACGGCCAGCTTGAGCCGTTGACGCTCGCCACCAGACAGCGTCGTGAGTGGTTGGCCGATCGTGATGTATCCCAGGCCCACATCGACGAGTCTGTCCAGAATCTTGTGGGCTGCAGGCAACTTCGCTTCGCCGTCAGCGAAGAAGTCACGCGCCTGTTCCACCGGTAGCGACAA
Organism: Aeromicrobium sp.; assembly: GCA_040392565.1. Classification (GTDB taxonomy): domain Bacteria; phylum Actinomycetota; class Actinomycetes; order Propionibacteriales; family Nocardioidaceae; genus Aeromicrobium. The sequence goes on along the minus strand of JBEBVW010000001.1, from coordinate 37,031 downwards.
GACTTCATCGATGTTCTTGCTGCCGAAGGTGTACTCAAGAACCGCGGCTTGGAAGCGTTTGCCTTCACATTCTTCGCACACGCTGGCGACCGTCGCCATGATGCCCAATTCGGTGTAAACGACACCGGCACCTTTGCAGGTGGGACACGCACCTTCTGAATTTGCACTGAACAGCGCTGGTTTGACGCCGTTAGCTTTGGCGAAGGCCTTACGAATGGGCTCCAACAGCCCCGTATATGTGGCTGGATTGCTGCGTCGTGACCCCTTGATTGCGCCTTGATCGACGACAACGACGTCCTCGCCGCCTGCGAGTGAACCGTGAATCAGCGAACTCTTGCCCGAGCCGGCAACACCGGTGACCACACACAGCACACCTGTGGGTACGTCAACGTCGACGTTCTGCAGATTGTGGGTGTCGGCACCGCGGATTTCTATCGCACCAGTGGCCGATCGCACCGATGCTTTGATCTTGGCTCGGAAGGCGAGGTGTTGTCCGGTGAGAGTTTCGCTGCTGCGTAGCCCTTCAAAAGTCCCCTCGAACACGACTTCACCGCCGTCAGTGCCAGCCCCGGGTCCGAGATCGACGACGTGGTCGGCAATCGCGATGGTCTCCGGTTTGTGCTCAACAACGAGCACGGTGTTGCCCTTATCGCGCAGCTGCAGGAGCAACTGATTCATGCGATCGATGTCGTGCGGGTGCAGGCCGATGGTGGGCTCATCAAATACGTAGGTGATGTCGGTGAGTGCCGATCCGAGATGGCGGATCATCTTGGTGCGCTGGGCCTCGCCGCCAGAAAGCGAGCCAGAGGAACGCTCCAAACTCAAATAGCCCAGTCCGATGGCAACAAATGAATCGAGCGACTCCTGCAAGCCCTTCAGCAGTGGCGCCACAGATGGCTCATCGATTTCGCGGACCCACTCGGCGAGTTCATCAATCTGCATCGCGCACACGTCGGCAATAGATTTGCCGCCGATCTTCGACGCGCGAGCATGTTCGGCAAGTCGGGTACCGCCACACTCAGGGCACGTCGTGAAGATCACTGCGGCCTCGACGAATCGCCTGATGTGCGGCTGCATCGCTTCGACGTCTTTAGCCAGCATCGACTTTTGGATCTGTGGGATCAGGCCTAGGTAGGTGAGGTTGATGCCCTCCACCTTGATCTTGGTGGCTTCTTTGTAGAGCAGATCGTCGAGTTCGGACTTGGTGAACTTCTTGATCGGCTTATCGCAGTCAAAGAATCCGCAGCCGTTGAAAATGCGCCCGTACCAACCGTCCATGCTGTAGCCGGGGATCGTGATGGCGCCTTCGTTGATGGACTTGTTCTCGTCATACAGCGCGGCCAGATTGAAGTCCGATACCGCTCCCCTGCCCTCGCACTGCGGACACATTCCGCCAGTGATCGAAAACTCGCGGCGTTCCTTAACGGTCTTGCCACCTTTTTCGAACTTCACGGCACCGGCACCGCTGACCGAAGCGACGTTGAAACTAAATGCTTGAGGTGACCCGACGTGTGGCTCCCCCAAGCGGCTGAACAGGATGCGCAGCATCGCGTGGGCATCAGTGACTGTGCCGACGGTTGACCGTGGATTGGCACCCATGCGCTCCTGATCGACAATGATCGCCGTCGTCAGACCGTCCAGCAGATCGACGTCGGGCCGAGACATGCTGGGCATGAAACCCTGCACGAATGAGCTGTACGTCTCGTTAATCATGCGCTGCGATTCGGCCGCGATTGTCGCAAAAACGAGCGAACTCTTACCGGAACCAGAAACTCCGGTGAAGGCAGTCAACCGGCGTTTGGGTAGATCAAGGTCGACGCCTTGCAGATTGTTCTCTCGCGCTCCTCGTACGCGAATGATGTCGTGGCTGTCGGCGGCGTGCATCTCCTCAGCGGGCATGAGGTTCACCCTAAAGCGGCCAACTGACGTTCGGCATCTTCATTCCTGCTCGGATCACGCAGCACCAACACCGCGACGATGACCACCATGATGACGGCCGTCAGTGTGATCGGAATCGGGATGACCGGATCAAGGAGCACCAGCACTGCTCCGAGCGGAACCACTGTGTTGACCACGCCATCGCCACAGCGACGCATTGCGATCCACCAGACACCGAGGATGAAGATGGCGATCGGAACCGTCACAGTGAACGATGCCTGTGTTTCGCTCAACTTGCTGTGATGTGCCAGGACGTCGAGCTCAACTTCGATCCCCGCGGAGAACGCACCCGCCGCCGCGAACACGATGTAGTGGCCGTACCCGTAAATAAGTGATTCGCGCATGGTGCCGATCGCCTCATGATGCGGCGGCCAAAAATAGATCCACCACAGGCAGGCAGTCACGGTGAACGCGAGAACTGCGATCACAATCAGTGACCCAGTGTCGGCGGCGTCTTCGTTGAACGCCGTGATCACGGCATTCGCCGATGCGAGCAGGCTTTCACCGAGCAGGATCAGCGTGAATAAGCTGTACCGCTCGGTGATGTGGTGCGGGTGGCGAGGTGTCTGTCCCCAAGACTCCGCGACAACCGGAACGGCAATCTCAAGCGCAACCAGGGCGATAAAGATCGGCATCAGCCACGCGCCGTCCGGCACCAGCAAGAAGGCAATCCACAGGACCTGCAACGCAGTGACTCCGGCGGCGTAGGTCAACGTGGTGCGGCGCAACTTTCCGGCGCGACGTGAAGCGCGCAGCCACTGGGCCACTAGCGCGATGCGCATTAAGACATAACCGATCACCACAAGAGTGAATTCGGCGTCGTTGAATGCGTCGTGGATGCCGGCGGCGACGACCAATACTCCCGCCATCTGGACGAACGTCAGCACCCGATACAGCCAGTCGTCGTTGTCGAAGGACGTGGCGAACCAGGTGAAGTTCATCCACGCCCACCAGATGGCGAAAAAGACCATCAGATACGACACGATGCCGTCGGAGACATGGCCTTCGGTCACGGCGTGGTGCAGTTCGACAGCCGCAATTGATACTGCAACCACGAAGACAAGATCGAAGAACAGTTCCAGCGAACTCGCTGCTCGATGTGGTTCTTGCGGATCGCGCGCCGACATGGGGATGAGGCGGCGAGTGGCAGGAAAGTCAGTCACGTCGGAAGCGTACGAGATTGATCCGGCGAGAAACAGCACATATGAACAGGTCAGGCCCGACAAGCAAGGATGGGACTATGACCTCGCCAGCCTTCACAACCAGTGAGATACCCGACGACTTGGCGCGGCGCATGGCCGATCGGGCCGCAGATGTCGGAGTCGATGGACCGACCTGGCTACGTCAGCTGCCGGGCATAGTCACTGATCGCCTCCTGTCGTGGAACCTGACGCGAAACGGGGCGCCGATGAACGGGCACAACGCACTCGTGCTGCCTGTCGTACGAAACGATGAAGAGTTCGTACTCAAGATCAGTTGGCCACATCAGGAGTCCGCTATCGAACACCTGGGGCTACGCCATTGGGCAGGCCAAGGTGCCGTCGGTCTGATCGCAGCCCACCCCGCTCAGCATGCACTTCTGCTGGAGGCGCTTCACGTTGGCGTAGATCTCACCGCCGTCGACATCGACCAGGCGTGCCGGGTTATCGGTGCGCTCCTCGGTCGGCTGAATGTCGAGCCGCCGCGGACTGTCCCGGCGTTCACCAGCGTTGTCGCCGCCGAGATCGCCGCTATGCGGGGCCGCCCGCCCACCATCCCTCGGCGCTGGATTGATCGCGCGCTTCGCATCTACGACAACCGGCGTTACGAGCCGCGGCTACTACACCTGGACCTTCATTTCGAAAACGTGCTTGCTGCTGATCGAGAGCCAGGTTGGTTGGCCATCGACCCCAAGCCGGTGTCCGGGCCGCCCGGATTCGAGATCTATCCGGCACTGCGCAACCGCGTTGATGAGTACGGATCTGGGTCGACGTTCCACTGGCAAGTGCAACAACGGCTTTCGCTGGTGGCCGAAGCGGCAAGGATCGACCTCGACGATGCTCGCGAATGGTCGCTGGTCCATTCCGTCATCAATGCGCACGAAGCCGCCGTTGAGCAGGACGTCCAGGAAGTTTCATTTCATCTGGCTGTAGCCAGTGTGCTGGCCGAACCCTGGTGAGTACTCGCATTCGGGTCGCCTACTGATGTCAGGTCAAATGAGCCATGGTCATGCGGGTGAGTTCGTCCAAGAACTGGTCGCGCGATATATCCGGTGATTCCAGCACATAATTGACGCTGAGGTGCTCGACCATCCGCACCAGAATCCACGCCGATGACGCCGGTGCAATGCGCTCTCGGGACGGCGCGAACACCAAGTAGGCGCCCACCAGATCGCGAATGCGGCGCTCCAACTGGCCAGTCCGCTCCCCTGCCTGAGATGGCGGCATCAACTCAGCGACGAGCCGCACGTACTCTCTGTTCGCCTCAAGGACATCGAGCAGTCCCGCAAACGTTTCACGCACGACTACCGCGGGATCGCTTCCGATCGGCGGCACGACCAAGGCGGCGACCTGTTCGGAGAAATCCCTGGAATAGCGGTCGATGACCGCGTCCAGCACGGCCTGTTTGTTCGGAAAATACTGGTAGAGCGAACCGGGGCTGATTCCCGCCTTATCAGCTACGCGGTTGGTTGTGGTGCGCTCAAATCCTTGCTCAACGAGCACCTGCCGGCCGGCTTCAATGATCCGATCGACCATGTGGCGGGATCGGTCTTGCTGCGGCTTCTTGCGCAGTTTGCCGTTCGTCGGCGACACATCCATGACACGAATGGTATGCGAGTAATTACTCGTGTCACTATGCCGGTATGACCGTGACCGAGCCCACGACGTCCATCACTCCCCCACAGCGATTCCGCGCTGGCGAAAAGCGAGCCGCCTCGATTGGCAAGATTCTCAAGCTCGTTGGTCGTGTCGACCACATCGACGAAGAGTTGATGGAGGTCGTCGGCGAACGCTTCATGGTCATTGACGAACTTGGTGAAAAGTTGGCACTAGCCATCCGATCGAAGAACGCGAGCGATCGCGTCACGATGAAGCAGTTCAACCAAGCTCTCAACGGCGGGCTTTCGTCCGTGCCCGAGGCTCCTGCTCCCCTGCGCGAGTTCTTCGAGCACCTTGAGACCACCCCAGAGTGGGTCGACATGGACCTGGTGAACGAGGGCGCTCGCATCTATCGCCGCCTTGGCCGCAACGCGTCAGATGTCCTACTTCAGCTGGCCCTGATCGGCGGCTACCGATTCGGCGGGCCGACTGACTTGCTGGTTGCCACTGGCGGCTTGGCGGGCGACACCACGCAACGACGCCTCGGCGAAACCCAAAAGTGGGGTGTGGCCGTATCGCAGCAAAACGCAATGCTGCGCGACGGTGAAGGCTGGAAACTGACCGTGCACGTTCGGTTGATGCACGCCCTGGTGAACAGCCGATTCAGCGAGCCTGGGATGTGGGACAGCGAGTATTGGGGCCGGCCCATCAACGCGACCGATCAGGCCGCAACGCTTGGCCTATTCGACGGCGCACTCCTGTTGGGCGCGCGGGCGCTCGGTGTCCGCATCACGAAAGCCGAGTCGAAGGCCGTCATGCACCTGTGGAAGTACATCGGCTGGCTTATCGGCGTTGAAGACGACTGGCTCGTCGACAGCGAACGCGAGCGGCACCGGCTGAACTATCACATCTTGTTGGGCCAGGACGACGTCACTGAAGCCGGGCAACTGCTAGCGAACAGCATCGTCGATGCCCAACCGAAACTGCATTACAGCGGTCCGTTCAGGCAGGCGATGGGCTGGTATACCCGCGAACGGCTGTTGAGCATGTTGCGCGCATTTTTGGGCAAGCAGGGCTTGCGCGATCTCGATCTTCCGGTGCGTCTCCCCTGGGCTACCGCCCTCGTCATGCCGAAGAACTTCGCGAAGTACTACGTGGTGGGCCGGACGCCGTGGGGTGAGCGCTACCTACAGTCTTCAGCAAAGCGGAACAGCGATCGCATCATGGAGCGCTATTTCGGCGCCGATGAACCAGAACTCGCGCGGTTGTCGGCATAGTCGGGCCACAATGGTGGCATGTTCGCCATCACTCGATTTGGTCACGCTGCGCTACTGGTGGAAGCGGCTTCGACTCGGGTTCTGATTGATCCGGGTGCCTATTGCCGACCTGAGGTATTTGAGTTGCGCGATCTCGACGCCATTGTGGTCACGCACCAGCACCCCGACCATCTTGACCAGAGCGACGCCGGGCGTTCCTTAATCGAGGCTAATCCGCAGGCGTTACTGATCTGCGATCCAGAAACCTCAGGGTTGGTGCCGTTCGGAGCGTGGACTGTCAACGGCGACGGCGCATGCTGGCAGGTTGGCGAGCTATCCATTACCGGTGTGGGCAGCCAGCATGCCGTGATCTCGCCCGAGATCCCTCGCGTCTCGAACGTGGGCGTGCTCGTCTCTGACGGCACCACCACACTGTTCCACCCCGGAGATAGCTACGACAGCAACCCGAGTGGCGTGACAGCGCTAGCAGTGCCGTTGAGCGCGCCGTGGGCGAAGGTCAGCGAAACGGTCGACTTCGTTCAACGCGTTGGAGCTAACACGGTTTTCCCGATTCACGACTGCACCATTTCCGACCTCGGATACTCGATCTACTGGTCGCGGGTCGTCGAACTCGGCGGCACTGAGGATGCGCGCTTGTTGGGTCAGGATGGTTCAACACGGCTGTGACCAGGCGTCACTCAGACGTGCGCTTGCTCTCCCACAACCACGCGGCCAGTACGCCAGCGATGGCCCCGAAGAGATGGCCCTGCCAGGAAATGCCTGGCTGTCCTGGCAGCACCCCGAAGACCGCGGTCCAGTAACTGGCCAACACCAGTAGGCCGATCACGATCTGACCAATGCTTCGCGAGAATGCGCCCCGCGCGAGGAGGTAACCAATCCAGCCGAACACGAGGCCGGACGCGCCGATGTGGTTCGAATGTGAACCGGCCAACAGCCACACGGCCGCTCCCCCAACAAGCCAGACGATGGCCGTCACGCCGACGAAGGTCCGCAAACCCGAGAGCATCAGCAGCGTCCCCAGCACGACGAGCGGAACCGAGTTTGCGATCAGATGGCCCCAATCGCCATGCAGCATCGGAGCAAAAACGATGCCGAACACGCCTTCGTCGGTACGTGGGTGAATTCCGTGACTGTCAAGCGCTCCTGGCGTCAGTGCGTCAACGATCTCCACACACCACATTGCACCGACAAAGACCAGCGGAATCGCAAACTGCTGGAGCCGAGTCAGGCCGGAATCATCGTCCTTCTGGGTGCGGGCATCTGCCATGCAATGAGACTAGAGCCATCAGCTTCACGGGAAGTGCGCAACGGCCGCCCACCACGAGGCCGGGCAAAAATCGACTCCTGTCGGCTGCGCCCCCAACGTGATGCTTGTTCTATCTCATATGTGAGATAGCGTTGCGGGTATGACTGATGTTGAGGCACCCGACGCGACCTCTGCGACCCCTTACCTGGCGCGAATCGGTGCGCTGATTCGCGACGCGCGGCAACATCGCGGTCTCACGCAAAATGAGCTCGCTACCGAACTCAGCACGAGTCAGAGTGCGGTCAATCGGATTGAAAAAGGCCAGCAGAATCTGACCCTCGACATGCTGGCGCGCATTGGAGCCGTCTTGGACTCCGAGCTCGTCAGCGTGGGCGTCTCCGGCCCGAGCCACTTGCGTGTTCAAGGCGGCACTCAGTTGTCCGGCGAGATTGATGTGAAGTCCAGCAAGAATGCGGGCGTCGCTTTGCTGTGTGCATCGCTGCTCAACGCTGGTACGACGACGCTGCGCAAAGTGGCACGGATCGAAGAGGTCAATCGACTTCTCGAAGTTCTGGAATCAATCGGTGTGCGGACGCGCTGGCTTAACGAGGACAACGACCTTGAGCTCGATGTTCCGGCCGATCTTGATCTGTCGGCCATGGACGAAGATGCCGCACGCCGTACTCGCAGCATCATCATGTTCCTCGGCCCGCTGATGCATCGCTACCCCGATTTTGAGCTGCCCTACGCCGGCGGGTGCGATCTGGGCACTCGCACGGTCGAACCGCATATGACGGCACTTCGGCCGTTCGGCCTGAACGTGGTGGCCACCGAGGGCAGCTACCACGCGTCCGCCGCCCAGGGCGTAGGACCAGAGCGCCCCATTGTGCTGACTGAACGTGGCGACACCGTTACCGAGAATGCACTGCTCGCCGCCGCGCGCTATGACGGCGTCACCGTCATCCGCAATGCCAGCCCGAACTACATGGTCCAGGATCTCTGCTTCTTCCTGCAGGAATTGGGTGTCGGCATCGAGGGCATCGGCACCACCACGCTGCGTGTCACCGGCCAGCCGGTTATCAATAAGACCGTCGACTACGCGCCCAGCGAAGACCCCATTGAGGCCATGAGTTTGATCGCGGCCGCGATCGTGACCAAGTCCAACATCACGGTGCGACGGGTTCCGATTGAGTTCATGGAGATTGAGCTCGCTCTGCTCGAAGAAATGGGCTTTCAATACGACCGGTCTGCTGAATATATGGCCGAGAACGGTCGCACCCGATTGGTCGACATCACCACGCATGAATCGGTGCTGAAGGCGCCCATCGACAAGATCCACCCGATGCCGTTCCCAGGCCTCAACATCGACAATCTGCCGTTCTTCGCCGTCATTGCGGCGACTGCCGAAGGCCAGACGATGTTGCACGACTGGGTTTATGAGAACCGTGCCATCTACTTGACCGAGCTGAACCGCCTCGGCGCACGCGTCAAGCTGCTCGACCCGCACCGCGTACTGGTCGACGGCCCCACCCATTGGAGTGGCGCCGAAATCGTCTGCCCGCCGGCCCTTCGTCCGGCTGTAGTGATCTTGCTAGCCATGCTTGCCGCCAAGGGCACCTCGGTGCTGCGCAGTGTCTACGTCATCAACCGCGGCTACGAGGACCTCGCCGAGCGGCTCAATGCGCTCGGCGCTCGGATCGAGACCTTCAGAGACATCTGACCCGCTACCCCGTCTAGGTTGGGCACGTGACTTCTGCTGCCTACCTGGACGGCCCGGCCCCGTTGGCGTTTGCACACCGCGGCGGCGCAGGTACTGGCAGCAATGTCGGCATCGAGAACACCATGGCGTCGTTTTCCGACGCCATTTCGCGGGGCTACACCTATCTTGAAACCGATGTTCGGTGCAGCGCCGACGGCACGGTCTACACGCTGCACGACGAGACGCTCGAACGAGTCACCGGAAATCCTGCGCGCGTCGTCGACTTGACCGACGAAGCGCTGAGCCAAGAGAGACTGGACGGGCGAGAGCCACCGGCGCGACTGGAAGACGTCTACAACGCCTTTCCCACCGCCCGACTCAATATCGATGTCAAAACGATCGATGCGGTCGATGCCACCTGCGAGCTGATTGAGCGGATGGGCGTCGTTGATCGCACCTGCTTGGCGTCTTTCGAGCACAGCACGTTGACGGCTATTCGGCGCCGACTTCCGCAAGTCACGACAAGTGCGTCAAAGCTTGAAGCTGCCGAACTCGTGCTCCGTCCCACGACCTGGCTACGCCGATTGAGCACGATCCGCGCCGACTGTTTTCAAGTTCCTGCACGTCGTGGCCGGATCACTGTCGTTACCCCACGCTTCCTTGCCAAGGCACACGCACTGGGTAAACAGGTCCATGTCTGGACAGTCGACGATGCCGATGAAATGCACCGGCTCCTTGATCTGGGCGTCGATGGACTCATCACCGACCGCACTGACATCTTGCGCGACGTACTGACGGCGCGCTCATCGTGGAGGGAGACCACATGAGTAACCGACGCCAGGTTGTCGCCTGGAGCCTGTGGGATTGGGGCTCGGCAGCGTTCAACGCCGTCATTGTGACGTTCATCTTCTCGGTCTATTTGACCGATTCGGTGGGCAAGAACGTTCCGGGTCCATTTTCGGCGAGCACTTGGCTCGGTTTCGCCGTCGGTGGCGCAAGTTTGGTGATTGCGGTGCTGGCGCCTGTGATGGGCCAGCAAGCCGATGCGTCAGGGAAGCGTAAGCGCTCTCTTGCCGTGCTGACGTTTGCCGTCATTGTGCTGACAACCCTGCTGTTCTTTGTCAAAGACGACTACCACTTCCTGTGGCTTGGCTTGGTGCTGATCGCTGTGGGAACCGTGTTGTTTGAACTTGCCCAGGTTCCGTACTTCGCCATGCTGCGGCAGGTGTCGACGCCCGACAACGTTGGGCGAGTCTCGGGCTTGGGTTGGGGCGCCGGCTATCTCGGTGGCATTGTGCTGCTGCTGATTTGCTATTTCGGTTTCATCGCAGGCGATGGCGACACGCGAGGATTCCTCGGACTCTCAACGGAGAACGGATTCAACGTGCGGCTGGTCGCCATTGTTGCGGCCGTATGGTTCCTGATCTTCGCTATTCCAGTGCTTCGCGCAGTCCCAGAGCTCCCGGCAGAAGCCAGCGCAGTCCCCCGAGCTTCTTTCCGCGAGTCCTACCGCGTGCTGTTCGCGGAGTTGCGCACCATGTGGCGCGAGGACCGCACTACGGCGAAGTTCCTGATCGCCAGCGCGCTGTTCCGCGACGGGCTGGCCGGCGTGTTCACCTTCGGGGCGGTGATCGCCGTATCGGTCTACGACTTCGAAGACGACTCGGTGATCATCTTCGGCATTGTGGCCAATGTGATCGCGGCAGCTGGCGCCATTGGCGCGGGCCGTGTCGACGACAAGATCGGCCCACGTCGAGTCATCGTCTTTTCGCTCGCGAGCATGCTGATTGCCGGGTTCGTCCTGCTGTTCATCCACGGCAGCGGTGGTTTCTGGATCTTCGGGCTCATCTTGTGCTTGTTCGTGGGCCCAGCCCAGTCGGCAGCGCGAACATACTTGACTCGATTGACGCCCCCGGGCAAAGAAGGCCAGCACTTTGGCCTCTACGCCATGACCGGCCGTGCCGCATCCTTCTTGGCACCCACGCTCTTCGCGGTGTGCGCGTTCGTGGGCGGAGACGACCGTTGGGGCATCGTCGGCATCATGGCCGTCCTGGCCGCAGGTCTGATTGCTTTGCTGCTGGTTCCCGCGCAGATTGAAGACAAAGCCCGAGAGCAGGCACCCATTGCCGGAAATTAGAGGTTTCTGCGAACTATTGGGCGCTCAGGGGAATCTCATCGACGTGCCGTACGTTGTTATGTACGAGACGAGAGCAAGGAGGGGGAACGAAGATGGCTGAACGAGCACTGCGCGGCGCCCGACTGGGCACCCAGAGCTTTGAAGACGAACGCGGCGTCGAGATGGCACCCCGCCAAGAAGTTGAGTATGTCCTTGAGGACGGCCGCACCTTTACCGTGACGATGGCCGACGAGGCTGACGTCCCGCTGGAGTGGGAAGACCCCAAGTCCGGCCAGATGGGTCGCCTACTGAATGGCGCAGAACCAGAAGTCAAGCAAGAGAAGCCAGTGCGCACCCATTGGGACATGCTGCTGGAGCGTCGTTCGGTGGACGAACTCGAAGAGATTCTGACCGAACGGCTTGAATTGCTTCGTGGTGGCGAAATCGGACCACCGCACCTGCACCGAGCCAAGAAGGGCAAGGCCGCTAAGGCCAGCGCCTAAAGGTTGTTGCTTCGGCCCCTCCCCTTCGGGTGAGGGGCCGAAACTATTTCATCGCCCGAACGGCAAGAAACGCTGGAATCCCCACACGGTGACCCGCCACAGCGCTTCGCGCACGATTGCGCCGCTCATCTTGGAACGGCCGTGGGTACGTTCAACGAAGGTAATGGGGACTTCGACAATCGTCATTCCGGCAGCTGCTGTACGGCGTGCCATGTCGATCTGGAAGCAATAGCCCTGCGAAACGACTTCTTCATAGCGAAGTCGCTCCAGCGTGGCCCGCTTGAAAACTCGATAGCCCCCGGTGAGGTCGCGCACTTTGAGGCCGAGCATGACTTGGGCATACCAAGTCCCACCGCGCGAGATCCAGCGCCGGTACCAAGGCCAGTTGACGACGCCTCCGCCAGGAATCCAGCGAGAGCCGAGGACGAGATCGGCGGTCTCGTGCTGCGAGGCTTCCAGCAACGCGCCAAGATCTTCAGCACGATGAGAACCGTCAGCGTCCATCTCAACAAGACGCTCGTAGCCGCGTTCCAATCCCCACGCAAAACCCGCGCGGTAAGCCGCGCCCAGTCCTTGTTTGGCGGCGCGGCGCATCACGTGGATACGCGTGTCGCTCTGGGCCATCGCGTCGACCAAGTCAGCCGTACCGTCGGGCGAACCGTCATCAACCACCAGAACGTCTACCTGCGGTTGTGCATTCAGCACGTTCTCCAGGACGCGTTCGATGTTCTCGGCTTCGTCGTAGGTGGGAACGACCACCAGTACCGTCATGTGCGCTTCTTCTCCTCCCGCACCTGACGCGATCTTTTCCACGCGTTCGTGATGCCGAATAGACATCCTCCCAGACCGGGGGTCACCAAGAGCCAGGTCAGGAATGGTGCGAGGTGAGTGGCCGGGGTGCTACCCGAAGCCAATGGCACAGCCTGCTCAATGGTTGCCGGCTCGTGCATCGGTGCACGCTGAACGACATTGCCGTCGGCATCCACCACGCCGGAGATGCCGTTGGTCGACGGCACCAACACCCAGCGTCCAGTCTCGATCGCTCGTAGCCGCGAAATATCCCACTGCTGTTCAGGCTGCGAGGTCCGTGTGAACGCCGCATTGCTGGTTTGCACGACCAACACCTGGGCGTCGGTAGCCAAGACATCACGCACGACGCCGTCATAGGCGATGTCGTAGCAAATGGTGTCGCCCACAATCGTTCCGGCAATATGCAGTCCTCCCGGCAGATTTCCGGCGACCATGTCGCGCGGAATATCGCGATCGAACCGCGGAACTAGACCACCCAGCTCATTTCTAAACGGCACATATTCGCCGTATGGCACCGGGCGACGTTTGATGTAGCGATCACCCGGTCCGTGCGCGGTCCAGACGACACCTGCGTTGTACGAGGTATCGACGGTGGGTCCGTCAAAGATTCCTCCCACCAGGATTGGAGCGTCCAGTTCGCCCGACAGCCGTTCGATGCGAAGACGCACGTCGGTGTCGAAGTTCGGATCGGTATCGGTGGCATTCTCGGGCCACAACACCATGTCTGGCTTGGGCGCCTGGCCCGACGCGACCCGATCAACTAACCGCTGCGTTTCGGCCGCATGGAGTGTGAAAATTTCGCCGCGCGGCCAGGTCAGGAACTCTCCGGGGACGTCACCTTGAATGAGAGCGACTTGCTTGGTGCCCGCTTGGCCAGCGATTCCGGTGGGCAGGAGCGCGCCAAGAGCTGTCAGTGCGAGGGTCGCTGCCGCAGCCACGACCTTGCCCCGCTTCGTGCTCGCGGCGACTACCGCAAGCAACAGCGTCGACGCCAGGACCGCCATGACAAAGCTGGTGCCCGTCATGCCCAGTAGCCGGGCATAGGGAGCGAACGGCGTGTCGATGGTGGTGTGGGCAAGGCGTCCCCACGGGAACCCCTTGAAGGGGAATCCGCCTCGTGCCCACTCCCCTGCAATCCACACAGCTGGTGCCAGCAGCGGCCACCAGCGCAGTCTCATGGCAGCTCGAAGCCCCAACATGACTGGCGCCATAAATGCAGTCTCGGCCAGGACCAAGGCCACATACGCGCCCTCGCTGACCGCATTCATCCACCAAATCAGCGGGCCGAAGAATCCCAAGCCGTAGACGAGCCCCGCGCCGACGACCACTCGGGCACGTGCTGAATCGAGTTGACTTGCTAGCCAGAACAAGCCGGCAACAGCAAGCACCATCGTCAGCGGCCACGACAGTGGAGCGAAAGCTGTTGAGGACAGCACTCCTAGACCGGCGGCTATCGCCAGCGTGGTGAGCGTGCGCACGTCAGCCCAGGACGATCAGTTCACGCGGTGCGTTGTTGAGCACTTCAAGGCCCGAGTCGGTGCAGATTGCGATGTCTTCGATGCGCGCGCCGAACTTGCCGTCGGTGTAGATGCCCGGTTCGATGGAGAACGCCATGCCCTCCTCCAACACCAGCGCATTGCCGGCCACGATGTACGGCTCCTCGTGGGTCTCCTGGCCGATACCGTGCCCGGTGCGGTGAATAAAAAGATCGCCGTAACCGGCCGCTTCGATCACGTCGCGACCCACGGCATCAACCGATTCGGCGGTAACGCCCGGGCGCGCGTATTCGCGCTGGACAGTCTGTGCGCGCAGCAGGACCTCGTACTTTTCCACGAACTCTGCTGGAGCTTCTCCCCCGGCGACATAGGTGCGAGTGCAGTCCGAGCAGTAGCCAGACGGCATCGTGCCGCCGATATCGACCACCACCGGATCGCCGACCTCAATGACACGGTCACTGACTTCGTGATGCGGAGAGGCACCGTTGGGCCCCGAGCCGACAATGACGAAATCGCACGTTGCGTGCTCGTGAAGAATCGCACGTTCGATGTCCGCTCCGACCTCGGCTTCGGTACGGCCCGGGCGTAACCATTCGCCCATGCGGGCATGCACGCGGTCGATCGCGGCTCCGGCCTCACGCAGCGCGGCCGCCTCATCGGCGTCCTTGCGGACTCGAAGTCGCTGCACGATCGCACCACCGAGAACCACCTCCGCGGCGGGCAGTGCATCGCGAATCGCGAAAACACGAGCCGCCCACATGTGATCGTCCACTGCGACGCGTGCGGCCGGACCTACGAGATCGGCGAGCAATGCGAATGGATCGTCAGTTTCGTCCCAAGTGGCGATCGATTGGGTGACACCCGCAGCTTCTGCGGCAGCGCGTTCCAGCCGCGGCACGATCAGAGTCGGTTCGTCCTTGACGGGGACCACCAGGCACGTCAGCCGTTCGAGAGGCAAGGCGTGATAGCCAGTGAGATATCGCAAGTCTGCGCCCGGCGTGATGAGGAGGGTGTCGACACCCGCGTCGGCGGCCAACTCCTGTGCTCGGGCAATCCTGGCTTGGCTCTGCTGCTGGGAATTACTCACCCTTCGACACTACCGGCGACCGCCCAGATGTGGTGTGGTGGAGGCATCACCATCAACTGGATCGGGGGGTCCAAATGCGCAAAATCATTGCGTCGGCAGCTGCGGTTGCCCTCTCCGCCGGCCTTGCTACCGCGTCACCCGCGGTCGCTCGTGGCGGCGATCATCACCATGCGAATGACTCGCAGCGCCTCGTCAAAGGCGTGACTGTTAACGGCATTCTTCAGCATCTGCGGGCATTCCAAGCCATCGCAGACCGCAACGACGGGAACCGAGCATCCGGCCTTTCCGGGCACGTTGCCTCGCTCGACTATGTCGCCAAACGACTCAAGAAGGCTGGGTACAACGTCACCAAACAGCCGTTTACTTTTGCATTCAGCCGCGATCTAGCGCCAGCAACGCTGAGCCAGACTGCACCCGAAGCCAAGGACTTCGAAACGCATAGCTTCGACTACTCAGGCTCTGGCGATGTCACTGGCACCGTGGTGCCCATCGATCTCGTGCTGCCACCGCCGGCAGAACCAGGCAGCACTTCAGGCTGCGAAGCGGCCGATTTCCCGGCAGCGCCAACTGGCGATGCGGTCGCCTTGATGCAGCGCGGTACCTGCACGTTCGCCGACAAAGCAAACAACGCAGCAGCAGCCGGATACGACGCCGCGATCATCTTCAATGAAGGCCAGGAGGGACGTCAGGAACTGCTCACCGGAACGTTGGGTGAACCCGTAGCCATTCCGGTCGTCGGCCTGTCATTTGCCGACGGTCAGTCGCTCGCGCAGACCGACGGCGCTCAGGTCCATGTGACGACGTCGACGGAGAACGATCCGAACCGCACGACCTATAACTTGATCGCCGATCTGCCCAAGAAGCAGGCACGCAAGGTGAAGCACCCCGATCAAGTCGTTGTCGTCGGGGCGCACCTAGACAGCGTCGCCGCTGGACCTGGCATCAATGACAACGGATCGGGTTCGGCCACCATCTTGGAGATCGCCGAGGAATTGGCCGAAGCGAAGCCGCGTGCTCTCCAACGTCCAGTGCGGTTCGCGTTCTGGGGCGCAGAGGAAGCCGGACTGTTGGGCGCCGAGCATTATGTGGCGAATCTGACTCCCGAACAACTGTCGACGATCTACGCCAACCTCAATTTCGACATGCTCGGTTCCACCAACTATGTCCGGTTCGTGTACGACGGCAACGGCTCTGAGGGTGGTCAGGCAGGGCCTGCGGGCTCTGATGCAATTGAGTCGATCTTTACCGATTGGTTCGACCGTAAGAATCTGGCCTCCGCAGCCACCGACTTTGACGGACGATCCGACTACGGTCCGTTCATTGACGCGGGAATTCCGGCTGGCGGGCTGTTCAGTGGTGCTGAAGGCGTCAAGACTGAAGAGCAGGCTGCGACATACGGTGGGACTGCGGGCGCTGCATATGACGCGTGCTATCACGCCGAGTGCGATGACATGTCCAATATCAGCACCAAGGCACTGCACGAGCTCGGCGATGCTGCCGCCCACGCCACCTGGGTCATGCTGACTGCGAAGCAGGGTCTGCACCCCGATGGCAGCATCGCGCCGAAGAAGTTCTCGAAGAAAAGCGCGGGCCTCACACCAGGCTCATTGCATCATTCGGTGCGCTAGTTCGCTCCAGCGTGATGAGTGCGCGCCATGTCAGCAGATAGCCTGCTGACATGGCGCGACTCATGGTTCTGGACTCAGCGAGCTTGTACTTCCGGGCGTTCTTCGGTGTGCCCGACACGATGAAAGCGCCCGACGGGACAGTCGTGAACGCACTGCGCGGAATTCTCGACTTCACCGCGACCATGGTGGAACGACACCGGCCAGACTCAGTCGTGGCGTGTTGGGATGACGATTGGCGACCGCAGTGGCGGGTCGATCTGATTGACACTTACAAGACGCAACGGGCCGAAGCCGACGGCGGTGAAATCGACACCACCGAAGGTCTGCTCGGCCCGCAAGTCCCGCTCATCGCCGAGGCGTTCAGGCTCCTGGGCGTTCCGGTCAAAGGCGCTCCCGGATGCGAGGCCGACGACATCATGGGCACCTTGTGCCATCAGGCGACTGGCCCGGTCGACGTGGTTACCGGCGACCGAGACCTCTTCCAACTCGCTGATGACGCTCGGGACATCCGCGTGCTCTACACCGCCCGCAGCGTCCCCAATCACGACGTCGTCACCGACCAGTGGCTGGTCGACAAGTATGGCGTCACGCCCAAGCAGTACGTCGACTTCTCGGTAATGCGAGGTGACGCCTCAGATGGACTGCCGGGCGTTGCGGGCATCGGTGAAAAGACCGCCGCGTTGCTGCTTTCTGAGTTCACCGATCTCGACGGAATTCTCGCGGCAGCTGCCGATCCCAATTCACCCATCAAGCCGCGCGTACGCGCCAATTTGCTGGCCTCAACCGACTACATCGCCGCCGCGCGTCAGGTCGTCGCCGTGCGCAACGATGGCCTCCCACCCGCCGATTACACCCGCACCTCGCTGACCGAAGAGCAGACCGCGACCTTCCGCACCTTCGCAGATCGCTGGGGCCTCGGCGGCTCCGCCGACCGCATCCTCGCAGCACTCCCCTAGCCCGCTGAGGAGTCACTCCGTACCCGCTGAGGAGTCACTCCGTACCCGCTGAGGAGTCACTGCGTTCCGGTGGAAGTGACGCTGGTGTAGGTCACGACGCCATGGTTCAGCAAATCCAAAGCAGCGCGCGCGGTGGTACGCAACTCACCCGGTCCGGCCGCGTCAGCGATTTGCGCCACGGCGTCAATCAGTTGCTTCATCGCTCTCACGAAGTCGCCAGCCGCCATTTCGGTCATGGAGAGAACGTCATCCAAGGACGCACCTTCGCACCAGGCGTGAACTGCCTGCGCGAAGCCGAAGTCGGGGCGATGCAGGAAGCGTAGGCGGTGCTCACGCTCAAGCTGCATGATCTCCACACACAGCGAATCCATCCGATTGGCAACATCGCGAGCCGCTGCCGACGGCAATCGCGGTGCAGGAAGTTCATCGTCACGTCGTGCTTCGTAGGTCAGCCCGCTGGCAACCGATGCCAATTCGGCCGGGGTGAGACCGTCCCACACACCTTCATCAAGGCATTCGCTCACCAACAGATCAAGTTCGCCGTACAAGCGCTTGAGTCGTTCGCCTGCTGCGGTGACCTCATCGCCTTTGAGGTAGCCGAGGGTGTCAAGAACTCGGCAAACCCGATCGAACTGACGTGCCACGGTGTTGGTGCGCTGGTCGATACGCGAACGCTGATCCTTCGTATCGCGTTCGAGCTTGAGATAGCGCTCGGCCCAGCGAGCGTGCTGCTCACGATCAGGACACGCGTGGCATGGGTGGTCACGCATCGATTGGCGCAGCTCTTCAATCCGCGGATCGGCCTTCCGATCAGCAGAAACATCGCGGTAAGGCTCTGGATACCGGCCAGCGCCGTGGGGCATTCGATTGCGCAGCGTCGACGCCAGGTCACGCCGCGCTTGCGGATCTCTCGGGTTGAACTTGCGCGGGACCCGAATATTGGCCAAAGCCGCAACGGGCGTGGGGAAATCGATCATCGCCAAACGTCGGGCCTGCCGGTTTGCAGTCAGCACCATGGGACGCGGGCCTTCGGAATCGCCACGAGTCCCCGGATCAAGCACCACTGCTAATCCAGCGAATTTGCCCGTCGGCACCTCAATGATGTCGCCGACTTTCAATTTCAGCAGAGACACGATCGCAGCCTGGCGTTGATCGGACTTGCGATCTTTCACTCCCTTGGCCTCGAGATCGCTGATCTGGCGACGTATCCGCGCGTATTCCATGAAGTCGCCCTGATCGCACTTCACCGATTCCAAGTAGCCCTCAAGTGCGTCATCGGCTTTGCGGATCTTGCGCGCTAAGCCGACCACTGCCTTGTCTGCCTGGAACTGCGCGAAACTTTGCTCCAGCAGATCGCGAGCCACCCCGCGGCCCACTTGACCGACCAGATTCACCGCCATGTTGTAGGACGGCTGGAATGAGGAGTTCAGCGGATAGGTGCGGGTGGACGCCAGACCTGCCACCTGCCTGGGATCGAGTCCCGGCTGCCACAGCACAACGCCGTGTCCTTCGACGTCAATGCCACGGCGACCAGCGCGGCCGGTCAGTTGGGTGTACTCCCCTGGCGTGATGTCGGCATGGGTTTCGCCATTCCACTTCGACAGGCGTTCGATGACGACTGAACGGGCAGGCATGTTGATACCCAGGGCAAGCGTTTCTGTTGCGAATACGGCCTTGACCAATCCCCTGCTGAACAGATCTTCGACGCATTCCTTGAAGGTGGGCAGCATGCCTGCGTGGTGAGCGGCGATGCCGCGCTGCAATCCTTCACGAAATTCGTGGAAGCCCAAGACGTGCAGATCCTCATCGGGCAAATGCGCACAGGCAGCATCTACAGTCGCCACGATTTCTGCACGCTCTTCTGCATTCGTCAGGTGCAGGCGGGCGTCGAGACACTCCTGCATGGCCTTAGCGCACCCAGCCCGGCTAAAGATGAACACGATGGCCGGCAGCAGACCTTCGGCATCGAGCCTTTCGATAATTTCGACACGGCCCGGCGTGCGATGGCGGCTTCGTGGGCGCTTGCCGCCTTTTGGCGGCCGACCCTTCTGCACCCGCGACAGTTGCCAGTCCTCACGAGCCATCCGTTCCAACTGCCGGTTGACCTGATGTCCATCGCCTGGAGTGGAGTCTGGTTCAAACAGATCGAACATCTTGCGGCCGACCAGAACATGCTGGTGCAGCGGGATGGGCCGGCGTTCTTCGACGATGGTGCGGGTATCGCCGCGTACTTCGGTGAGCCAGTCGCCGAACTCCTCGGCGTTCGACACCGTGGCCGATAGCGAGATGATGGAAACCGATTCAGGCAGGTTGATGATGACTTCTTCCCACACCGCGCCACGAAACCGGTCTGCGAGGTAGTGCACCTCGTCCATCACTACGAAACCAAGCGTGTTGAGAGTGCGCGAACCCGCGTAGAGCATATTGCGCAGCACTTCGGTGGTCATCACGACAATGGGCGCTTCACCGTTGATGCTGTTGTCGCCGGTGAGCAGGCCGACGTTGTCCGAACCGTGTTCGGCAACCAAATCGGTGTACTTCTGATTCGACAGCGCCTTGATGGGAGTCGTGTAGAAACACTTGCGTCCGGTGGCCAGCGCCAGATGGACTGCGAACTCCCCCACGACCGTTTTTCCTGAACCCGTGGGAGCAGCAACGAGCACGCCGTGCCCCTCTTCGACTTCACGGCAGGCCTCTAACTGGAAGTCGTCGAGGCCGAAGGAGTACCGATCTCTAAAAGCCGCGAGATGCGGGTATTCGCGATTGGCCCGCGATCGGGCGTAAGCCTCGGCCGGCGACGTCATACCGCCACCCTACGGGCGTCAGGGTACGAAGACTTGCAGGGCCGCCGGACGAACCGTCACTGTCTTGGGCAGCGGGCCCAAACGCTCACCGTCGCCGTACGCCACGATGCCCGGACTCTCCAGCCGCACCGACCTGACGCGGTGTACCTCAAACTCCGGGAGCGTCACGTGAGTGCCTTTGTACAGCGACGGGAAGACCCGCACGAGTTTGGTCTTGCTCACTGGATTGATAATCGCGACGTCAAGCAGTCCGTCGTCGACTTGGGCGCCCTCGCAGATACGCAGTCCTCCGCCGAATGACGGGCCGTTGCCCACGGCCACCAGCATCGCTTTGCGTTGCAAAACTTCGCCGCTGTCCAAAGTCACAGCGAAGTCAAGCGGTTCAAACGCCCGAAGCTCAGCCAGCATCGCGATGTTGTAGCGCATATTGCCGCGCGGCCAGCGCATCTGATTGGCGCGCTCGTTGACCTTGGAATCAAAGCCCGATGCCACCACAGTGACGACCAAAGTGCCGTCGACGTCCGCTAGATCGATCTTGCGAGTCATGCCTTTCAGTACGACGTTGATCGCAGCGTCAGGGTTCTTTACCGGGATGCCAAGCGTCCGAGCAGTGTCATTACCGGTTCCGGCCGGAAGCAGGCCAAACGCCAGATCGCTTCCTGCAATGAGATCCAGGACGCCGTGTAGCGCGCCGTCTCCACCGACGATGACCACCGCGTCGAGGCCTTGGTCGATCGCATGCTTGAGGGCATCTCGTGCTGAGGCAGCGTCATTGCCTTGGACGACCTGCACTTCGTGCCCAGCTTCACTGAATCGCAGTGCAGCATGGCCAGCTATTTGCTCGCCTTTGCGTCGACCGGAGACAGGATTGACCAGTAGTGCCACTCGCATGATCGGACTCTATCGCCGATCAGTCGAGCGAGGAGAGTTCATCGTCGGCAATTGCAGGCGCCGTCTTGGCGCGCCGCCGGTCGGTGAACCGGGCGATGATTTCGGCGACAAAGTAAAGAATCGTCATCGGTGCTGCCAGGAAAAGCATGGTCAGCGGGTCGGTGGTTGGTGTTGCGATGGCAGCAAAAACGAAGATCGCAATGACGATCCACGGGCGGCTAGATGCCAGTTGTTTAGCGCTTACTGCACCCATCCGGTTCAGCAACGTCACAACGAGTGGGATCTCGGCCGCGATGCCGAAAACCAGCACCATGCGGACCACGAAGTTCAGATATTCGGCACCGGTGAGCAGCGAGCCCCAGCCTTCGGGAACGAATCCGATGAGCAGCAGAATTGCTTTGGGCAGTACCAGGAATGCACCGTAGGCGCCGGCAATAAACAGCGGAGCGCCAAGCCCGCTAAGTAGCAACACACCACGCTTCTCATTGCGGTGCAGTGCAGGCAACACGAAGGCCCACAGTTGGTACAGCCACACCGGGCTCGCGATCACAATGCCGGTGATCAGACCGATCTTGAGCTGGAACGTGAACGCGCCACCGACACCGGTGAGGACGAGGTCTGTCTTGATGCCCTTGGCTTCAAGTTGCGGACGGATGTCGGTGTACGGCTGCGACAGCCAGTCGAGAATCTGCTCGTAGAACACCAGCGCGATAATCGTGCCAACGACGATCGCCAAGACCGCCTTAACCAGACGGTTGCGCAGTTCGCGCAGATGATCCATGAGCGGCATAGTGCCGCCCGGTGCGGGGGTCGGCTTGCCGCTTTTCAGCGCCACTAAGCCGATCAGCTCTGCTGTTCGGGCTTCTTCTCAGCGATGTCGGCGGCTTCAAGTTCGGCCGGCGATTCATTGCCGTCGTCGTCCAAGCCCTTGACCTCAGTCTTGAAGATGCGCAGCGCACGGCCTGATCCACGGGCCAATTCGGGTAGCTTCTTGCCACCAAATAGGAGCACCACAATGCCCAGGATGATCAGGATCTCGGTAGGTCCTAGTTGGCGAAACATGTTCACTCACTCCTTAGACGCGGTGTCGTCGTCACCATCGTACGCCGCTAGTGCAGCTTGTGCTGATGCGATAACCGCATCACGCATATCAGCAGGTTCGATCACTGCAACCGCCCCTGCGCTGCGCAATACGACGCGACGCAGCCAGCCAGTGTCGGCTCCAAAGAGTTTCGCCGTTCGCACGCCGTCTGCATCGGCGTCACCGAGGATTTCCATCGGGTAGTACTCCGACATCCAGCTGGCCGACGGATGCAAGCGAACCAAGAGGTACGGAGTCTCATCTCCGACGGTGAACACACCTGCAGACAGATCTCGTGACGCTGCATCGTGGTGCTCAACCGGCTGATCGGTGACGGTGGCTGAAAGGACACGATCGAGGCGGAAGAATCGCAAATCCTGAGCCATCAAACACCAGGCTTCGAGGTAGAGCCTGCCCCGCTCAGTGAAGACTCGCCGTGGGTCAACGAGTCGATCGGTGCGGTCATCGCGGCTCACCGTGGCGTAGCTCAACTCGATACGCCGCCCCTCGGACAGTCCACGCTGAATGGCCTGACGGATGTCAGGGTCAACACTGTCGACGACAACATCGACCCGAGTTCGAGAGCTTTCGCCCAAGGCGGATTCAATTTTGGTGAGCGCCGAGTCGATTACGGCGCCTTCCTCGGTCCCAGCCGACGCTCGCAGGGTCCGCAACGCCACCACGAGACCGGCGCCTTCTTGGGCCGTAATGCGCAGCGGGCGGCTGAGGAATTCAGCATCCCGCAGGTAGATCACGCCATCGTCGGTCAGAGCGTCTGCGTTGACGTCGATGAGATCGCCGCCAAATTCACCCTTGCCGGTCATCATCAACAGCAGCAAATCGTCACGGATCTGCCGAGGACTTACCCCGAGTTCTTTGGCGAGGTCATTGACGGGAACACCGGTGTTGCTCTGCAGATACGGCACCATCGCCAACATCCGAAGCACCTGATCGCGCGACTTGCTCATTCGTCATCGTCTCCCAACGGCGACAGTTCACCCGTGGCCGCCAGCCGAAGACGCGCGATCACGCTGGCCCGCAGATCCGGGGGCGACACCACGAAAACGTCATGACCATAGGAAGCGATTTCCGCGGCGAGATCCCATGACGATCCATAGGGAACGCTGATCTGGTCAATGTCATCGTCCACGGCCACGACTTCGGTTGCGGCTCGGCGCAGCGTTTGTCCTCGGCCGCTACTCACCCGAAGCACCGCAGGCTCGGAGCGGGCCGGCGGGAACAGCGTGCTGGCAAGGGCACGCAGATCTGTTCCCTCGGGCACTTCGTAGCTGCCTGGCTTGCCCTTTGTCTTGACTTCGCCCTGTATCCGCGACACGCGGAATACGCGTGGCGCCTCGCGGTCGAGGTCAAAGCCAATGACATACCAGCGGTCGCGCCACGACAGCATGCCCCAGGGCTGCAATTGGCGCTTGGTGGCTGCCTGTCCCGGGCGGGCGTAGTCGAACGAAATCTGGACCAATCGAGTAGCCGCATCCCAGACCGTGTCGAACGCTGGTTCGTCAGTCGACAGGCGAGGCTCAGCCATGCGCATGATCGAAGTATCAATGTCGATGCCAGCTGACTTGAGCTTCAGCAGCGCATTGCCCGAGCCCGACGCGAGACCTGAGTGTTGCCACACCTGGCTAGCAAGGCCGACAACGGCTGCCTCTTCGCGAGACAACTCAATATCGTCCATCTCCGCGGCGTCGCGCGGAATGCGGTAGCCCTCGTGGTCCTCGAAGAACGCCTCATGGGAGCCGACCTCAATCGAGATTCCGAGGTCACGCAGTTCTTCCTTGTCGCGCTCAAACATCCGGTCGAACGCTTGGTCAGTGCCAGCCTCGCGATAGTCACTGATGGCGGCTCGGATTTGGGCCTTTGTCAGGTACTGCGTGGTGGCAATGAGGAGGAAGATGAGGTTCATCAACCTCTCGGTCTTGCGATCAGCCATGCGCTGAGGATGTCAGGAAGCGTCGAGCAAGTCGATGGCGAAGATCAGCGTGTCGCCACCTTTGATGTCAGGTTCGCGACCATCTTTGCCATAGGCGGTGTCCGAGGGGCACACCAGAACGACACGGCTGCCGACGCGCTGGCCGACCAGGAGGTCAGTCCAGCACTTAATCAACTGGCCCTCGGTCAGAGCGAAGTTCGCCGGTGCACCACGGGTCCACGAGGCGTCAAAGATCTTGCCCGTGGGGTAGACCTGGCCGACGTATTGCACGCTGAGCGCCTGGTCCTTCTTGATCTTGTCGCCGGTGCCTTCGATGACGACATGGGCGCTGGCCTTGGTTTGCTTGGCCTTCATTCCCTTGGTCTTGACGAACTTGGTGGGCTGGCCCTTGTCGTTCAACTCCAACTCAGGCAGCGACTTCGGCAACTTCTTGGCTTCGCCTTCGGCCTGGACCGGAATCTTGGAGACGATGTCAAAGACGAACACCATGGTGTCGTTCTTCTTCAGATCGAATGACTCCTGTGCAGCGTTGAAGCCGTCTTTGGGCGGAACCAGAGCCAGAATGCGCGAACCGACCTTGTGGCCCTTCAACGCCTTGATGAAGCCCGGCAGAACAGACTTCTCGTCCAGCGTGAAGGTGCTAGCCGTTCCGGCGGCGTAGGAGCTGTCGAACTGCTTGCCAGTGCGACCGTTCAGCGCGACGTAATTAAGCTTGATCGAGTCGCCTTCTGCGACGACGTCGCCTGAGCCCTTCTCGATCACCTTGGTCGTGGTCTTCGTAGCTTCAGTTCCCGCCGGCACCTTGACCTTGGGCGTCGCAGCCTTGCTAACAGTGATCTCGTCAAGCGCCGCACCGCCAGAGCCGCAGGCCCCCAGAAGAACCAGCAGAGCTGAAACACCAATGAGCGACAGACGATGCACGCGAAGACCTACTTGAAAGAGACGGAAGGTTGACCGTCGGCCATCGTATCGGCCGAGGCCAAGACGCCGTTCGGGGTCCGGCCGTCACATCCCGTCGATGAGTCGCTGCACCCGTTCGTCGTGGGAGCGGAACGGGTCCTTGCACAGCACGGTGCGCTGGGCCTGGTCGTTTAGCTTCAAGTGAACCCAATCGACCGTGAAGTCGCGGCGACGCTCTTGCGCTCGTTTGATGAAATCGCCACGTAGCCGCGCCCGTGTGGTTTGTGGGGGGATTGATTTGGCGCTGAACACGTCCAGATCACGGGTCACCCGGGCCACCGCCCCCTTGCGTTCCAAGAGGTAAAAGAGCCCGCGGTCGCGACGGATGTCGTGGTACGCCAAGTCCAGCTGAGCGATCCGCGGATCGGACCACGACAGCCCATTGGCAGTGCGGTATCGGTCGAGCAGTTTGTACTTGATGACCCAGTCGATCTCGCGTTCCACGAGGGAGAGGTCTTCGGACTCGACCGCCTTGAGCGTGCGCTCCCACAGATCAAGCGTGCGCGTGATGACCGGCGTGTGGAGACCGTGGCGGTCGACGAATTCGGCCGCCTTGCCGAAGTACTCAGCCTGAATTTCCAATGCCGAAAGTTCACGGCCGTTGGCCAGCAGCACCTTTCGCCGCCCGGTGACGTCGTGGGCAATCTCGCGGATGGCCCGAATCGGGTTTTCCAGCGTCAGATCGCGCATCGACACCCCGGCCTCAATCATCCGCAGCACGAGATCGGTCGTGGCCACCTTGAGCATCGTGGTGGTCTCACTCATATTCGAGTCGCCCACAATGACGTGCAACCGGCGGAACCGTTCAGCATCGGCGTGCGGTTCATCTCGCGTGTTGATGATGGGCCGCGATCGTGTGGTGGCGCTGGACACGCCTTCCCAGATGTGTTCAGCGCGCTGACTGACTGAATAGATGGTGCCGCGCGGCGTCTGCTGGATCTTGCCGGCGCCCACAATGATCTGGCGCGAAACCAGGAACGGGATCAGCACATCGGCCAAACGGCTGAACTCTCCCCCGCGACCGACGAGGTAGTTCTCATGGCAGCCATAGGAGTTGCCGGCCGAGTCGGTGTTGTTCTTGAACAGGTAAATGTCGCCCTCGACACCGTCTTCAGCGAGCCGCTGCTGGGCATCGATCATGAGCGCTTCGAGAATCCGTTCGCCCGCACGATCATGCGTCACTAGATCGACAACGTCGTCACATTCGGGTGTCGCGTATTCCGGATGACTGCCGACATCGAGATACAGGCGTGCGCCGTTGCGCAGAAAAACGTTGCTGCTGCGACCCCAGGAGACCACGCGCCGGAACAGATAGCGCGCGACCTCATCGGGCGAAAGGCGGCGTTGACCCTTGAACGAGCAGGTCACCCCGTACTCGTTCTCGATCCCGAAGATCCGACGGTCCACATTTGCAGCCTAGTCCGCAGACCGTGCAGATGGTGGCGTCTTTGTCGTCAGACACGCCCGCGCGTTCTATACCTGGGCCAGGGAGAGCTTGACCGCGAAGGCCAAGAACACTGCGCCGACCGCAGACGTGGCACCGGCCGTCATCACCTTGCGGCGCTGGAATGCCGACGCCAACCTCGTGCCGAAGAAGATCAACGCGCTCAAATAGGCCACGCTCGCGATCTGGGCAATGGTGCCCAGAACCAGGAATGACAACACCGGATAGTCGTAGGCAGGGTCCACGAACTGCACGAAGAACGCCACGAAAAACAAGATCGCTTTGGGGTTGAGCAGCGAAATCACCAGCGCACGACGATACGGCCGCTCGTCTTTGGTCGGCGCAGGGTGGGCCGCGTCAATCGCGTCGGCCAACTCCTCGGCTTTTTCGCGCCGGTTCCGCCACGTTGCCCAGGCAGCTCGCAGCAATCCGATGGCTAGCCATGCCAGGTACCCGGCGCCGAGATATTTGACGATCGAGAAGGCCACTTCGTTCGCCTTCAACAGAGAAGCCACACCTGCTGCCGACAGCGTCATGAGAACCGCGTCGCCCGTCCACACGCCGGCTGCACCGGCATAGCCAGCGCGTACACCTTTGCGCGCTGCGACGGACAGTACGTACAGCGAATTCGGCCCAGGCAGCAGGATGATCATGATCAAGCCGGCCAGGTAGGTCGGCAGCTCGACAACACCCAACATGGGTAAATGATGACAGGACTATGGGTTCGCTAGGGAGCGATTGCCGCAGCTACTTCTGTGTCTGTCAATCGTCGGAACTTGCGTGGCTGAGAGCGCGCTCTGCTGAGGACTCCGACCTCAAGAGATCCGGACTCAATCTGTCGAGCTGGATCGGCATCGCGACCGAGTGCAGTCGCCGCAAGACGCACTGCTGCTTCCAGCGACAGTCCGGCCTGGTAGTTCTCCTGTAAATAGGCTTCGACCTGTTCGATCTGCCCGCCCATCACGCCAAATCCGGTGACGTCGGCAGCTGAGCCGTCGTAGGTCAGTCGGTAGATCTCGTCGTTAGCTGGATCGTCGGCCACTTCACCGACGAACAACTCCACTTCATAGGGCTTCTCCCCTGCCGCGCTGAAGATGGTGCCGAGCGTTTGGGCGTAGGCGTTGGCCATGGCGCGGCCGGTCACGTCGCGTCGGTCGTAGGAGTAGCCGCGCATGTCAGCCAGGCGGACGCCAGCGATGCGCAGGTTCTCGAACTCGTTGTATCGGCCCACTGCCGCGAACGCAATGCGGTCGTAGATCTCCCCCACCTTGTGCAGCGCCTGCGACGGGTTCTCCGCGACGAACACAATGCCGTCGGCGTACTGCACCACCACAACGCTCCGCCCGCGGCCAATGCCCTTGCGCGCGAAATCGGCCCGATCCTTCATGATCTGCTCGGGCGAGACGTAGAACGGCTGTGTCATGTCGATCTCCTGTCTCAGTTCAGCGGGGCTTGGGGGCCCTCGGGCCGCTGGTGGCGTCCGCCGATGACCGAATCGGCGATCGCACCGACCTCGGCATCGTCAAGGCGTCGGTGACCATCGGCGGTCACCGAGTAAATCACCGGGAAGATACGGCGAGTCAGATCAGGGCCCCCCGTGGCCGAATCGTCATCGGCTGCGTCGTAGAGGGCTTGGACGGCGGCAGTGACACAGTCACCTTCGGTCATCCCGGCGCTGTACAACTTTTTCAGCGCGCCACGGGCGAATACCGAACCCGAACCCACCGAATGATGGTCGTGCTCTTCATAGCGTCCACCGGTGACGTCATAGGAAAAAATTCGCCCGCATTCGCGCACTCGGTCATATCCGGCGAACAGCGGCACGACTGCGAGGCCCTGCATGGCCAGACCGAGATTTCCGCGGATCAGCGCAGCGAGGCGGTTGGCTTTGCCGTCGACGGAGAGCTCTGCGCCCTCAATCTTTTCGTAGTGCTCCAGTTCAACCTGGAACAAGCGCACCAACTCCACCGCAAGGCCAGCGGTTCCGGCAATGCCGACGACCGAGAACTCATCGGAGGGAAACACCTTCTGCATATCGCGATTCGCGATCAGATTGCCCATCGTGGCGCGGCGATCGCCCGCCATGACCACGCCACCATCGAAAGTAGCCGAGACGATGGTGGTGCCATGAGGTGCGATGTCTGCGGTTGCCCCTGCAGCGCGCAACGCATTGCCGGGAAGCTGTTCGGGTGAGACCGAGGCCAAATAGTCAGCGAAAGATGACAGGCCAGACAGACGGGTACCCACGGGAAGTGGGCTGAAGCCGTTCTGGCCAGCGGGCGCCGTCACTGGCCGCCCTTCTGCACGAAGCTGCGGACGAACTCCTCGGCGTTCTCCTCAAGGACGTCGTCGATCTCGTCAAGGATCGAATCGACGTCGTCATCGAGCTTGGCCTTGGCGTCGGTGTCGACCGGAGTCGTGTCGACCTGGGCTTGCTCGTCAGTCGATTTCCGCGTGCTCTTCTGCTGCTGCTCGGACATATCGTCAGCCTAGCCCCACACGCCCCACGTATGTGTGTGGATCGACGGCGGTTTCGAGACTCGGCCGCGGGCGGCCTCGCCGGCGCGCTGATTGAGGTGCGACGAAGGAGCCTCGAAATCAGCGATGGCCAGTGATGGTTCGGAACAACTCAGCGGCGGTGGCACTGCGCTCGAACAACTCGCCGACGTGTTCCTCGGTGCCCCGTAGCGGCTCCATGGTGGGGATGCGTTGCAAGGATTCTTCGCCCGGGAGGTCGAAGATGACCGAGTCCCACGAGGCTGCAGCGATGTCAGCGGAGAACCGTTCAAGGCACTTTCCGCGGAAGTACGCCCGTGTGTCGTGCGGTGGCTCGGCCACTGCTGCGTTGATCTGATCGTCGGTGAACAGCCGTTTCATCCGGCCAGTCCGCACGAGTTGGTGATAGAGCCCGCGATGCGGACGAATGTCGTGATACTGCAAATCGACTAAATGCAGTTTGGCGTGATCCCAGTCCAGATCGTCGCGCTGTCGATAGCGTTCTAGGAGCGCCAACTTTGCTACCCAGTCCAGTTCGTCGACGCACTCCATCGGGTCACGGCCAAGACGTTCAAGCGTCACTTCCCACAGGTCCAGCACCTGGTCAGTCGCCGGGTCAGTACCTTCTCGCTCGACGAACTCCCGGGCCGCAGCCAAGTACTCCCCCTGCAGTTCCAACGCAGTGATGGTCGTCCCGTCCTCTAGCGGGACAGTCTGCGTCAACGAAGGGTCATAAGAGATCGCGTGCAAAGCCGGCACCGGCGCCGCCAGTTGACGGACACCATGCGGGCCTAGGAACCCCGCTTCGATCATCGCCAGCACCAACGATGTGGTGCCGTGTTTGAGCAAGATCGCTGTCTCGGAGCAGTTCGCGTCGCCGATGATGACGTGCAGCCGGCGGTACTTTTTGGGGTCGGCGTGCGGTTCGTCGCGCGTATTGATGATGGGTCGTTTGAGCGTTGTTTCTAGCCCAACGTTGACCTCGAAATAGTCGGCCCGCTGGCTGATCTGGAAAGCGTGGACGCTGCCGTCTTGCCGTTGTCCGACTCGTCCCGCGCCGGTGAACACCTGGCGCGAAACGAAGAACGGAGTCAGATGCTCCACGATCCGATCAAACGGAACCTCCCGCTTCATCAGGTAGTTCTCGTGCGATCCGTAGGAAGCACCCTTGTTATCGATGTTGTTCTTGTACAGAACGATCGGCGCTGCTCCGGGCATCTGACCGGCAAGATCGGCACCACGCCGCATGACTTCTTCGCCAGCCTTCTCCCACAGCACGACGTCCATCGGCGTGGTGACTTCGGGGCTGGAGTACTCCGGGTGCGCGTGATCAACGTAGAGGCGTGCTCCGTTGGTCAAGATGATGTTTGCGAGTCCGAGGTCCTCGTCGGTCAGCTGGGTCGGGTCAGCGACTTCGCGGCTCAGATCGAATCCGCGGGCATCACGAAGCGGACTCTCTTCTTCGAAATCCCACCGAGCGCGCCGAGTCAGACCGTTCGCCGCGGCATAAGCGTTCACTACATGCGTCGACGCCACCATCGGATTGGCATGCGGCTGCCCTTGGACTGCGATGCCGTACTCGACTTCGCTGCCCTGCACCCGACGCACTGTCATGACTTCACCCTACGGAGCGACCTGCGAAAACTCGCTGCGCCTCGCTGGACGTTCACCAATGAACGCCCTTGAGCACCCGCGCCAGCACCTTCTGCTGTCGACTGACCTGCTCAGCAGCGCCGTCACCACGAGCAGCTGCAGAATCGGGGAAGATCTTGTACGCCTGATGCAGCACTTGGAAGGCAGTCTGGGGTGCGAGAGCGTGGGTCACCTCGCCGGCAGTACCCATCATGGTGTTGATCTCGTGTGGGCGATGACGGATCGCCTTCAAGACCAAGTCCGCAGCCTGGGCCGGGCTGATGGTGGGGAACGCGTCGTAGATCTTGGTGGGCGCGATCATGGGGGTACGCACCAGCGGCATATGAATCGATGTGAATGACACACCGTCACCGATGAGCTCTGAACTGACCACACGACTCCACGCATCAAGTGCCGCTTTCGACGCGACGTAGGCGGCGAAGCGCGGAGGATTGGTCTGAACACCGATCGATGAGATGTTCACAATGTGGCCGCCGCCGTTGGCCGCCATCGCCGGTATCAATCCCATAACGAGGCGGATCGCGCCGAAGTAGTTCAACTGCATGGTGCGTTCAAAATCGTGGAAGCGGTCGTACGACAACCGCAGTGATCGACGGATCGACCGACCGGCGTTGTTGACCACCACATCCACTCGTCCCAGATCCTTGATGATCGTGCGCGTTAACCGGTCGATGTCCTCAAGATCGGACAGATCGCAGGGGTAGGCGTAGGCGGTGCCGCCCATGACCTCGATGTCGTTCTTGGTGCGTTCCAAGGCTTCGACACCACGCGCAACGAGGACAGGTGTCCCACCGAGGGCAGCAACGCGCAACGCGGTGGCCTTGCCAATGCCCGATGAGGCGCCGGTGATCAGCACAATCTTGTCGTGCAAAGCCTTGGCATTGCCACGGTCAGCGGTGATATCCGGATCGAGGTTCTGCTCCCAGTAGTCCCAGAGCACACCGGCGTAGGAGCGCAGCCGCGGAATGTCGATTCCGCTGCCCTCCAGTTCTTCGCGGGTCAACTTCGAGGAGTACCTCGTAGGCATCGCGACATGCGCCAAGATCTCGGCCGGCACACCCAGCCGCCCCAAGGTTTGTTCAGCAGCCACTTGCCCCGCCTTCGTGGCGGTCGTGCGGCCGATGACCGACTGGATCAACTGGGTGGGCACCAGATTCGAGACTTTGGTATCCAGCGACACCTGGAATGACGGCGACTTGGCCGCGCGGGCAAAAGCGTTGATGACATCAAGATTTCGCTGTGCTCGCGGATTGGTCAGGTGGAAGGCACGGCCGTCGAGACCTTTGGCGTGCGCCAGGTGATCCATCGCCTTGGCGACATAGTCAACAGGCACGACGTTGGTGTGTCCCATCCCGGCGGCGAATATTGGCAGCCACTGCGGCATGTAATCGCGCATGCGTTTGATTAGCGTGAAGAAGTAGTACGGGCCGTCGATCTTGTCGATCTCACCCGTCTCGCTGTCGCCAACCACAATTGCGGGCCGATATACGCGCCACGGAACTTCACACTCCTCACGCACCAGCTTCTCTGACCCAAACTTGGTGCGGTGGTAGTCGGATTGGAAGCCCTGGCCCTCGTCAAACATTTCCTCGGTGAACGAGCCCTTGTAGTCACCGGACGCTGCGATCGAGGACACCTGGTGGAAGCAACCAGCAGTCAGTGCGGCCGCCAGTTCCATCGCGTGCCTGGTGCCGTCCAGGTTCAGCCGGTCGTTCGTCTCCTTCGAGGCTGTCATGTCGTAGGAGGCAGCGAGGTGGAAGAAATGATCAACCTTGCCTACGTGTTCGGCGATCCAGTCCGGGTCAACGCCGAGGCGATCTTGGGTCAGCTCACCGGTGACCGGTACGACCCGCCGACTGTTGCCCCATTGATAGGCGTACGACTCAAGCTTGGCCTCAGACCCAGGCCGCACGAGTACCCAAATGGTGCCTTTACGGTGATCGACGAGTTCTTGAAGAAGTCGTCGGCCGATGAAGCCGGTTGCGCCTGTGACGAAGTAACCCATGTGCCGGAGGGTAGACCCAACGACATGCTCAGGTCAGCACTTTAGCCAGGTGAATGCTGTCGTCGTAGTCGGCATAGAACCCAAAACTGGGGATGCTGACGTAGCCGCACGAGGCATACAAGGCGATTGCTTCGGGTTGTGCCGTGCCTGTTTCCAGCACGAAGCGGCCAATCCCCTCAGCGGCTGCTCGGGACTCCAAATGGGCAAGGACGGCGCGAGCGAGACCACGACGCTGGAACTGCGGGCGAACGTACATCCGTTTGATTTCGGCGTCCGACTGCCCGTGAGGACCTCCACGCCGCCAACCGCCCATCGCAGCGGGAACGTCATCGACGTAGAGCACGAAGAACGCACCGTGCGGCGCAGCAAAAGTGCCGGCGTCCATCGGTGAAATGTCACCTTCACCGCCGTAGCGCCGGGCATATTCGGCCTGCACTTCGGCCGTGAGCATCTGTGGATCGGGCTCGTCGTAGCCGACGGCCCTGATGTCGTACTCGGCCACCTACAGGTACTGACCTGTGTTCGAGACAGTGTCGATGGAACGACCAGGCTCATTGCCGCCCTTGCCGGTGATGAGCGTGCGAATGAAGACGATGCGCTCGCCCTTCTTGCCCGAGATTCGGGCCCAATCATCGGGATTGGTGGTGTTCGGCAGGTCCTCGTTCTCCTTGAATTCATCCAGGCACGCCTGAAGCATGTGCTGCACCCGGATGCCCTTCTGGCCTTGCTCCAAGAAGTCCTTGATGGCCATTTTCTTCGCGCGGTCGACAATGTTCTGGATCATCGCACCGGAGTTGAAGTCCTTGAAATACAGGACCTCCTTGTCACCGTTGGCGTAGGTAACCTCGAGGAACTGGTTGTCCTCCGATTCGGTGTACATCTTCTCGACCGTGCGCTGGATCATTTCAGCCACAGTGGCGCGCGGATCGCCGCCGTGTTCGGCGAGATCGTCGGCGTGCAGCGGCAGTTCAGCAACTAGGTACTTGCTGAAGATGTCCCGAGCAGATTCCGCGTCGGGGCGCTCGATCTTGATCTTCACGTCGAGCCGGCCCGGACGCAAGATGGCCGGATCGATCATGTCCTCGCGGTTGGAAGCACCAATGACAAGGACGTTCTCCAGCCCCTCAACGCCGTCAATCTCGCTGAGCAACTGCGGGACGATCGTGTTTTCGACATCAGAAGAAACGCCGGAGCCGCGAGTGCGGAACAGCGAGTCCATCTCGTCGAAGAACACGATGACAGGCGTTCCTTCGCTGGCCTTTTCGCGAGCGCGCTGGAACACCAGCCGAATGTGGCGTTCGGTTTCGCCGACGTACTTATTCAGCAGCTCGGGGCCCTTGATGTTCAGGAAGTATGAGCGGCCTTCTTCGCCAGTCTTCTCCGAAACCTTCTTAGCCAGCGAGGCGGCAACTGCCTTGGCGATCATGGTCTTGCCGCAGCCGGGAGGGCCGTACAGCAAGATGCCTTTCGGCGGCTTCAACTGGTGCTCGATGAACACGTCTGGATGCAAGTACGGCAGTTCGACCGCGTCCTTGATGGTTTCGACCTGGGCGCCAAGGCCACCGATACTTGTGTAGTCGATATCGGGCACCTCTTCGAGGACCAGTTCCTCGACTTCGGACTTGGGAATGCGTTCATACGCATAACCCGAACGCCCGTCGAGCATCAGCGAATCGCCGGCACGAAGCTTCAGTTCGAGCAGCGGCTCCGCGAGGCGCACGACCTTCTCTTCGTCGGCGTTGCCGACCACCAAGGCTCGTTCAGCGTCAGCCAAGATCTCCTTGAGCATGACCACTTCGCCGGTTTGCTCGAACTCCAGCGCGGCGACCACGTTCATCGCCTCGTTGAGAATGACTTCTTGACCCTTCTGCAGCGCCTCCCGGTCGACGGCCGGACTCACGTTGACGCGCAACTTGCGCCCGCCGGTGAAGACATCGACGGATTCATCGTCGTTGAGTTTGAGGAACGTGCCGAATCCCGTAGGTGGCTGGGCGAGCCGATCGACTTCTTCCTTCAGCGTCACGATGTGCTCGCGCGCCTCTCGCAGGGTTGCGGTGAGTCGATCGTTCTGCGAGGTCACGGCAGACAGACGGGCCTCAAGATCGGTCAGTCGCTGGCCGGAAACACCCTCGGTCCCGAGTCGTCGGCGGAGGTGTTCTACCTCCGCGCGCAAGTAGGCCGCTTCATGCTCCGGATTTCCGGTGCTGTCACTCATCGCCACACCTCCCGCTCGGTGATTTCGACCCTATACGGCCAGTGGTCACCTGTCGCGGTCATTGCGTGATGAACTACACAGTTGTGTCGACCTGTTCGTCAGGATCGACCCATCCGAACGGTCGCGGTCCCAGATAGTCCGGTCCGTAGGCGCCTGGGGCTGGACGTCGATAACGCTCGAGGGTGTGTTCGCCCGGGGCCATCCGGCGAGCAATTGCGAGGTACGCCGTGTGGCCGTTCATCTTGTGCTGGGGACGAACGGCGAGGCCCTGTAGATGCCAGTCGCGCTGCAAAGTCTCAAACGCACTCGGCTCGGTGAATCCACCGGTTTCCCGGAGCGTCTCGACGAATCGGGATAGCTGCGTCGTGGTGGCGACATAGGCGCAGATTATGCCGCCGGGAACCACACGTTCCATGGCTAGCGGGATGCACGTCCACGGATCGACCATGTCCAGGATCAGTCGATCGATTTCAGTTTCGGTCACCGCTTCGCGCAGATCGCCGAGTTTCAGATGCCAGGTGTCGGGGATCGCACCGAGCGATTGGGCCACATTCTCTCGCGCCTTCTCGGCGAAGTCCTCGCGGATCTCGTAGGAACCCAAGTAGCCGTCGGGACCCAACGCTCGCAGCAGGTAGGCCGAAAGGCTGCCGGACCCTGCGCCGGCTTCGACCACAGTGAGGCCCGGAGCGATATCGGCCCACATCAGGATCTGGCCGGCGTCCTTCGGATACACAATCGCTGCGCCGCGCGGCATCGAGACGACGTATTCATGTAGCAGCGGACGGAAGACTTGGTAATCCCCGCCCAGGGACGACTGAATGATGATGCCCTCGGGACGACCTAAGATGTCGTCGTGACGGATCTGACCCTTTTTGGTCGAGAACTCAGCACCTGCCTTCAGCGAGAAGTTGTGTCGGCGTCCCTTGGCGTCGGTCAGTCGGACCCATTCGCCTTCCTGCCACAACCGCATCAGTGAGTCTCCCCTGACCGATGTGCGCGATAGGCCTGGTCAATATCGTCGAGCGTCAGCACGCCGACGACCGTACCGTCTGGTTCCTTGACCGCATACACGTCGGCCGGGCGAGCAGCGATCTCGCGAAGCAGCAGGATGCCGTGTAGGTCAGCGTCTAGGGACAAGGCATCGGAGGTCACTTCACCCTCATGGGCCAACTCCCGGGCGTATAACCGATTGACCCGGCTGGCGCGATCGGCGTGGCGCAGATGGCCGGCGGCACCCATCCAGATGAAAACTGCCAGAAGGACGGCGATCGCCAGGTGGACCAACGCAACTGCGTCGTTGAGTGCTGCGATGCCGAAGCCGATCACCATCACGACGGCCAATGCTCGACCGATCCAGGCAGCGACCTTGATACCGACTGCCTCGTTGCCAGTGGTCGCCCAAATGATGGCGCGCAGGACGCGACCCCCGTCAAGCGGCAGCGCTGGAAGCAGATTGAAAACTGCGACGAACAAGTTGACGGTGCCGATGGTCCAGAGCAGGTCGGCGGCCGAACCACTCGTGGGGCCTTCGAGCCAGCGGCACACCAAGGCGATTGCAAAGGAGGCAAAAGGACCAACGCCGGCTGTAACGAGTTCTTGAGCCGGTGTCCGGCTGTCGCCCTCGATAGCGGTCTCGCCGCCCATGAGGTGGAGCGTGACCGACCGGACGTGCAGCCCAAATCTGCGGGCAGCGATCACATGGGCGATCTCGTGCAGCAGCACAGACACGTACAGCCCGACGACGAAGCCAATCGCGAGCACCACCGGATTGGTCGTGCGGCCATCAAATCGCTCGGCGAACACCGCCACCAAAATGGCCCCCATGACCAGCAGCGATGGCTTGACGAGGTAGTCCACTCCCCCAGCGCGCCACATCCGCCACGCCCCACCGACTGGCCGCTCACTAGTCATTCCGGCATCCTCCCACCTCCCCCCGCTGAGGAGTCACTTAGTACCGCTGACGAGTCACTTAGTACC